>QFOL01000616.1 GCA_003241215.1 Agrobacterium fabrum
CCACCGGCTCGACATGATGCTGACGAAAGTGGGGCTGAAGCCCTATTTCGCGCCGCATATCTATTCCGCCAAGGACCTTGGAGCCGACCGCGTGAAGCCGAAGCCCGACATCTTCCTGCATGGCGCGGCACAATTCGGCGTTTCCCCCGACCGCGTGGTGGTGGTCGAGGATTCCGTGCACGGCATCCATGGCGCAAGAGCCGCCGGCATGCGTGTCATCGGCTTCACCGGCGCATCCCACACCTATCCGAGCCATGCCGACCGGCTGACGGATGCGGGCGCCGAAACGGTGATCTCGCGCATGCAGGACCTGCCGGCCGTGATTGCGGCAATGGCGGAGTGGGAAGGCGCTTTTTAATCTCTGGCTTTGTCACAAACGCCACTTCGTCATGCTCGGGCCTGTCCCGAGCATCTGCAACAGTTTGATTTTACGATACGTGTTTGGATCCTCGGGACAAGCCCGAGGATGACGTCGCGCGTGAGGAATGGTTTGTCCGCGATCTGACCGGAGCCCGCAAAAGCAGCCTCCGGTTTTTACATTTCACCCGTCAAATCACCGGCGCGCGGTCTTGGCCTTCGCACCCTGCTCGGCAAAGCCGATATAGACGCTGACAGACCGCGCTGCACCGCCCGGACCGTTGGGGATCGCCACGTGGTCGTTGTTGAAGATGAACTGCGTGCCGGCGCCGCCTGCCGGGACATCGATGGCGAAGTTGGTCGTTTCGCCGTAGATTTCGCCGTCGCCATCCTTCACCGTCACGCGGACCGGCACGGTGACGCGCCCAGGCTTGGCCATCGGGCCGGGAACGAGGCGACCCTGCGCCAGCACGTTTACCGTCAGCGTCGTTTCATTGGCGGTGCAGGAACGCGTCGTATCTGATAGCGAGACCTGATAGGCGAGTTTCTGCGGATCGTCCTTGGCGCCGCCGGTGTAAACGCGGTGAACGGCGTTGGCGTCGAGAACCGTCACGGCCGGGCAATTGGCCTGAACCACGGCAGCCGTCGGTGCGGCCTGCGCCGCCGGCGGGTTGACGGCAAGCGAGTCCGACGGGTTGGAGGAATTGCATCCTGCAACAACGACGAGAAGCGACATCGCGGCGGACAAA
>QFOL01000163.1 GCA_003241215.1 Agrobacterium fabrum
ATGCGTATGAGACATTCGTCTAAAATCGGAAAATCAGTCGCAAAAATGTTCGCAGCGGCATTGCTGGCAAGCGTCGCAACGGGCTGTAGCTCGGATGCATCGCGGTTCAGCGGCCTCTTTTCCAGTGGACCGGACCAGATGACCACGGCGTCAATTCCAGCCCGGCAGGGCGGCGGTGCTTACGGGCAGGCCCCGGTTCCGCAAGGCGACATGAATGGCGGTTACGCCTCTGCCGCGCCGCAGGGCGGTTACGCCAATCAGAATATGGCGGGCAATTCCTATCCGCAATCGGGTGGTTATGGCGGCGTTCAACCCTCCACAGCCCGCGCTTCGGCCTCGCCGGTGCAGCGTTCCGAGCTGTCTGCCCCGACAGCCGTTGCCAGCCGCGATCCCTCGACCCGCAACGAAGCCATGGCCCAGCCTTTCCCGTCCGCCCAGCGACAGGCCCAGCCGTCTCTTGCGGCGCCCGCCCAGCAGGCTGCTGCTCCCGTCACCGACAATCTGACCACCGCAACCGTACGGCCCGACAGGAACGGCTGGCACACCGATGGCGCTTCCTCCGTGACCCTGCGTCCCGGTGAAAGCATCGCGACGCTCTCCAACCGTTACGGCGTTCCGGAAAAGGAACTGCTGCGCGTCAACGGCCTGAAGACCGCATCCTCGGCGCAGGCCGGCCAATCGATCCTCATTCCGAAATTCGGTCAGGTCCGCAACGCCGCCAAGGATGCAGCCGGCAATATCGCGCTGAACCGCAATGGCGACCAGCCGACCCCGCTGCGTGGCCCCGAGGGGAACGTGGCCGTGTTGCCGTCGCAGGCCGCCGTTCGTGACAAGGTTTCCTCCGAAGCCGGCAAGCTGACGCCTCCCGGCGGCAAGCCGCTGCCGCCGAGCGGTGGTTACAAGGTTCAGCCGGGTGACAGCCTGGCGAAGATCGCCCGTGAAAACGGTGTGTCGGTTGCCGCCCTGAAGGCTGCAAACGGTCTGACCAACGAAAGCATTCGTATCGGCCAGACGCTTGCCATGCCGGGCGCCGGCACCGATGGCATCAAGACTGCCTCCGTTCCCGCCAAGGAAACGGTTGCCGCGAAGCCGGTCGAAACCGCTTCCATCAAGCCTGAGCCCTACAAGGCTCCCGCTGCCGCCACCGCCGCAGCGGCGCCTGCCGCGCCGGCTACCGCAAGTGTCGGCGACATCGAGAAGAAGGCTGACATGGCCTCCGTTGCTCCGGAATCCACGGGTATCGGCAAATATCGCTGGCCGGTCCGCGGCGCTGTCATCAACAGCTTCGGCGACAATGTTGATGGCAGCCGCAATGACGGTATCAATATCTCCGTTCCGGAAGGTACGCCGATCAAGGCCGCCGAAAACGGCGTGGTCATCTATGCCGGCAACGGCCTGAAGCAGCTCGGCAACACGGTTCTGGTCCGTCACGACGACGGCAAGGTCACCGTTTACGGCAACGCCGCCAATCTCGATGTGCAGCGCGGCCAGAAGGTGCAGCGCGGCCAGACCATCGCCACCTCGGGCATGACCGGCAGCGCCAAGCGTCCGCAGGTTCACTTCGAAGTCCGCAAGGATGCGACGCCGGTGAACCCCTCCAGTTTCCTTGAATAGGTATTGCGTCTCAAGGAATGACAAAGCCGGGTGATGAGCCCGGCTTTTTCATTTTTGGCCCTTTTCATTTTTGAAGGCGCGCGGCCTGCCGTCAACCGCCCCGGACGACCAGGCCAAACCGGGCTCAGAATATGATCGTCTGCCCCTCCGTGCGGGCCTGCGCCTTCGAATAGCTGACGAGATGCGCCGTGTGGCCATCGCGGTTGACCAGCCGGATCTCGCCGCCCTTGTTCGAGAGCTGAATGGAGCCTTTCGGCAGCAGCACCGTGGTCGCCATGCCGCCGGCCAGTGACACGTTGCCGACGGCGAAGCGGTTTTTCATCTTGTCGACCAGGAACCAGCCTTCGAGCGAGACGGTCTCGGCGCCGCTGTTGATGAGGGTGACAGTCTCCTGGCCGGGATCCTCACCGACGGGATTGACCAGCGCAGCGAGAATTCGCATTGGTCCGCCGGTGATCGGCTCGGGCTGTCCCCGTTGCCCGAGAACCGGAACCTCTTGTGGCTCGCTTCCGGCCGGGCCGAGAAAGACCGGATAGAAGGTGCGGATATGCTGGTCATCGGCGCTGCGGAACAGCTTCAGATCATATCGCGCACCATTGATGACGGCCTCCTTCGGCGCGCGGGCGCCGAGATGCGCGCGAACCGTGCCGATCGCCATCAGGCCTTCGACGCTGCAACCGACAAAAAATCCGCCCTTCGGCTTGGTCAGGGGGCGCAGCGCGCCACGCTCATAATCCGGCGCGTCCCAGCGATAGGAGATGGTCACCGATTCTGGAAATCGTTCCTGGCCATTGTCATACATGCCGCGCAGATAGACGATGCGGTCATCCTTGAACCCGGGAAACCGGTTCCTGTCGATGGTGCCGGCAAGCCCGTCGTCGAGATGGTACTTGTACCAGAAGTGGTAACCCTGAACCTTCGGTCCTTCCTGTTCGCCGACGAAGATATGCTCGAACCCGGTGAGGGCGGGATCGCCGCCCTGGGCGAATGTCCGGAACCATTGTTCGAGGAGGACCGCGTACCAGCGATCCCTGGAGACGGTCGTGCCTGTTGCCTCGCTCACATAAGCGCGGGCGACCTGCATCGGCGGCGTATCGACCACCGCGTCGAGAAGGTCGTGAACCTCCTGACGTTCTTCCGGGGTTTCGAGTTCGGGATCCTGCTCATCCAGGGCATAATTGTCGAAGAGCCGCGTCACCCGCTCATAGGTCAGCATTTTCCGCGGCGGGATCACGACGCTGGACAGCAGCTTGATGTCCTGCCCTCCGGCTGATGACGATACGACGGACACATAGCCATGGTCGGCATCGCCCGGCGTCCCATCCAGGATGGGCTTTATGCCATTGCCCGCCTGATCGGCATCCCAAATCTGCTGATAGATATCCATTCAAGTCCCCTGTTCGATGATATCAGTCCGGCCGTTGGGTTACCCTCGCGCGAAGTACCGCATGAGCGCGCCCTTCGCCCCGTCGGCATATGGGTCGAGCCACGTGTCGTCCGTGGCCAGAAATCCCGACCATCCCTTCCGGCCCTGTCGCTTGAGTTCCGCCTCGATCGCCCTGAAACGGTAGTGATCGTAGACATCGAGGATGTGCACCGCATAGGCTGCGGCAAGAGCCTTGTCGCCGCGCACGATCAACAGATTCTCGTCGTTCGAATAGGATGCCTTGAAACCGAGATTGTGACTGCCGAAAATGACCGCGCAGTCATCCGACAGCGGATCGATGACGACCACCTTGTCGTGGATGATTGCGCCGATGCCACCCTTGGCGGTGAGTTCCTCGCCGCCGAAATCGGCCAGCAGGTCCCGATCGTCCAGACGCGAAGCCCGCACGATGGAAACATTGGCTTCCGAGAAGACATGCGGGGATACCGCTTCCTCGTCATCATCGGGATCGTCCGGGTCATTCTTCCGGGCGGGAATATAGTTCGGCATGGCCTGGGCGCTCGATACGGCGCCGCTGACGATGAGCTTCTGGTCCCTCCGGCCGATGTCGATGGCTTCGCCGACGATGGAGTCCTTGCCGCGCTGGCCGGGATAGAAGGCCAGAAACAGGATCGCGTCTTCGGCCCTGCGCATGAGGCGGTATATGTCCTGCAGATCGGGCGGGATCGCCGCGCCCTTGCGGCGCGCCTTCATATTGGGCGAGAACCAGACATCGAGCCTTGCGCCGTTGGCGAGCGTGAAGCGGGCCGGCGTCTCGTTCGATGACCGGAAGGGTGCGGCCTGCTGGTTGTCGGGCATGCCGTCATCGAATTCCTCGGGGAGCGGGAGAACATCCTCCAGCATCCGGCGCCAGTAATCGGCAAACCCCTCGGCGACGGCTTTATCCTCGACAAGGACGGCGTTGTTCGTTTGTCCCGCAAGGCCGGTCGGCGTCCAGTTGGTGCTGCCGGTGAAGACCGACTGGGGCGTGCCGTCTTCTTGGAGATGAACCACGAACTTATTGTGACCGATATGGGTGGAGTTGTTGAACATGCGATGCTGGATATCGACGCCGGCGTCGATCAGCGCCTGGCGCGCATGGGCGTTCCTGACATCCCACGCGCCCTCCACCAGGCCGGTATTTGACAGGATGACGCGGATGCGGTCGCTGTTCGTTAAAAGCAGTTCGACGAGTTCGGGGTCGTCGAGTTCATAGAGAGCCAGCAGGAAGGAGCCCGGCCGCTCGAACAGTTCACGCAGCATCGGAAGAACATCGCCGGCGAGATATTTTCGAATGCCGTTTTTGGGATCGGAGATCATCTCCATCAACTCGTTCGGCTTCTTGACGCCGTCTTCCCAGATGACATTGCGCAGCCACTGCGCCGCCAGAACGCCGTTGGTGAAGGTGGACTGGAACGGGCCTAACCGGCGGGTGACATGGATGGCATTGGTGGCGACCGCCGGACCGAGATAACCGAGCGGCCGGGGTGAGCCTTCATAAGCCTTTGTTCTGGTCTTCACCGGCTTGTTCTGTGCGTCGAGAACCGGTTTTCCATCCGGGTCGCGCTTGACCACGTCGACATCGGCGGGCGTGGGGTCCTGCGCGGGTTCCATTCCTGGCTGAAGATCGCCGAGCGGCCGGATTTCGTAGCGGACGAAAACCTCGGAAGGGCGGAGCGCCGCCTTGTTGCGGCGTTTGCGGAGCGTGAGATCGCGCCACGACAATTTCTGGACCGGCCAGACGGAGGTGGTTTGCGGGAGCCAATGGGGGTTGCGCTGGCCTTTGAAGGCGACCCAGGCTGCGCAGGTGACCCGATCCTCCTCACCATCGTCGCGAAGGGCGATGCCGCCATCGGCCTGAAGATAGACGCGGACAACCTCGAAGCCGAGGCAACCCTCAATCTTGCCGTCGATATCCCAGGCGAGGTAGGCAACTTCGTTATTGGCATAGGCACGCGCAGAAACGATCTTCCCCATGGTCATCTCCCCTTTTCGGGAAATATGCTACCCTAACGTGTCATTCGCAAGACATTCGCCCATGGTTTCGTTTTTCTGTTTCAGTTGACGCGACAAGCAGGGATTTCCAGCCCGGAATTTTCGCTCCGGTTGTGATCCGCGTCTTGTATCGGGGCGTGATCGATCGCGAGAACATGAGCTCACCATCGCCATTGCCGGGAAACGGTTTGGGACCGGGCCGACTAAGGCCTCACCAGTCCAACCGTCCTCTCGATGAAATCGACAATGGCGCCCGTATCGTTGAGATCGAAGACGGGAAGCGTCGTCTCGGCCACCGCATGATCGGCGGCAATGGCCACAATATGTGGATCGAGCGGCGCGAGCGGTTCGGTCTTGGCGGCTTCCAGTCGGCGTGCTTCGATCTTCGGCACGGGTTCGTATTTGTAGCCCTCGATCAAGACCAGATCGCAGGGGGCGAGGCGGGCGAGAATATCCTCGAAGGAGGGTTCCGGTTCGCCGCGCAATTCATGCATGATGGCGAAACGGGTGCCGGAAACGATGGTGACCTCCTGCGCGCCGGCCTGGCGGTGACGCCAGCTGTCGGCGCCGACCTTGTCGATGTCGAAATCATGATGGGCGTGCTTGATGGTGGAGACGCGGTAGCCGCGCGCCGTCAGCTCGGTGACGATGCTGACGGCAAGGCCGGTCTTGCCCGAGTTCTTCCAGCCGGCAATGCCGAAGACCTTTTGCGTCGCCATGGTTCCAGGCTCCATCTCTTTGTTCCAGCGCATTGTCCCGATGATAAGACCGCTATGCATCTTTATTGTAAATGTTCCAGATAGCTGCGCGCCAGCGCCAGTTCATCCGGCGTGTTGATGTTGAAGAACGGATCGAGGCTGCCCTTTGCCGTTTCGAGCGGCGGGAATGCGACGCCGATGGTGACATGGCGGGCAAGATAGGCGCGGATGCGGCGGTTTGCATCGTTCTTCAGCCAATCCTCGAGATCGTCGGCCAGCGCCACCGGCCACAGCGCGAAGACGGGGTGAAGCTGGCCGCTGGAGGCGGCGATGACGATCGCATTGTCCGATACGTGTTCGCACAGCCGGGCCGCCAGATCGTCAGGGAAGAACGGGCTGTCGGCGGGCGCCGTCAGGAAGTGGCTGCCGGCGGCGTCGCGATTGCGGAAATGCCGCATGCCGGCGAGAATGCCGGCGAGCGGTCCGGCATGGCCGTTCAGCGTATCCGGCAGCAGCGGCAGGCCGAAACTCTCCGCCCAGCCATTGGCGGCGTTGATGGTGACATCCGAGACCTGCGGCGCGATGCGGCGGATGACGTGGGACAGCAGGGGCGCATCTCCCAGCGTCACCATCGCCTTGTTGCTGCCCATGCGCCGCGACAGGCCGCCGGCGAGCACGAGGCCGGGTATTTGACGGGGAGGGGCGCTCATTGCCGCTGTTCCTGCAGCCTTACGACATAGGTGGTGAGCAGGGCGACAAGGCCGGTCGCCAGCATCACCAGAAGAAGCGGCCAGGTCCCGTCTTCCTTTGACAGGACCGAGGAGGCGAGCACCGAAAGTGCTGCGCCGCCACCGATGGTCATCGCGCCGCCGAGGCCTGAGGCGGAACCGGCCAGATGCGGCTGGACGCTGACCATACCGGCATTGGCGCTCGGCAAAGTCACGCCGTTTCCGACGCCGATCAGGGAAAGCGGCACGAAAAACGCATAGGCGCTTTCCGCACCGGCGGAAATCAGCACGATGGCCGTGACGATGCCGACAATGGCGATGACATTGCCCGAGAGCATCATGCGGGTAATGCCGATTTGGCTGGCGTAACGGCCGGAGATGAAGTTGCCGAGCATGTAACCGCTGGCCATGAAGAAGAACTGCAGGCCGAGCATGGCCGGCGCAAGCCCATAAAGCACGCTGCCGACAAAGGGCGCACCGCCAAGGAAGGAAAAGAACATGCCCGACGAGAAGGTAGAGGTCAGCGCATATCCCCAGAAGAGCGGCGACCGCAGAAGCTCCGGCCAGGCGTGGAACTGCTGCGAAAAGCTCGCCGATTTGCTCCTGTTGGTTTCACCGAGATCGAACCAGGCGAGCAGCAATATGCCGACGCCGAGCACGGCCAGAAGCGCAAAGCTGGACTGCCAGCCGGACAGGTCGTTCAGCAGGCCCCCCACCGTGGGACCGACCATCGGCACGACCGACATGCCCATGGTCACATAACCGATCATCGAAGCGGCCTGTTCCATCGGCACCATGTCGCGCACGATGGCGCGGGCCAGCACGAAACCGGAGACGACGGCCGCCTGCGCCACACGCCCGATCATGAAGACGGTGATGTTGGGCGCCAGCATGCAGACCAGCGTGGCGGCAATCATCATCGCAATGCTGGCAAGCATGACCGGGCGACGGCCGAAGAGATCGGAGAGCGGGCCGATGATGAGCTGCAGGCAGGCGGTGGCGGCGAGATAGCCGGATACGGCAAATTGCATCACCGCATAGTCGGTCTCGAAATAAACCGCCATGGCGGCGAGCGAGGGTAGGAACACGTTCATGCACAGCGCCGCGACACCGGCGATGACAACAAGCGTGATGATGTGGGGCGGGGTGGTCCGGTCGAGAAAGCGGCCGCTGTTCATCTCATTCTCCCGCCTCTTCCGTAACGGCAGCTTTCGTAACGGAAGCCGGCCGCACCGTGGTCGCGGCGGTGGGTGTCGCAGCCGAGCGCTTGGCCATCTGCGAACGCTTGCGCAGGCTTTCGCGATAAAAGGTATAGAGGCCCGAACCGATGACGATCATGGCGCCTGCGATGGTATAGCCGTCGATTTTCTCGTTGAAGAAGAACACGCCGATCATGAACCCCCAGAGCAGGCTGGTGTAACGGAACGGCGCGACGAAGGAGATTTCGCCCGATCTCATCGCAAGAATGATCGCCTGATAACCCACCAGCACCAGGACGGCGGAACCGGCGAGATGCGAGAGGATCATGAAATTCATCGGCTGCCAGCCGCCGAAGGGCACGATCAACAGCCCGCCCACGGCCATGTTGACGAAGGCGGTGATGACGGTGATGGCGAGCGAGGGCACATCCGCATACATTTTCCGCGTCAGCAGATCGCGCGCGGCTGTGACGGCGAGCGATGCGACGACCAGCAGCGCGCCCGGTGTGAAGCCTTCGGGGCCGGGCCGGATGATGATCAGCACGCCGATGAAACCGGTGATGATGGCCGCCCAGCGCCGCCAGCCCACGGGCTCGCGCAGGAAAAGGGCTGCCCCCAGCGTCACCACCAGCGGCAGGGACTGCAATATGGCGGAGGCGTTGGAAAATTCGATGAGGCCGAGCGCCGTCAGATAAAGAACGGCGGCTGTCACCTCGCAGAGACAGCGCAGGATGATGATGGGCCGCAGCAGGGTTTTCAGCGGCCGGAGCGCGCCGAAATGGCGTGCGGCGATATAGATCAGCACCACGGTCATGATGCCGCGGACGAACATGATCTGGCCGGTGTTGATGTAAGGGGTGACGGATTTCGTCAGCGCGTCGTTGGCCGTGAAGCTTGCCATTGCGAGCGCCATGAAAAGCGCGCCGCGCGTATTGTCCGTCAATGCCATTCCCAAATATCCCAGA
>QFOL01000617.1 GCA_003241215.1 Agrobacterium fabrum
GACGAAAGCAGCAATAACCGCGCCCGCAAGGGCAGCGTGCCGTTTTCGTTGAGGCCTGTTGTCCATGTGAACTTTCTTTGATGCCGAAGCAGAAGCGCCGATATTAGGGATTTTGCCGCGATCTTCCAAGAGGCTCTGGAAAGGCCGCTGCCAAAGCGGCCCGCATTGAGCGATGTCGCCAAGCTTCATGTTGAAATTGAGACAATTACCCGCATCGAAACCCATTCAAACGCGATGATAGGGATGGCCGGAAAGGATCGTAACAGCACGGTAGAGCTGCTCGGCGATCAAGATACGAACGATCTGATGCGGCCATGTCAGCTTGCCGAGATTGAGAACAGCGGTCGCTTTCTCGTAAAGCGCGGGATCGAGCCCGTCGGCTCCGCCAATGGCGATCACAAGGTCACGCTTGCCGCTATCGCGCAGATCGCCAAAAAGGGAAGCAAAGGCGGGACTATCAAGCGCCTTCCCGCGCTCGTCCAGCAGGACGAGGGCCGCTCCGTCAGCCAGATATTTTTCCAGCATCGCGGCCTCTTCACGCTTGCGGGTCTCGGCATTGGAAGCGCGACTTTCCGCAACCTCGATCACCCGCGAAAACTCCAGCCCGATCGCCGGGCCGGTCTTTGCCAGACGCTCGATATAACGGGCCGCAAGATCCTTTTCAGGGCCGGATTTCAGCCGTCCCACCGCAAAAATTGAAATCCGCATCGCAAACCTGCATTCGTCGTGACCCAACAGGGTCCCGCTCTTAACAGCATAGCCTGCGGATTCCTATGCGGCCGGTCTGATTTCCGGCCAGAGGCGCCGTTTCCGAAGTCAGGTATGATCTTCGGCAAAAACGATGCACTCGCTCAAAGGCTCACCGCATCAATGCAGCGTCTCTTCCGGCATATCCGGCGTCGCCCACATTTTTTCAATGTTGTAGAAGGCGCGGATTTCCGGGCGGAACACATGAACGATGATGTCGCCGGTATCGATCAGCACCCAGTCTCCGGTCTCGAGACCTTCGACGCGGGCGTTGCCGAACCCTTCATCCTTCATGTCTTTCAGAAGATGCTCGCAAATCGCCGAAACATGCCTGTTCGACCGCCCGGAGACC
>QFOL01000618.1 GCA_003241215.1 Agrobacterium fabrum
TCACATGCCTTTGGTGCGCGGTCCCCATCAGCCACCGCACCCATCGCCAAATTCAATTGCATATTGCCGCCTTTCAAATTGCCAATCATAGCCTGACGATCAAAGATCGACCGCCAGGGATCCCCCTCGTTTATTTCTGCCTCCCGGCGTTCCCCTCGAAAGAACGCCAAAGGCGACTACTCGTTTGCGAGTCGGTTATCCCATTTCCCTCCCCCTCATGGAGAGGCCTGCGACACGCTAAAAACGCTCCTTTCGTTGCAACCTTAAGGCGCATTCTTGAGGACAAAAAACTCCTGCCCGTTCCGAGACCGAAACGGCACAAAAAGCTCCATGACCTGAAAAAACGGACCTCGAAAGATCCGCCAGCAAGAAGGTGAATATCGTCGATACGATCATCGAGATAATCTGTGGACTGAGATCCGCACCCCTTGTTGGAATGCATTTAGGCAGGATCGTGGGGAGAGATCAATGGCGTTTTTTCTGCAAAAACTCAGATCGGCCATTGACTCACAAAGGCCGTTTTGCATCACCGACAAGGTGCGAAGCAGAATCGCTTATGAATCAATGAGATTCAATTTTGGCTTTTTTTGAGAGCTGGTTTTGGCAAAAAAATAAAAATCTTCTTGACTCAAAACTCGTCGGGACTTCCGTAGAGAAAGCTTCCCATTTCCGTAGACACCTCCAGTAAGTACTTGTTTTTATTTAATATTTCCTGTCGTCCATCTGACACGCGTTTGTCACGTTACGGCAGGAATGATTAACAGGCGGTTAGAATCACAAAAAGCCCGGTCAAAAGACCAGGCTTTTAGAATAGTTATTTGTGATTAGCCGGATTAGGCGGAAAGGGCCTTAACGCGCTGTGCGAGACGCGACACCTTGCGGGATGCCGTGTTGCCATGCAGAACGCCCCGGGTGGCGGCGCGCTGGATCTCGGGCTGAGCTGCCTTCAGAGCTTCGGTTGCGACTGCGAGATCGCCGGTAGCGATGGCTTCTTCGACCTTGCGGATGAAGCCGCGAACGCGCGAACGGCGAGCCTTGTTGACTGCGGTACGGCGAGCGATCTTGCGGGTCGCCTTTTTCGCCGAAGTTGTA
>QFOL01000619.1 GCA_003241215.1 Agrobacterium fabrum
TCCATGAAACGCGCCCCTCGCAGCCTTCAACACCATGTTTTATATAGGAAATATAATGGTCAGGACAGCGAAATCAGCGCCTTACTTGGGAAATGTGGGTGCAGATGAATTGCGAGAGCATGCGCCCGCCGCCGGAATAACCGGAACCGTAAAAACGCTCCTCATCCACGCAGAACTTGCCCTTCACCATGGTGATGGCGTCGCGAATGAAGCCGACCTCGTCCAGCCCGCCCGGACGCTTGGTGACACCGGGAACATTCCAGGCATGGGTGCCGGGCAATTCGCCATTCAGGCTGCCGGCCAGCGCCACGACCATGAGACCGTCGCGCTCGGCGAGCTTGTCCCAGCCGCTGCGGTTCAGCTGACCGTGCGGATTGCTGTTGGAGCCATGGAAATCGAACACGACAGGCAGCGGCCTGTTTCCATCATAGGCCGATGGAACAAAATAGACGCCGTCGCGTTTTTCACCGTTGGAGAGAATGGAAAAGTCGTGCCGGCCCGGTTCCATGCCGGGGCCAATACCCTGACCGCAGGTCGATGCCGACGCTGCGGCCCCCGCGCTTGCGCTGATCACCAGCCCGAGGAACAGGCTGCGTGCGGAGCGCACCAACCGGGAAGCCCGGCCCACTGCAAAGTCTTGAATCATTGACACGCCTTTATTGGCACAGTTTCCCGACGATACGTCGAGCGCGCAGGAAATGTAAGGGATCAACAGTCGCGGCGTGCGAATAGACTTCTTCTGTGTCTCGCATGCAGCATTTCATGCGCCCAATACCATAGGCTTTTACTTAATGAAACGCTAAAATTACGCATGAAAGCCATGCAGAGGCGCATAGACTTTCAAAATATTAATCGGCCGTTTTTATGCCGTGATCGGCGCGCGAAGCATTAGACCGTCAGGTGACGCCGCGCTTCCGGCGTATCCAGCGTTTCGGCCAGGCCCTGATGCACGATTTCACCGCGGTCCATGATGTAGACGTAATCGGCAAGCTCGCGGCAGAAATCCAGATATTGCTCGACCAGCAGGATCGCCATGCCGGTGGAATCGCGCAGATATTTGATCGCCCGGCCGATATCCTTGATGATCGAC
>QFOL01000620.1 GCA_003241215.1 Agrobacterium fabrum
AGGTCACGATGCCGACCCCTGTTATCACCACATCATTGTCAGATTTCATCGTCTGTCATCCTTTGCAGCCGGCCCCGCCGAAACGGTCACGGCTATCCACAGCGGTTGCGAACAACCACTTCATGCGTTGCGGAATAAAGCGCGCGATGCGGATTGGCAATGGTGAAGGCCCGATCCGCCGTCGCGAGCCCACGATTTTCGTGCATCGAAACCGGGCCGGCGGGAAAAATGCCCTCCCCGAAACGGGTGGAAACGCTTATTTCTGCGCATCCGCGGCAATCGCCGCCATCAGGCCGACCTCTTCCGCCCGCTTCTTGACGATGGGCCCAAGCGGAATTTCGCTGAACGGCATGGTGCGCAATTTCAGCTGCGCGTCGCAGACCTTCTTGCCGGCAGAGGTGATCTTCGCCTTGGTAACGGCAAAACCGGAACCGTCATGCTCCAGCACCGCCTCAATGTCGAGAACAGCGCCCGGCTCCACGAAGGTGCGCATCTTGGCGCCGTCGACCGACATCAGGAACGGCATGGACGCAAAATCGGAAAACGCCAGAACCAGCATGCCGGAAGCCTGCGCCATGGTCTCGATCAAAAGCACGCCCGGAACCAGCGGCATGCCGGGAAAGTGGCCTTCGAATACCGGGCTTTTGTCGGGAACGACGGACTGCGCCTTCAACGTGCGCGTCGCCATGTCCACGGCTTCGACCTTGTCGATCATCTGAAAATATTCAAGCAGCATTCGTCCGGCCCGTCTCTGGTCGGTTAGTCATGGTTTGCCCGCAGGCGGCATCAAAAGAAAATGCCCGCCTGAAGCGGGCATCATCACATCAGCCCTTGGCTGCGCGCAATTCGTCGATCTTGGCACAGAGGTTCTTCAGCACGAAATATTCTTCGGTGGAAACCTTGCCTTCGTTGACTTCCTGCGTCCACTGCTCGAGCGGAATCTTGATGCCGAATTCCTTGTCGATGGCGAAAACGATATCGAGAAAGTCAAGGCTGTCGATGCCCAGATCGTCGATCGTGTGGCTCTCCGGCGTAATGGTTTCGCGGTCGATTTCGCTGGTTTCGGCGATAATGTCGGCAACCTTGTCG
>QFOL01000010.1 GCA_003241215.1 Agrobacterium fabrum
GAACCGTGGAGGAACCGGCAACCTGGATCTGGTCGCGAGCAGCGGCGGCGCCAGCGAAGGCGACAGAAGCCACCAGAGCTGCTGCGGAAAATTTAACGATGTTCATTTGTCTCTCCCGTCGTGGGCTTTGTTGTGGACGCAGCCGATAGCGACACTCGCTCTTAGCTTGCGCTCGGCGATCTTTTCTTAACCACCGTAGCCACATCCTTTTATGTCACTTCGATGAAAGATTTGTGACAAACTAAATTATTGATTTAAATTATAAATTTTAGCGATTTTAAAACCCGGCACGTCCTTTATGTCAAAATCTGACGGTAAAGTCCGTGCCGCTGCCGAGTTCGGATTTAATAATGAGGCGGGCGCGGTGGCGGGTAAGGATGTGCTTGACGATGGCAAGCCCCAGGCCCGTGCCCTTTTTCGAGCGGCTGTCCGCAACGCTCACACGATAAAAACGCTCGGTCAGGCGCGGCACATGTTCGGCCGGAATACCCGGCCCCTTGTCGACGACGCTCACTTCCACCGGCTTGCCGGTCTCGGCCCGCAACCAGACATCCACGACCTTGCCTTCCTGACCGTATTTGCAAGCGTTTTCAACGAGATTCTGGAATACCTGCACCAGCTCGTCGCGATCCCCCTGCACTTCCGCCGGGTGGTCCGGCAGGTGCAGCGTGATGGTCACGTCCAGCTCGTCGGCAAGCGGCAGCAGCGCATCGCGGACATGGCCGATGACGGGAACGAGATCGACCTTCTGATCCGGCGCGATGTTTGCCCGCAATTCCAGCCGCGAAAGAGACATCAGATCGTCCACCAGCCGGCTCATGCGGGTCGCCTGGTCCAGCATGATGGCAAGAAAACGTTCCTGCGCCTTCGGGTCGCTGCGCGCCGGCCCCTGCATGGTTTCGATGAAGCCGCGCAGGGAGGCGAGCGGCGTGCGCAATTCATGGCTCGCATTGGCGACGAAATCGCTGCGCATGCGATCGATGCGGCGGAGCTCGGAAACGTCGCGGAACGACAGGATGTAGAATGGCGGGCCCGCCCCCTCTCCCATATCCGCGCGGGCGATGCGGACGATGAAGACCCGCTCGGAGGGGAAACGCTCCGAATGTTCGACCTGGTTGGGCTGACCGGTGGTGATCGTTTCGCGTATGACATCCAGCAGGCCGGGAGAACGCAGCCGGGCGGAAATATGCGCGCCGGGCGGAAGCTGGCCGAAGGCGCGTTCCGCTGCACCATTCTGAAACAGCACGCTGGCATTCTTATCGACGATGAAGACAGGGGTATCCAGAACCGCAAGGCCGGCTCTCACGCCGGAAATGACGCTTTCGCCGGGCACTTCCGGTTCATCAGTCTCCTCTGCCGCATCTCCATCCTTTGCGGAAACGGCCGCAGGCCCATCCCGCACGGTGAGGATGGCGATGACGGCGCAAAGCCACAGGGCGGCGGGCATATAGGGCGTATTGAGTTCCGCGACGGCCACGACGGCAAGCATGCTGACGACGAGAACGGGCAACCAGTTTCGGCCGAGCTTCCTTCCCAAGAGCCTTAATCCACCATCGCCTTCCATGACTGCCATTTCAGCCTGCTTTCCACTCTCGTCTGACAGCGCGTCGCAATCTCATAGGCCAGCTTCATGACAGAGATTCATCGTCGCGCATTTTCCACAACGTATATGCGCAAAATCGACGTCGCAATCGTTCCCGCCGCCGCACCCCGGTCAACCGGTCCTGTTTCACTTGAATTCTGGCAATGGATGTGAACTCATTGGCGGCGAGTTGCCTTTACACAACAACATCAGGAGGAAACCATGGGCGAAGAAACGAAGAAGCGGACAGTCGAGATCACCATTGGCGGCAAGCTGCGCAGCTTCGACATCGACGATCCGGTTCTTCCCGACTGGGTGGAGGAAAAGAAACTTTCCGCCGGCGATTTTCCCTACGACAAGAAAATGAAGCGCGAGGATTACGACGCCGACCTGGAGGCGCTGCAGGTGGAGCTGGTCAAGGTGCAGTTCTGGCTGCAGGCCACGGGAAAACGGGTCATGGCGGTTTTCGAAGGCCGCGATGCGGCGGGCAAGGGCGGCGCCATCTTCGCGGCCAGAGCCTATCTCAATCCCCGCTATGCCCGCGTGGTGGCGCTGACCAAACCGACGGAAACCGAACGCGGCCAATGGTATTTCCAGCGCTACATCTCGCATTTTCCGACGGCCGGCGAATTCGTGCTCTTCGACCGCTCCTGGTATAACCGCGCCGGGGTCGAGCCGGTCATGGGTTTCTGCACGCCGGAAGAACACAAACGCTTCCTCAAGGAAACGCCGCGCCTGGAAAAGATGCTGGTGCATGAGGACATTCATCTTTTCAAGTTCTGGCTCGACATCGGCCGAGAAACGCAGATCGAGCGGTTCCATGATCGCCGCCACAGCCCGCTGAAATGCTGGAAACTTTCGGATATGGACATAGCCGCGCTGACGAAGTGGGACGACTACACGCAAAAGCGCGACGAGATGCTGGAAAAGACCCATACCGATGCCGCCCCCTGGACGGTGGTGCGCGCCAATGACAAGCGCCGCGCGCGGGTGAACCTCATCCGCCACATTCTTCTTGCGCTCGACTATGAGGGCAAGGACAGCAAGGCGATCGGCGAGATCGACGACAAGATTTTGGGATCGGGGCCGGATTTTCTCAAATAGGACCGACGCTGACGGGCGCCGCCGTTCGAGGCGCCCGTTTTTCCTTATTGGCCCGGCAGAATGCGGACGGAATAAAGATTGACCGGCCGGCCGCTGCCGTCGATATCGCTGTTGATGAAGATCCTGCCCGGCGCGTTTGGGGCGAGCGACCGCTCGAAGGTCGTATTCAGCAACATGTCGGCACGCTCGGCCGTGGCGGTGAAGCGGTGACGGGAGCAATCGCCCAATGTTGCGAAATCGCAGGCGACGGAAACCTGCGTCTGCCGGTCGCTGGAAGATTGCAGCGTGATCGAAATGGTGGACGACTTGCCCGCCATGTCCCGCATGACCTCTACCGGAACCTCGACGCTGACGGCGCCATCCTGCGCCACGCTTCTCGAGGTTATCTTTATAGCCTTGCCGGCGGGTGTGGCGATGTTTTCGACATTGGCGCGCGGGCCGGCAGAAACACCGGAATTGCCACGCTCGGCATTGAAGACCTCAACCCAGTCATCGGAAAAACCGCGGCCGGCCGAAAGGCTCGGCGCGGGCTCCGCGCCGTTGAAATCCTCCGCCTGCACCTGCGCCGGCGGATTGGGCACGCTGGTATCGCGCTGCGCGGGCGACAGGAGGAGGCCGGAGGAATAGACCCACCAGGCGCCGAAACCGATAAAGGCCAGAAGCGTCACATAGATGAAAAGCCGGGCAAAAAGCCCGCGCCGCTTGCGGCGGCCAACCGCGCCTTCCGGACGGAAAGCAAGCGACGCATCAGCCGCACTGGAGCCGCGCCTGGGCGGCTTTCCGCTGCGCCGCCCGGCATTCAGCGGCTCTGATGCAACGGCAGCTCCCGGGCGTATGTCGCGCGTTTCCCCGCGCAGTTCCGGCTCGACGGCCATATTGTCCTGATGGGGCGGCTGCGAAACAGGATCAACCGAGTGATCGTTCCGTCCCGGAGCTTCCGGCGCAGGCGGACGCAATTGCTGTTCCACCCTGTCCAGAAGACGGTTGCGCTCTTCATTTTCGATGAGGTGGATCAGGCTTTCGAGCCGCTGCCGCTGCTGGGCGACAACCTGCGGATCATCTATGCCCTGCTTGCGCAGCCCCGCTTCCAGTGCCTGACGGGAGGATTGGTAAATCCGTGCACGAACTTCGGCGTTCGATCTGTCCGATTTTTCCAGAGCATTTCTGATTGCCGTTTCCAGTCCGCTCACGACCGATCCTTGTCCTGTTGCGCTTTGCAAAAATATGCGGCGCTGCGCCATATCTTCACGATTCGGTAACGGCTATGCCGCCCCTCCGCAAGCATCGTTTGTGATAAAGACCGGATTGCCTTGGGGAAAATCAATCCATTGTGGCGCTACGAACGCAGATTCGAGAGGCGAATGCCACGCTGTTTTCGCTTCCAATCTGCTTCTGAACGCGATATTGACTTACGTGCGCGTAAACGTAATTCGTGGGAGGAGACATGCTGCCGTCCGTGCTGAAAGACAATCTGCGTCTTCCGGTCATAGCATCACCGCTATTCATTATTTCACATCCGCAACTGACACTGGCGCAGTGCAAGGCAGGCGTCATCGGTGCTTTCCCGGCACTGAATGCACGGCCTGAAAGCCAGCTCGACGAGTGGCTGGCGATGATTACCGAAGAGCTTGCCGCACACAACCGGGCCAACCCCGAGCGCCCGGCCGCACCCTTTGCGGTCAACCAGATCGTGCATATGTCCAACCGGCGGCTGGAACACGATCTCGGCCTCTGCGTGAAATACAAGGTGCCGGTGGTGATTTCCTCGCTCGGTGCGGTGCCGGAGGTCAATGCGGCCGTGCATTCCTATGGCGGCATCGTGCTGCATGACGTCATCAACGATCGCCATGCCCGCTCCGCCATTCGCAAGGGCGCGGATGGGCTGATTGCGGTGGCGGCCGGTGCGGGCGGACATGCGGGCACGCTTTCGCCCTTCGCCCTCGTTCAGGAAATCCGCGAATGGTTCGACGGCCCGCTGCTTCTGGCCGGCGCCATCGCCAATGGCGGCTCCATCCTCGCGGCGCAGGCCATGGGCGCTGACATGGCCTATATCGGCTCTCCCTTCATCGCCACCGAAGAGGCACGCGCCTCCGGAGGCTACAAACAGGCGATCGTCGACGCGCAGGCCAAGGACATCGTTTATTCGAATTATTTCACCGGCGTGCACGGCAACTACCTGAAAAGCTCGATCGCCGCCTCGGGTTTAGACCCTGACAATCTGCCAGAGGCCGACCCTTCGAAAATGGATTTCGAAACGGCCACCGGCGGCGCCAAGGCCTGGAAGGACATATGGGGCGCGGGGCAAGGCATCGGCGCCGTCAAGGCGGTGGAACCGGTGGCATCGCTCGTCGATCGGCTGGCAAGCGAATATGAAGCGGCCAGAACGCGCATCTGCGACAAAGGCTGAAGTCACGGGTAAACAGTGGACAGGCAAAGCTTTTTACGGAAATTTCAGAACCGGCACATTCAAGGCTTGAAATCCGTCGGCATTGCCTGTATCAGCCCGCCATGAAGCTGATCCGCAGCAAACGGATCACAATCGGGCCGCTTTAGCTCAGTTGGTAGAGCACGTCATTCGTAATGACGGGGTCACGTGTTCGAGTCACGTAAGCGGCACCAGTCTTTTCAAACACTTAGCTAGATTATTGTAGGCATAGCCCTGTCAAGGCATGCTCGCGGGGTAACGCGCAGGGTAACACGCCTTGCGTGCTAACAGTGAGCGGTTAAACCAAATATTCCTGTCAAAGTCGCTGGGGGCGCACCTAATATGAATTCAGAACGGGCTATTGAGATACTGAATAGGCAGAGGGAGCAACAGGCAAAGATACCTAACCAGGGATCAAGTGGAGAAGATTTTTTAAAATGGCGACGGGATACCGCAGTCGCGATAAGAAAAATTTTTGGCGAAGACAGCCGGCATTCTAAAGAGTTTTCCAATATTGATTTCAGCCCGATGGCCTATCCAACGACGCCGGCAGAGCGGCAGGATGCCTACAACAGAGGAATGGCGAGAACCAGGACACTCTTGTTGTCGCTCGTGGATGAGATCAAAGAATATGGCACCGAAGCAGAAGTGTTGGCCGAACCTGCGAGCGCCCTCCAACTCCTAGAACAGATATGCAAGCGTTTCCATTCCGCAGCAAGACAACTGAATGCTCGGCATGATGATAGGCCTACTCTCAGCATTGTTGACGAGTACGATGTTCAGGACTTGATGCACGCACTCCTAAGGATTCACTTCGAGGATATTCGCGAAGAGGAGTGGACGCCCAGCTTCGCTGGGGCGTCGTCACGACAAGATTTCCTTCTTAAAAATGAGAGAATAGTTGTTGAGATCAAGAAGACACGCCCTACGCTTAAGGCGAAGCAGTTGGGTGAAGAGCTAATCGTTGACATTGCAAGATATGGGAGCCATCCCGACTGCGATTGTCTAGTTTGCTTTGTTTACGATCCTGAGGCGCGCATTGCGAATCCAATAGGGCTCGAACGTGATCTTGAAGCGTTGGCGAGCGATAAACTTAAAGTCAAAGTCATTATATCTCCCAAAAACTGACAACCTGTAAAATGATTGTCGTTTCAGCAAAAAATAAGGCCGCCCATATTTGGAGCGGCCTATCAGAATCTAGATGGATATAACTATCGGCGGCCGTGCAACTGGTCGTTTTCCTTCCGTGCCGCCTCGCGGCGCTTATCGATGTAGTCTGCCAAATCTTGGAGGTGTACGCCCTTCGCCGCCTTCTGGCTGTTCTCAATACGAATGAGCGGGATATCTATGTCGCCTTCCGTCGATTTCCGGGCAAACTGCACAGGCGTCAGGTGGTTGAAAAAGTCGCGGCAAACCAGTTCCAAGGGGATGACAGCCGCGCCGTTGTATTGCGCCATAAGCAGGAATGCAGTGTTCATATCAAATACTCCTGTCCGCAGCCTTTTCCGTCCAACCAAGAAAGCGCCATTTTTCTGACTTTTGCAGAAACCGGCGAGAGTGCATCGCTGGCAGCAATCAACGTTGCCACCGCATAAGCCTCGGCGCTGATCGCATCGATCAGTTTTCCTTCCTCATACGGCTCAATATCCTCAGGCAATGCGTCTATTTTCAAGCTTGCATCAAGTGCCGCCGTGCGAAGCCAGCTTCCCATCTCAATCCATTTTGCGTCGTTTAAGCCAAGCGTGCCAATCATTTCCGAACCTCCAGTGAGCATATTTGCGAATGATTAAGCATATATCGGGTACCCGTTATTATTGTCAATATCGCGTACCCGAAATTATTGACAAAAGAACCGTACCTATGATCTATGAGGTTTATGGGACGAAAAATGTTGTGGCCGGAAAGTATCAATCTGAGCTTGCCCGAAGGGGCTAAAGCAAGGATGGATGCTGTCCTCAATAAAGAAGTGGGCGAGAGTCGCCTTGACCTAATCCGATCCGCTATTGACGCGGAAATTGAGCGCCGCGAGAGCGTAACTGGCAAACCGTCCGATACTCGCGACTGATAAATTCCTTGCGTGCAAATCGGAACGGGCATTAACTTGCCGTTACCCCCGCCGTCGCTTCGGGCGTTGGAGAGCAGAGTTTCAGCGATGGAACTGAAATCTTTCGCGGCGGGGTACCATCGCGCCCCGCCATATCATTCTCATCATCTAATTTTAGGGCCGCACAGCCTGTTTCAATTCCGGCACAAGCATGCCGTCAATAAGCCAGCGCCAATATGGCAGGCTGGCAAACGGCGTGAGACGACGAACCGTTGAAACGTCGCTTTCCGCCATGCCGGGCGCATCGCCCGTGACCGCGCCTTTCGCATTGGCGATGCCCAGACCGGCAAGGCTGATGGCATCGGACGACAATTCATATGTCGGCCCCAGCAATCCGCCGACGACAGAACGCGTTGCATATCGGCTCGCCGGCTCCTTCTGGCTGGAATTCGGGAAAAGCGCCGACGCGCCAGCGTACAGGCCGGGAACGCCGAGTTTTTCAAGGGCGTTGTTTGCCTCAAACCCGATAGCGAATATGCCGGAACGATCCAAACCTTCCATAGCCCACGTCCCTGGATTGTCTGAAAGCTCGCGCCCGGCCTCGATCTGCTTCAGCGCGTAGACGAATGCGCCGATGGTCGCCATTCCGACGACGCCACCCACAAGACGGGATTTGTCTTCCTGGAGGCCGCGAATGAGAACGCGCTGATTCGACGCTATCGAAAAGGATTTGAATTGCAGGATCGCTCGCCCGACAGGCGTTGAGGCGAACAACGGAACGTCCGCAACACCCTTTGTCACAATGATACTGTCCACATCCTTGTTGATAGCCGCACGATAGGCACGGCGTGCGGCGGCTGAAATCGGTTCATCGCCCCAAGCCTCTGTATTGGCAACCCTCACGCCTTCGCTTGCTTCACCATGCGACGCATATAGGCGGCCGATATCTTCCGCCTTCTGGCCGCCGATGCCGAGATAGCCCATGTAGGCCCGCTCTTTGGCCGGCAGAGACGAAAAGCCGTTCCTCGCCGCTGTCTCCGCATTTGCGAGAATGCGGTTCTGCACCATTCGGGATGACAAGGTTTTCTGAAAATCATCCCAATGCAGCAAGCCCGTCATTCGGGTGAAACCCGTCGTCATATTCTCAAGGAACCGTTCGAACGGCGATCCCTGCGCATAAGGATCGGTGAGTTCCGCCATGGACGCCATGCGCGAGGCCAGAATTTTTTCACTGATTGCGCCGGCAAGCTGGGCTTCCTTCTTGCTCAAACCCGCCGCCTTCACGCCGCGCACCATCGGGCCGATGCCATCCTTGAGATAGGAAGTCAGGCCATGTACCATGGCCGGGCGCACGGCGTCCGTCAGCGAGCCTATCAGCACGCCGCCCATGCTTCGCATGTAATTGAAAGCACCCGCTCCAGCGAGAATTCTGGCCCATCCTGTGTGCTGAATATCGGCGCGGTAATTTCCGCGCAGCATGTCACGCACGGCCTGTAGATCGCGGATATCGGCCCGTTCGCGCTGGTTGAGCCGCTTGACCGCCTTCGGATCGTTGCCAGCCTGGGCACGCAGTTCGGCATATTCGAGCCGGACGCGCTCAAAGGCTTCTTTCATGTCAGGCGAGCCGAACCGTTCGGCAAGCTCAGTGTCGGCCGCCATGACGCGTGCATATCGCCGTCCTACCAGATCAATATTATCCTCAAGGAATTTCTCAACCAAGGCGTCAGGGATATTGAAAGTCCGTTCCTTGAGAGGTCCACGCGCCGCGACGGTGAAATTCGGCGGCAGGAAGCCATCTTGCGCCCGACCAGTCAACATGTCGTATAAATCATCCACGATACCGCTGACGTAATCCGCCCTGTCCGCATCATCGAGAAATTCGAACTGCCCGCGCGAACCATAGTCAGAAATCTGGCGTTCGACTTTCGCGACCTTACCCAAGTCAACCGCGTCAATGTCGCGCGCGATACCGCCCGCGATCTGCTGAAATCCCGCTTCGACCGACTGAAGCATGTCATCAGGAATGTATTGTGCAACACCCTGCGCGAGCTTCGCTATCCCAGCCTGCCGATTTGCAATGCTGGTATTCAGATCGGCCCGCACGCTTTCAAGGCTGGAGATTGCCTTTTCGGCGTTGGCGGCCTCGCGCTTCATGGCAGCAGACACTTGCCCGTCGAAGTAGTTGCGCAGAATGTCTTTGAATTCACGCTCATTGGCTTCGATGACCGGCCGGTTCCACATTCTCGTGAAGTATGATTCTGCTGTGGTAACTTCCACGTCCGCAGGCAGCAGGCCGGTTTCAATGGCGCGTTTCTTGAGCGGTTCCACGACACTGTTTCGCCATGCCGTCGCTGCTTCCGAGACGCCGGGAATGTCGCTCTTGTCGCCGCGCCGCATTGCCCGGCCTACCGCTTTGTAGAAATCGGTTTCTGTCAGGGCTAGGCCCGCTTTCCGGGCGGTTGCATATGCGTTCCGCTGGGTCTCAACGGCCTGGGCAACACCGCCGCGCGTGAATTCGTGCATGGAGGTTTCCGCCGCAATATCACCCTCGCCCGCCATGTTCTTTTTGAGATACACAGAATTTTCCATCATCTGCGATCCGATCTGACGAACGGCGACAGAAGGGCTATGCAGGGTGCGGAGCAGCGGGTTCAATTGCGCCGTCGCCTTGGCAGCCTTGGAGGCGGCGCGGCCGGCGATGGACAAATCATCGAGCGTTTCAGGCACCACGCCTGCCGCGCCGGCCGATTGCGGAGACGCCTGTCGTATCAATTCGGCATGCAGGGCGTCGGTTGCCTTATCGAAGTCAGGCGCTTTCGCAGCGTCCAACGCCCGCGAGGCAAAAGAATGCTCCAGCTTCGACATTAGCGCTGCAACCGATCCGCCCAGCGCACCGCCCAGGATCACGGAGCCGCCGATATTCGTCAGGGTATCTGTCTCTGTGCGAAGCTGCTGGCTCGATTGGAGCCCGATTTCCTGCGCCACCGCCGCACCGCCAGCCGCAAGGGCCGTGTTCAAGGCAGATCGACCGGCAGAATAGCCGGCCTTGCCAGAACGCACCAGTGCGCCACCAGGTAGCAGAATTGTCGGATCAGTCACGCCCGCAACAACACTCAAGCCCATTCCAGTCCAGCCGGATTGCGCAAGGGTCTTGCGATCCGCCGTTTCCTGATCGATGTCGGCTTTGACGGCGCTCATGGCCTGCTTGTTGAAAACGTTGGTGAACCTGTCCGCGTGATCCTCATAACCGGCGATGTTGTCAGCGGCGAAGGGCTGAAATGACGGATCGATATCATAAAAACCGCCTGTCGCTTTTTCGTAGAGGGAATCGGATGACAGGATGGAGCCGATAAGATTGCCTTGGCGGAATGCCGCGCCTGCCGTGGGCAGAATACCGGGCCCGCCCGCATCGACCGGCGCACCAACCTGCTGCCGCATGGAATAATCTGCTTCGTAGGAAGCGAGGTCAGCGGCTCTTGTTTCATCAAAAGGCATAATGTTCTCTTTCAGTTGGCGGCGGGCGGGTTGCTGAAAATCGACGGCGGGCCAGCAAGGAAGCGATCAAGGTTTCCTTCTCGATCCCGGCCGGCTTCGAGTTCCTGCTGTGCCTCCTGTCGGCGGGCTTCCAGATCGGCAAGCACCTTATCGCTGGCCGTCTTCTTGGAGACTTCAACCTGTTGAGGCGTCGGCGCTTTGGCATAGAAGGACGCGCGATGATGTTGAAGAACTCCATCCGCATCCTTGTAATAGACCTGATATCGCGGCGGATTTCCCGCCGAAACGTCAGTTTCCGTTGCACTGTCGGCAACAAGGAAGGCATCGCCGTGGGCAACTCCGTCCGTCTTCAGATCAGCGGAAAGCTGCTCGCGGATATAGGCGTGGGAACCGTTGGTATCGGCAGGATAGGTTTTTTCCGGGGGAAGTCGCGTTACGACGTTCGGGCCGCCCATGGCAAAATCAGACGTACCGTATCGGCGTTTGAAGCGATCTTCGGCAAGTTTCTTTCCGGCCTCGATATCGCCGCCAGCGTCGAAAACGCTTTCTGCAAGCGTTTCCTTGTAGTCGCTGACAATCGCAGCCGACTGCAATTTACTCGTTCCTAACGCGGGATTTCGGGAGAAAAGCCCAGCGCTGTAGATCGATTTCACGTTGGCTTCCGTCGCCTGCTTTTCGATGGCGCTCTTGGTTTCCTTGGTCTCCATAAGTGCAGAACGCTGGCGAGCCTTCTCAGGGTCGGATTTGTCGATAATCCGATTAGCCGCCACGGCCGGAGCCAACCCGAGATCGTTGGTATAGTGACGGTAAAGGGCAACATCATCGGCCACCGCGCTTCCGTTGGGGGATCGCGTGAGCGCGCCAATATCAACCTGTGCAATCCGGCTGCCAAACTGCAAGGCGCTCACCGTGTTATCAAGGTTGCGACTGGCGAGATTGCTGCGCATGGCATTGAATATCGGCGTCGGCACGGTACCTGTCTGCCGCACCTGCTCGAAAAGCATGGGCTCGACCTGCTGGGGCGTAGCGACAGAAGAAATTTCCTTCCAAACCGCATCATTGGCTTTGCGGCCTTGCTCGCTATATGGATCGACAATCAACCTGCCCGCGCGGAACGCCTCGACATTTGCACGCGTCTCCATCGCGCTCTTGTTCTTCTCGTTGAAAGCGTTGATCAAAACAGCCTTGTCGCCGTTATCGATCACGGAATTGTCGTTGATATCCGCAACGGAAAGCGTCGGGTCACCGTTGGCAATACGCAGTTTGTATGTATCCGTCAGCGCGGCTTGTGTTGCCTTCTGCCGTGCAGCATCCTGCGCAGCATAAACCCGAGCGCTGTCAATGGCGCTCGCTCGGAGTTCATCGGCATAGGCTTGCGGAAGCCCTGCCAGTATCTTCGCCGTAGCAGGCGAGAATTGAGGCCCGGCAGGCTGAGAGGATGGTTTAGGAGCGGCGGCCGAAGCTGGAGCGCCAGCCGAAACGCGGAGAGGCGCAGACCGGGCCGAAGCCATGCGCTTTGCGAAATCGGCGTCAGAGAGCTTTGCGAGCCCCTCCCATGTCGATCCGAGCCCAGCCTTCACAGCAGCATAGTTGCCCGCTGCGATATCGGCGTTGATATCGCGGCCGGTTCGGCTTCGGTAATCCTTTGCGGCCAGCCAAGCGGCCGCGCGATCCTGATTGGCCGGGCTGAAATCGGTCAAGCCGAGAGCTTCGGCAGCCATCTTCCAGGTCGATGCAATGAATTGGAAACGGCCTGCCGCCGTGGAAGTGCCACCCGCGCCGACGAAACCAGGATGAGCGGCAAAATCTTTGACGCGTTGACCGCCGTTCATTACGTCGTATCCGGGGCTTTCCGTTCCGGCGATGACAGAAAGAAGCGCGTAGGTGTCGCGGCTCATCCCCTGCGCGGCGAACTGGCCCGGAGCCGGATTAGACGCATTGAAATGAATTGCGTCGGCGGAAACAGCCTTAGCCAAGTCCGGTTTCAGTTTTTCCAAAAGGACAAGATTATTTTGCGGGCCGATCTCGGCGGCGTGCGTCGTGGCATATTCCACTGCCTTAATTGGGTCCGATAAGGCAATCTGCAATGCCGACTGAGTGCGAGCGTTGCTGATATAGCTATTACGCTCTTGAGCCGCGCGCTGCTCTCCCCAACCCTGTTTTTGGCCGCTCTGTTGCAGTTCATGGAGCCCGTTGCCAATCAATCCATCCCAGCGGTCCTCATTCAAAGGCTCCTGAATGGCCTGCTGTATAAGGGTTTCCGCCGCCGAACTGTGTTCTTGGAGGACGAAAGATTTGAACTCTTTCGACCGCTTCTCCAAGCCACTGCGTATGGCGTCGGCTTCGAATGCATCGATCTCTTGGCCGAAGATTTTCGATTGTGAGGGTGTCAGCTTCGATGTGATGTCGTTTTTAAGCTCACCTACCCGACGCTTGTATGCGTCGTACTGATCGACAGCCTGCTTTCCCTGTGCGTTCGCATAGCCGGTCTCAGGATCATACAGCAGGCTGTCTTTCTGCATCAGCCAGTCTGTCTTGGCACCGGTGACAACTGCTCGATCTTCAAGCTGTCGCACCGAATTCACACCTTCAGCGGCAACCTCTAGGCCGTTCGCGACAGATCGCATGCCGCGCCCGATACCTGCCCCGAAAGCATCAGGATCGGCTAGGACCGTCATTTTTTCCGTGTATTCGGGGCGAAGGACAACGCGGTTCTGTGTGTCTTGGTAAAGGGGAACCCTTGCCATGGTTATTCATCTCCCTTGGGCTGAGCGTCTTCCAAGAGCAGAGTCCAAGCGTCCCGGATAATCTGCGCTATTGATTCATTCGCGAAATCCCCCTTCCCGAACACGTTTTCTACGGCGATAAATGCCATCGGCTGCGCTCTGAATTGCCCAGCGCGCGGATGAATCTCTTTTTTTGCAAGCCTCATTTCGGAAGAAATAAGCCGTTCATTCGCGGTCATAGCCGCGACTATCTGCCCAAATTCCTCGATAACCGCTTGGAGCCGTTCAGCGCGGCCCACCAATTCGACGGCCGTATTGACCGCATTCATGTAATGCCGTTGTCGTCGTTCTTCTTCGGCGCGGTTGTCGGCGGCCAGTTCGATTTGCAACGCCGCTTTTTCCGCCCGCTGCAAAATTGTACGGTCAGACTGTGCGCGCTCGATATCGGCGTTGATCTCCGAGAGGCGCTGGGCTGCCTTCTCATCGCCGCTGACTGCCGCGAGCGAAAGCTTCGTCGCTTCACGCTCCAGCCTGGAAAGCGTGATAGCGATTGCGTCGATCTGTTCGGCAATATGATCGGAACTTACGGGAGTGTGCTTCTTATCGTTCATGACAATTATCCGAGGAAAGGCGACCAGGCGTAAGTCGCGAGTTGAGTGACGGTTTTGCTGTGTTCGGAAGGAATGGGCGTGTTCGCAGGTATCTGCGCCCGTAAAACCACATAGCTGCCGAGACGGCGGCGGCCGGCGAGCGCATCTGTTACGTGAGGCTCGCCAGGCTGTTGCGTGGCAAGGTAAATCGCCCGCTCTTCATCTTCCAGGCTTTGCAGCAAGGCGCGAAATTGGGTCACGAGCGTATCAGCTTGGGCGGCCAAAGCTACGATGTTGGCCGCATGGGTGGAAACTTGCGAAGCCATTATTCTGGTTTCCTTTCGGTATTGGAGATTGCCCGAGTAGGCGACTGGTAATCCGCACCAACGGAAACGGGCTTCTCAGCCGGGCGCGGGAGAATGGGGCGATAGACAGGCGGCGCGGGCTTCGGCGCTTTGGGTTTGAGCGGCGGCGGCGCGTCAACATCCAGATTGCCCGGCAGAAGGGAGGCCGAGCTATTCCGCAACGGCACAGGCTCCGACGCTGGCGTTGTGTCCACTGCGACAAAGGTTGTGTCGATGACGCGAGGGCCTTCTTCTTCGTCCAGCCGCTTTCTGGCACGCTCTAGGCGGTCTGCGAGGCCATCAAACACCTTGACGTTGATAGTTTCTTGAAAAGCGTTCACGCGAACATGCTTGCCGATCAGTTCAAGGCGGCGAATTCTGTCCGACATGCGGATTTTCTTGACGCGGCCGACCTCTTTCCGGTCCTCGCCCTGTCCTTCGAACAAGACTTCGATATCCACGCCGGTAACAAGACCTTGCCGCCAGATCAGCGGCCAATCTTCGACCGGCAATAGGTTGTTGTCATCGTCATAAAGGTCAGCAAGATCGGCGTCGGCTTCGGTCGCGAGACGCTGCAAAACCCAATCAGCGTCAACCTGTGTACGCTCAGAGCGGGATTGCATGGCAGAGGCAATGGCATCCCGTATCGCCGGCTTTGCGAGAAGCTGGGCGGCCTGGTCGTTTGCATTCCGGCCCGAGTAGCCGGCGCGAATTGCCGCCTGGGCTCCGTTTAGGTCAATCAGGTATTCTTCGACAAAACGTCGTTGCTTTTTGGTCAAGTCGCTCATGAAGGCGACTATTGGTCAGCAATGGTTGTCGCCTAAAATGGAAAGCTGAGTTTTGCTGAGTTCTAGCCACCAATCGCAGCGGCAACCATAACATTTGATAGCAAGCGGGTCGCTAATCCGGCCTAAACGTTGGCTTTTGACAAAAAATCGGCTCCCGCTTTGGGTATGAGCGCATAGGAATAGGTTTGCAGAGGCGGATTTCCACTCAGTCTGGAAACTGTCAGTTTTATACCCGTTTATATAAATGGCTGACATTTCCTAGCTTAAGTAGAGATAATCCTATGCACTCTATGCATCCTATGCATGAGGGTTTCCTGTCATTCCTTTACTGAGTTTTTAGAAATAGCTAAAATTCGCCGTAGCAAAACGGTAACGGATGATTCGGAATGGCGGAATATCCACACTTACAGTACTCAATGAAGGCAGTGCGAAAAGCCGGAGAAAGCCTTACTGGCGAACTGCTTCTTCACGAAAACGGGGACTATACAGAGGCAAACGACGTTTTTAGAATCGCAAACTCTTGGCGAGACAGTCACTTTTTCCCAATGCGGAGCGCTTATCTGTCTCTTCGATTTAAGATGCTGCGAAATGGTATACGCGGAAATGTTGCTGCACGCCCTAAACGCATGTCGTCCATACGACGAAAGCTACGCGACAGTTCGACTAAATTGGACCAGATGCAGGATATTGCAGGCGTCCGCGCCATCTTGGATGATATAAGCGGCGTACGCGACCTAATTCGCAGTATACAGGACAAGTTCCCTCATTCTCTCCGGCAGGAATGGCCGTATATCGATTCACCGAAGCTGGATGGCTATCGGAGTCATCATATGGTTTTTCATTTCAACCCGCGCAAAAGAGAACAGGAGCCATTTGAGGGCCGGCGTATCGAGTTACAAATCAGAACGCGGCTACAGCACAGCTGGGCTACAGCAGTTGAAGCTGTCGGATTATTCAATGGCATTGATCTAAAGCATCATAAGGGAAGCGATGAATGGCTTAGGCTCTTCGCTCTTATGTCGGCGGAATTTTCCCATTCTGAAGGTTGCACAATCGGTCCGGGTGTCCCTGACAGGAGGGAGCGAATTGAAGAAATCAAACATTTGAATCGGCAACTAGGCGCGGCCAATGTCCTGCAAAACATTCGATCCGCAACGCACTATGCGGAAACGTTCGTATATGAACGCGGTAAGTATTTTCTAATTATATATAAGCCGGATCATACCGTGGAAGTCGAAAATTTCGACAACTCCATCCAAGTCAGTGCCAGGTTGGCCATGTTTGAGCGGCAAATCGAAGCGCGCACCAATGCATCAAAAGTCGTTGTGGTCGAAGTGGATAAAGTGGAAAACCTCGTAAAAACTTATCCGAACTACTTTGGAGACGTAAGCTTATTTTTGATGAATCTCCGTCGAATAACAAAGGGAAAGGATGCCCAGGAATACAGTCTCTCCCCGCAGGGGATTGTTAAGCCCAAACCTCAAGAAAGGCCCGATCCAAGGCTTCTAGTTAGGCGATACGGTCGGTGGTAGTCGAACCGTCGACCTTCCATAATACTGCATTCAGCCTATTCTTGCCGGCAGACACAATCATATGCCCATTCACGATCCGCCCCTGATTTTTACGTAGAAAACCGCTGAACCCGGTTGTTTTGAGCCGCCCACGTTCGATAAATTCGGATAGGGCATCTATAAGGGCTTCATGTCTACGGTTGCCAATCGGATCATGAATTCCTTCATCAACCATCTTGGCGATATCGGAAGCCGTCCAAGGCTTGCCAGCCGGAAGAGCCGAAAGAATGGCTGATGTTCTTTCCTTCTCTGGATCGTTGTCCCGCACCTTGATGGAGTTTCCGAGCGGGTCAGGCATTCCCAACCAGACAAGAGCGGAGCGGACTATATTCGACCATTGTTCGAACGAACCCAAGGCCGGCACGACTTTTTCGCCCTTGTTGACCATAAACGCTCGCAGGATGGTCAGGCATGCAGTTACGATCTCGACACGCCGTAGCTGCGCAACCTCAACAACGTCCTGTTCAAATACCCTCTCCTCTGGCCGCTCAACGCCAGCATCCAGATTGATAAGCACCACGCGGCGCGTCAAATCACCAGCAAAGCGCAAGCCGTTCCCGGTCGCACAGAATGTGACGGCAGTTGGCAAGGTAACTGTTCGGCTTGCGCCCAGCACACGAGAGCTAACTTCTTCCTGGCTGAGAACCTGACACAAAAAATCCGAGCGCAACGCAGCAGACGCATTATCGAGGGTGATAAAGCAGCCACCTTGCATCAAACGCGCTGAAATAGTTTTCCTAAGTTCTTCCTCATCAGTTGGATAGGAATCGACTGCCGCAACGCGGCCCGTCGCCAAAACCGCAGCAACATCGACCAGCTTCGACTTTCCCGTTCCTGGCGCTGTGGCATTGATTCCAAAAAGTGGAGCCGTTTTCATTGATGGTCGAATAATCGCCGTCAGCATCAAGGCGATTGCCGCCGAGCAATCCACGTCGCCTACGAAAGGAAACGTCGAAAGAAGTTTCCGAACCTTCGCAACTGCATTCTGCGCATCTTTCTTTGTCGGATGCTCAGGCATCACCGGCCAACGCTCATCAGATTCGAAAAGTATACCGCTCTGGCGATCAAAGCCTTGCTTGCTCAAAATACTGCCATCGGGGCGTATGGTCGGCGTCGATACAATCGCTTTGACCTGAGGAAAAGGCCATTCACCTTGCCGAGCAAGAGCGGCTTCCGCCACCAGAGATGGGCAGGAAACAGGTTTCCAGCCTTGGGAAACGCGAGCGTCCGGCTTCATCCAACGGATGATTTTACTGAATATTTCAATCATCGAAACTCTGTCGGCCGGTACGAGAATAGGGGCGTCGGCCCCTTCGATCCGCACAAGCCGAAACAACGACGTTCCGCGAGCATATAGCGGAGCTTCTTTTTCACATGCCATCTGGCATGCGCGGCTAACTACTTCCGAGATATCCGACTCGTAGAAAGCAATCATCGGCCTGTCGTCGTCAGGCGTGCGCGTGTGATCGACTACATCGGTCGGATCGTCGTGAACAAGCACAGGTGTATCCGAATTAGTGGACGGCCTTTCCCGCTCTTCCTGTCCAAGCACGGGGAATTTCTCGGCGGCGAGATCGACGGGTGAGAAAGGACGCATCGTCTCTTTCATGAAATCGTCAAGCTGGGCCTTCGTCCAACCTGCATCAGCGGCGTCTGCACTATCCCAGCAGCGAGAAGGAAGCGCGCCCGCCTTCCAATCTTCGAACGTGTATTCTTCTGTATCCGAAGCCGCGTCGATCTGAGTAAGACCCACAAAACGCACCTTTGCGCCGAGTTCTGTCAGTTCTACGGCAATCTGAAGCGCTGTAGCCATGCCCGGCGCATCAAAGTCCGGCCAAATAATAACATCGCGGCCGGCGAGCGGCGACCAGTCCGTATGCTTTACGCCTTGCGTGCCGCCAGCCCAAGACACCACGGCGCGGCCAGTCGCCCGGCGCAGCTTGTCGCGGCATTTCTCGCCCTCGACCACCAACACTTGCCGGTCGCCAAGCTCATGCAGGCCGTAGAGCGGCCGAGGCTTAGGGAAGGGGAACCGGCACCATGTCTCTGTGCCGTCAGGCAGGCAGGTGAACATGACCATAGGCGTTTCTTTACCGCCGTCAGGGAGGTCATGGCGCAGCACGTAGCCGAACAGTGAACCGTCAATGTGACGATATGGGAAAACCATTGACGGCGCAAAGGAGCCCCATTCCGAGCGTTCGCCTTTGCGTTTGGGATTGTAGAGGCGCACCCGCGAACCCGGCTGCAACGGGTCAACAGGAGGCGTTATAGCTGTGATGCCCTCATAGGCATTGCGCGCTTGAATTTTGCGCGGCTGGACGTTCGGGCGGGTATTGTCGCGGCCATCCAAGATGCGGATAGCCTCAGGCAGATTAACGCCTTTCACCTTTTGAACGAAGTCGAGAACGTCGCCTTTTTCTCCGCAGCCGAAACACTGGAAACGCTCAACACCGTCTTGCCCAACGAAGATCGTAAACGAAGGGGTGTCTTCGGCATGGAACGGGCAGCACGTCTCAAACTCGTGGCCGTTGCGCTCCAGCTTGTAACCGTAGTGTTCTACTACTGTCGATGACAGGGACACGTCACGGCGCAAGCGGTCTATGTCATGCGTGGCTCCGGGTCTTGACGTGCGCGCGTCTTCCGCTATCTTATTCATGAAATTTTCCGCATGAGACATACAAGCTGATTGCAGTCAGCTTTTCGGCAATAACAGGCTTCCTGATTTGGCGATCAGGAAGCCTTTTGCATTATGGCGTCAGAGGGGTTCCGGCTCATGACTCTCAACCGAAAGTGCGCGTTCGCTTTCAATGCGCGCGAGCACGGCTCGGTTTTCCAGATCGGTCCATTCGTCAAGATTGCCGCCGCTTTCAAGATGAGCGCGACGAGCAAGGATATAGCGTTCCATTGATTCATCGTATTCAGCAAGCGTGAAACCGACCTCGAATGGATACGAATTATCCAATCTAGACCCTTGTCCCACAATGGGTTCAACATTGCCTTCCCGTGGCGGTGGGTTTAGAAGATGGCCGGGCGCGATTTCACAGCCAGTGTCGGCGCAAAAAACGATATCGTCGTATCGAGATGAGGCGCTAGGAGCGATGTTGGCTGAATAGGCGGAACGTGGGTTCCTCTCGAAATAACGCAATTCGAGGTACGTGACGTAATCTGCGATCTTCTTTGCCCGTTTAATAGACAGCATAACGGGAGACTCATTGGGATCAAGTTGCATATCGCTCCACGGATCGCTCATCGCTGCGCCGTCAGCAAGATCGACCTTTTTGACGCGATGCGTCCGAAGCTTCAAATCCTCGATTACAAGTTTCGCAGAATACAGAAAAATGAGTGCTGCGCGTTCATTCGCCTCAAGAGGCGCGTCGGTGTAAAGGCGGTCCATTCGCGCCGCGACCGCCTCACAGTCTGGATGATGTAGCTCCCGGCGACGAGCGCTACCGGCAATAGTGGCGGGCCAAAGGGAATTGAGTTCACCCATCGTCAAGCCACCTTCCCAGGGATAGCCATGTGGACATGACGCTTCGCCGAAAGGTCATTTATCCAAGCTTCGATTTCGTCAGATTTCCAAAAGTTTCGACCCGCAACTTTCAGAGGTGAAGGGAATTTCCCGTCCCGCATCCATCGCCATAAAGTCATGTTTGAAACCGGAGCGACCTTTTTTATAGCGGCGCTGTCAAGCAGAATGCAGGGCGTCGTTGTATTGGGCATATTCTTTCCTCACGATGTTGATCGTCGCAAAAATAAGTCGTGAATGGTTGTCGTATAAAATATCAAATAATATCATCACGTTAGCGGTTGTTACGACTTATTATCCGACGTTAAGGTCGCTTGATTCGAACCAAGTGAGAGAACCTTTTCAGTCCAAAGTAGAAGCCATTTCCGCTTTTCATCGGCGTAGTCATGACGATTGTAGATCGCAGCCACCCCCGAGATTGCTCCGCTTTTGTGGTTCAGGATAGCCTCAACCACATGTATCGGAGCGCCTAGTTTCGCCATTCCTGATGCGGCTGTGCGCCGAAGATCATGGAGAACCCAAGGCTGAATGCTGGCACTATCTGGATCGCCGCCGCGTGCAACAATATCTTCTCGGGCAATCTCCATCATCCGTGCGTCAAGCCTTCCCTTTGCTCTTGAATAGCCCGAAATGCTGGTTTCGCCCGTAGTGGAGAATAAGAACTTGCACTCGGTAATGACCGGGAGTCCTTCAAGGATCGCAACTACGGCTGGCACGAGAGGAAGCGCGTTTTCCTTCCCGTTTTTTGTGCGCTCGCGCGGTATTATCCAGAGAGGGTCTTCGCTCTTGAGAGAAAATTCCTCTTTTGGTGCAGCAGCCACTTCTTCCCTTCGCTGGGCAGTTAGTAGCAGAACACGCCATAGCGACCCAAATGGATAGCCAAATTCGCCAGATGCCCTCCAGAGCCAACGGATTTCGTCGTCTGTAAGCACGCGGTCACGTGATACGTTCGGCGCAGGATCGCGAATTGTTTCGGCTGGCGAGGACGGTAAAATATCTTCCGCGACACACCACGCTCCGAACTTCTTAAGGATTGCGAGAACGCGGTTTGCTGACGCCGGGCCGCCTTCCCTATGAGCTTTGTCCACAATCCCCACGAAATCGGCTTTGCTCACACGCCGCACCTTCTTGCCACCGATCTCCGGGCGCACATACATGTCGATGAAGCGCTTGGTTGCCTTTTGAGTGGATGGCCGGTTTTTCTTTTCGACATGCCGCAGAATGAACTGATTCAACGCTCCATTTGCCGTGTCATCGCGTGGCCCAGCGTCCTGCCGGGGGCCAGACCTTACAGCTTGTGCTGGGTCTTCGCCCTCCCTCAGCAGCGCAACGGTGGAGTTTGCCCGCACCCGAGCCTCCGAAAGCGTGTGGGCTTCACCTATCTGTGGCGCTGTCCCGACCGGCAAAGATACAGCGCGCTCTGTAATTACAGGTCCTAGTGTGAGTTTTTTGGGTTTTCCGGCGAAGCGATAGCGTACAGCCCATGACTTCGCACCAGTCGGATTCAAGATCAGATATAAGCCTGGGCAAGCTGCATCGGGGATTTCCCGTCTTGACGTGGCTGGCTTGGCGTTGGCTATGAATTTGACGGTTAAAGTTTTTGACATGAGGAAGCCTTTGTTCCGCTCCCATCGTTAAAGGGGTAACGAACGGGGTAACACTTCCCTACGTTAAGCACTGTTTTGGAATGTTATGTCAAGTTATGGAGGCAGGATTCCTGAAATTCAGAAATTCAGAAATCTAGATTTTTCAATGTGTTATTTGATTTTTATGTTAAGTAGTGATATGTCTTGTTAGAGACGCCCCCATACTTCGTAATGACGGGGTCACGTGTTCGAGTCACGTAAGCGGCACCATTTTTCCCAAATCCCAATGACTTCAAGATTTCCAATCATTGCCTTGGGCAGCCTTGCCGCGAGCTGCGCAACACGGAGCGTAGCCGCAACATGATGGCTCTCGACATGACATCGCCATCTTGCCGCTGAATTGAACCGCCGCTTGCCTGTTCAGGTCCGGTTAAGAGCGCTTGCGTCAGGATATTCACCAATGGAACCGCGGACTTCGCCACGCGTTTTTAGTCGGTTATTGGGAGCAGAAATCATGAAACTATTGAGCACAGCAATTTGTCTGGTGTCGCTGGGCGTTCTGACCGGATGCGTCGATGATCCCGGCTATCGCGGCGGGGGCTACTATACGAGCGGTGTCTACTATCGATCCTATGACCGTGACCGCTACTACCGGGATTACGACCGCCGTCACTGGGGAGAACGAAGAGAGTGGCGGGATCGACGTGACAGGGACAGGGGCCCGGACCGGAGCGCAAACGAATGGCGCGATCGGCCACAGCCCCGGACGGAGCCTAGCAGCGGAGGTCGCCGCGATGTACGCAACGCACCGGTCATATTGCCCAATGGTCGGGCAATTTATCCGGACTGATCAAGGCGATCGGCTATCTCAGCCTCATTACAGACTTTGATAGTCCGTGTTGTCCCTTTGTATTGTCAAAGCGGCGGTGGAAGGTCAGAAGATACTCTAGGCTTCCACCAATTCCTCGATAATCAAAACTTTTGAAACCAAACCGCCCGCAACACGTTCTCCGGCAGTTCATAAACAACCGGAGAGCCCCTCATCGTGGACGTCATTCGTATTCTCATCGCCATCATCCTCCCGCCCGTCGGCGTGTTTCTTCAGGTCGGGCTCGGCCTGCAATTCTGGCTTAACATTCTCCTGACGCTGTGCGGCTATGTTCCCGGAATTATTCACGCCATCTGGGTGATTCTGCGGAGGTAACATCCGCCTCCTTTCCGGCGATGGGATGCCTGCAACATTTTAGTACGTGATTAAATTCTCATCGGATGCTGGAACCTCGCCCTCCTCCTCACGTTATGGTGATGACACCAGCCAAGGAGAGAATCATGAACCAGATCATCTACATCGTCGGACTCGTCGTCATCGTTCTGGCGATCCTGTCGTTTTTCGGCTTCCGCTGATCACCGTTGTCAATTCGATCACTTGCGCATATCCTAATGGGTAGCGACACACGACTGCGTTGATGGGTTGCTTCGCTGTCGGGTGTGTTTCGGGATCGCGTTGCTCTGGGAGGTGCACGATGAAGAACGAGAAATGGACAGAACCTGTCGAAGTCAATCTTGAGGCGAATGGCAAGAGCGTTATCGTCGGCCCCTCCGAAGCCTTGGCATTATTGACCGAAGGCTGGCCGAAGATCGGCGGCCTGAGCTTTGTGAGAGCAAGAAGCGCCTGCCGCGCTGCCCTCGACGGGCGAAAATCGCCGGAGGAAGCGCGCAAGTGCTTTACCGATGCGGTTTCCGAGATGCAGAAAAACCCGCATTGATCTTTTAGAACGAAAACGGCTCCTGAAAGGGAGCCGTTCTTTTATATGCGGCGCTTCCGGGCATCAAGCGGCCGGACGCGCCCTTTTGACGGCCTTACATCCAATATGGCGCAACGCCGTAATAGTCGTAGACCTTCCGGTCCTTGGCGTAGAGCAGATCGTCATCATCAAGGTTGGTGAAGTGCGGCGCGTTTTCGATCTGCTCCTTGGTAAGATCGATACGGTAACCATCGAGCTCTTCGTCATAGTGCAGCTTTTCCCATGGCAGCGGATAATAGTCGTCGCCAATCCCAAGGAAGCCGCCGAAGCTCAACACCGCATAAGCCACGCGGCCGCCGCGTTTTTCCAGAATGATGCGTTGGATCGAACCGATATGCTTGCTGTCAGCGCCATAAACGCGAGTGCCTTCCACCTTGTCACTGGCGATCAGGCTCGGCGTATCCTTGACATAGGGGTCCTGTCCGGTGCGGGTTTCCTGATGCATCATATGCCTTTCCTCCTTGATTTTCCTCGTTGATGTCACGTTCCGTAAACCCCGGCACGGACAATTCGTTCCGCGGCGCTTCAGGCGCTGCGGCGAGTATTTTTTTGAAGGAACATGGAACCCGAAAGTCGCCTATTGGCGGATTTTCTGCCAGACCGAGGGAGAAACGCCGACCATCTTGCGGAAGACACGGGAGAAATGCGCCTGATCGGAAAAACCGGCCGCAATGGCGATGTCCGTCAGCGCCATGTCGGACCGCATCATCAGTTCCTTGACGCGATCGATGCGGGCCTGCATCTGCCATTGGTGCGGCGGCACGCCGGTGGAGGCCTTGAAGGCATGGCTGAAATGGGATTGCGACAGGTTGGTGAGTTCCGCGAGTTCCTCCAGCCTTATCGACCGCAGGCAATGTTCGCGAATATAGTCCGTCGCGGCCCTTAATTGCCAGGCGGCGAGCTTGCTGCGTTTCTTGACCGGCTCCCGCTTCACTTTCAGGAAATCCGTCAACAGCGCCAGCACGAGGCTTTCGCCGTAGAGGTCGTGCAGCGGGTCGGGATTATCGCATTCGGCGGCAATCAGCCGCGCCAGCGCCAGCAGGCGCTCATCCTCGAACATCAGGTGCGGATCGAGCAGACCATGCGGATCGAAGCCCTGCACCAGCCGGGCACCCAGTAATCCGGCATCGAAATGCAGGTCGAGATGGCGCACGAAGGAGACGTTGCTGAATTCGGCATGCACATCCAGATCGGCGGGCACGAAGGAAATGCGGTTCGCCCTGGATGAACCGTAATTGTCGCGGCGGCAGCGGTTCATCATGAACCGGCCGTCATCCGTCCCGTCCATATCCAGCAGGAAAACGAAACGCGGATCCTTGCCGACATAACGGCCGCCCGCCTTCGGGGCGCAACGCACATCCCAGAGATCGGCGACAATGCCGTTCCAGACCCGCGAGCGCGGGCCGCCGATGACAGCAAAGCCCTCAATCTCATTTTCCATCCGCACGCGGAAAGCCATGGTTTCTCGATCCCGCAGGGCGCCATGGCGCCACTATAAACATGATAGATATATTCATGTTTATAGTGGCAAACTATATTTCCCGCAACTGCCGGCCTTTGGCCAAGCCTTACCACTTCTTGGAAAGCTTGAAGGTGATGGTGCGGCTGTCACCCCAGCCGCAGACGGAAACGCCGGCGCAGCTCTTCACATATTCCTTGTCGAAGACATTGGCGACGTTGATCGATGCGGTCCAGTCGTTCTTCTCGTAGCGGATTGCGGCATCGAAGACGGCGGCATCCGGCACGCGCAGCGTATTTGCGGCATCGGCCCAGGATTTGCCCTGATACCGCACGCCGCCGCCGAGGCTGAGGCCTTCCAGCGCATCGGTGGTGAAGGCGTAATCCAGCCACAGCGAGGCGGTGTGGGCGGGCACGATCCACGGCGATTTGCCGATCAGATCGGGATTGGCATCGCGGGTAATCTCGAGATCGGTATAGGAATAGGAAGCAAGCGCCTTCCAGTTGTCGGTGAGATTGGCCTTGGCCTCCAGCTCGAAGCCGGTGGATTCCACCTGCCCGAACTGGCCGCTCGTGGTCACGCCGCCCGCCGTATAGGACACGATGGCATTGTCCTTGACCAGCTTGAAGACGGAGGCCGTGATGCTGCCGTCGAAGAAGGTCGGCTCGTATTTGATACCGGCCTCGTATTGATGCCCCTCTTCCGGCGAAGCAGGCGTGCCATCCGCAAGCGTATCGATGAGCGGATTGAAGAAAGTGGCCGCCGAGACATAGGGTGTCAGGCCATTGTCGAATTCATAGGCGAGACCGGCGCGGCCGCTCAGCGCATCGTCATTGGAGCGGCGGGAGAGGCCCGTCGGCAGCCTGTTGTTCAGCTCCGTATCGACATAATCGTAACGGCCGTTCAGCGTGACCAGCCAGCCATCGCCGAAACGCAGCTGGTCCTGGGCGTAGATGCCGATCTGCTGCTGGGTGACGATATTGTCGGCATAAACGAAATTCGTTCCCTGCGTCGAGCCATAGACCGGGTTAAGCGCACCGATTGCATTCGATCCGCAGCAGGCCTGCACCTGATCCAGCCGGTAATATTTATAGTCGAGACCGAAGAGCAGCGAATGATTGACCGCGCCTGTATCGAACTGGCCTTCAACGCGGTTATCGACGCCGAAACTGTCAACCTTCGACACACCGTCATAACCGAAGCGGGTCAGCATATAGTCGTTGGTGGCGGGGTCGAGGATCGGCTGGCCATTGGTGTCGGCATTGGCCCAGCCGCCCGGATAGGGCCCGGTCTCGTGCTTGTAGAGGTGGCCATAACGGGCGTTCTGGCTGATCTTCCAGCCATTGTCGAATTCATGGCTGACCTCGTAGCCGACCATCGACTGGTAGACGCGGCCATTGTCGATATCCGGCTCGCCATAAAATGCCTTGCGGTCGAGCTTGCCGAACGGCGCATCGACCACGGTGCCGACATAGGGCAGGAAGCCGTTGCCGACATGCACCTGATCGAGCGCCGAGAAATAGCCGTAGAGCGTCGCACTTGTCTGTGCATCCGGCTCGAAGGTGATCTGCGGCATGATGAAGCCGCGAAGATCCTCGGAATAATCGGTGTAATTGTCGCCGCCGGAGACCTTGCCGGTGACGCGGTACTTCCACACGCCTTCACCATCGACCTTGTCGCCGAGATCGAAGCCGAAAAAGGCATTGCCGAAATTATTGATGCCAATTTCCGTTTCGCGCACCGGCTCATCCTGCGTGCGCTTGCGGACCATCTGTACGATGCCGCCGGGATTGGCGCCGCCGTAAAGCACCGAGGCCGGACCTTTCAGAATTTCCACACGCTCCAGACCATAGGCATCCATCTGGAAACCGCCGAAACCGTAGCTGAACAGGTTCAAACCATCCAGAAACACGCCGGTCTGGGTGGCCTGAAAGCCGCGAATGTAAAACCAGTCCGTATCCGGGTCCGTGCCGAAAGGTTCCGCCGTCACACCGGGGGTATAACGCAGCACCTCATCGATTTTGGTCACCGCGCCGCGATCATCCATTTCCTGGCGGCCGACAACCGATACGGATTGGGGAATATCCCTGGTGTCAGTATCAGTTTTCGAACCGGTCGCGCTTTTCTTCGCAGCATAGCCCCGGACCGGACCTGTCGCGTTTTCCGCGCCCTGCCCCTCGACGGTGATTTCCCGCAGAACGGTCGTTTCCTGCGCGTGACCTGCAACAGGCCCCATCAAGACAACCGCAGCCGTCCCCAAAGCCAGGCGGCTCAAAAACATCCCATGCAAATTTTTCAAGATATGCCCCGAACAGATCGCGGCCGATATCCATATCCGACAGGCCGCCGCACCTCAATTAAGATGAGTGTTTACATCAAGATTAAGGCGGGACGCTTGTCGTTTTCGGGGCGGATTTGAAGCTTATTGGCTTCTCGCACAGTTTTGCGCCTCTCATTTATCAGGCGGCGCTCACTGTCAGCTTTTGCGCCGGCCGATCCTCGCAAGCTGCATGACCGGAAGCACGCCGATGACGACAATCGCCAATGCTGCGATAGACGCCTCTTCATAGGTGCCGCGCGCAGCTTCTCCATAAAGATGTGTTGCGAAAGTTTCGAAATTGAGTGGCCGCAGGAGAAGCGTGGCGGGAAGCTCCTTGACGCAATCAACGAAGATCAACAGCGCCGCCGCCGCAAGCGACGCTTTCGAAAGCGGCAGATGAATCTGGCGGAATGTCTGCGTCGCGGATCGCCCAAGCGTTCGCGAGGCATGATCGAAGGATTGCGGGATACGGCTCAGACCGGCATCGACACCGCCTGCAGCAATGGTGAGGAACCGTGCCGAATAGGCATAGATCAGCGCGGCGCCGCTGCCGATAAAAATGAGGCCGGTGGAGATACCGAACCAGTCGCGCATGGCCTGATCGACAAATCTGTCGAAACCGCCGAGTGCGATCAGCACGCCGATGGCGATGACCGTGCCGGGGGCCGCATAGCCCACGGTGGACAGACGATAGGACCAGAGCGAAAGACGCCCCGGGGCAAGACGCATCGCGTAAGCGACGGCAAGACCGAGGATCAGGGTGATCACCGTCGCCAGCCCGGCAAAGACGATGGTGTTCAAGGCCTCATCGGCAAAGCGGGCAGAGAGGCCGCTGAAACGGAACCGTTTCCATGCCTCGATGACGAGGTAGCTCGCCGGCGCCACAAAACCGATCAGGACCGGCAGGCTGCCGAGCGCGAAGGCAAACCAGCCCTTGAGACCGTTGAGCCGCTGCGGTTCCAGTTCCCTGCTTTTTTGAGCTGAAACCGCATAACGCTGCTTGCGCCGCGCCCAGCGCTCGAGCGCCACGAGGGCGACAACGATGAACAGCGTGGAAAGCGCGATCTGCGCCGCACCAGGCAGATCGGATTTCGTGACCCAGGTGGTGTAGACGGAAACGGTGAGCGTGCGGACGCCCAGAAATTCCGATGCGCCTATATCGTTCAGCGCTTCCATCAGGGCAAGGCTGATGCCGACCGCAATCGCCGGGCGCGCGAGCGGCACTGCGACCTTGAAGAAAGCCGCGCGCCGGGAAACCCCGAGCGTGCGGGCGGCCTCCAGCAGGTTGCCCGCCTGCGTCAGAAACATGGCGCGGACGGGAATATAGACATAGGGAAACAGCACGAAACCGAGAAGGCCGATGCAGCCTGTCATGGACCTTATGTCCGGCAGGCGGAATTCGCGCGGGCTGGAATAACCGAGCAGCCAGCGGATCGCGCCCTGCACCGGCCCGATGGGGTGCAGGATATCCAGATAGGCATAGGCAACGATATAGGTGGGCATGGCCAGCGGCAGCAGCAGCGCCCATTCCAACAGTCTTCGCCCGGGAAAATCATAGGCGGTGACCAGCCAGGCGGCATAGGTTCCGACGACACCGGCCAGCAGTCCGACACCGGCGAGGAGGATTGCCGTCTCCGGCAGCGCCGTCAAAAGAACGGTCGAGCCGAGATGCGCCCACAGACCTTCGGAACCCTGCAAAGCCTGCGAGACAAGCGCCAGAACCGGCACCATGGCGCCGCAGACCGCCAGCACCGAGAGGCACAACCACCAGAAGGAGGATGAAAACCTGGTGCGCGCACGCGGTGTCAATGGCTGGATGGCGTCTGGGTTCATGTGCTTTTAGAAAATACGCGGAAAGGCGCCCGCAGGTGCGAACGCCTTCCACCTTGTTGTCGTTGACTGGCCTTACTTGTCGAAACCGACCTTGTCGACCAGTTCGCTCGCCTGCTTGCGATGCGAAACGATTTCCGTGAGCGGCTTGTTGTCGATCTTCAGGTCACCGAAGGAAGCGACGATCTCGTTGAGAGCCGCGCCCTGCTTGACCGGATATTCGTAATTGGCTTCCGCATAGATCTTCTGTGCTTCGTCCGAGACGAGATATTCCAGCAGCTTGACGGCTTCCGCCTTGTTCGGTGCATTCTTGGCCACGGCCGCACCGGTGATGTTGACCTGCGTGCCGCCGTTCTTGAAGGTCGGCAGAACCACCTTGATGGCGTCGCCCCACTTCACCTGCTCCTCACCGCCCTTGCCCGACCGCATCAGGCCGACATAATAGGAGTTGGCGATGCCGATATCGCAAATGCCGCCGAGGATATCCTTGGCAACGTCACGGTCACCGCCGCCTGCCTTGCGGGCGAGGTTTTCCTTGACGCCGGCAAGCCATTTCTCGGTGCCTTCAGCGCCGTAATGGGCGATGTAGTCGGCAAACAGCGCCGTGTTATAGGGGTGCTGGCCGGCGCGAATGCAGACCTTGCCCTTCCACTTGGCATCCGCCAGGTCTTCATAATTGAAGGAAGCGAGATCGAGGTCTTTCGCCGCATAGAGAACGCGGGCGCGCATGGAGAGCGCGAACCAATGGCCCTTGGCGTCGCGAAGTTCAGCGGGAACAGCCTTCGTCAGGGTTTCGGATTCAACCGCCTGGGTGACGCCCTTTTCAGCGAGATCGACGAGGTTGCCGGCATCCACCGTCATCAGAACGTCGGCAGGCGAGCTCGCACCCTCGCTCAGAACACGCTCGGCAAGACCGTCCTTCAGGAACACGGTGTTGACCTTGACGCCGCTCGATGCGGTGAAGGATTCAAGAAGCGGCTGGATCAGGCCCGGTTCGCGGGTGGTGTAGATGTTGAGTTCCGCAGCGCCGGCCGTTCCGGCCGCAAAGGCAACCGTGCTGGCAAGCAGGGTAAATCTCGTAAATTTCATCATGTTCTGTCTCCCTCTCCGATAGCGGCAATATAGGGGGAGCAAACATCATACATGACGGCTCAAATCAAGTTTTATTTCTCTATAATTCGGGCGATTTTAATCACCAAGAGTTGAAAATGGCGCGGGAATAAATAAGCAAATCCGCTCATTCAACTTCAGGTAAATATAAGCACGCCCTTGGGATCGATACCGAAGCGCACCGTCTTGGTGCGGGCGGGTGTGCGCTGCATCGTCCTGACGCGCAGATCGGCCGGCAGTCCGGGCACGGCTATGCCAAGCTGCTCGATCTCTCCGAGGAAGACACGGCTCGATATTTCGCCGGCAATCCCCTCTTTCGCGGCGTTGTCCTCGATGATCGAAATCGCATTGGGGCGAACATAGGCAATGGCGGCGAGACCATCAGGCAGATCGGACGCATCGCCGAGAGGCCCGAGCGGCGTTTCGACGCGACCCTGCCTTACCCGGCCTTCGATCTTGTTGAAGGCGCAGAAAAAATCGGCGGCATAGCGGGTTTTGGGATTGTCGTGGATTTCATAACCCGTACCGCTCTGCACAATACGCCCGCTCTGCATCAGAACCACACGGTCGCCTGCGGAAAGCGCCTCTTCCGGATCATGGGTGACCATGATCGCCGTGGTGCCCAGTTGCCGCAACAGGCCGAGCGTCTCCTCGCGCACATTGTCGCGCAACCCCCTGTCCAGATTGGAAAAGGGCTCGTCCATCAACAACAGGCCGGGCTGCGGGGCAAGCGCGCGGGCAAGCGCCACGCGCTGCTGCTCGCCGCCCGAAAGCGTATGCGGATAACGTTTCGCCAGTTCCTGCAGGTGCACATGTTCGATCATTTCGGCAGCGCGGCTGCGGGCCTCCGCCTTCGGCAGAGACCGGAGACCGAACATGACATTCTGCTCGACGGTCAGATGCGGAAACAGCGCGTAATCCTGAAAGACAAAACCGATATTGCGCTTTTCCGGCTCGACGAAAACATTGGAACCGGCAACGACAGCGCCATTCAGCGAAACGCCGCCGTGGTCCGGCGTCTCCACGCCCGCCACGATGCGCAGCAGGGTCGACTTTCCACAGCCGGAGCGTCCCACCAGACAAATGATTTCGCCGCGTTCGACGGAAAGATCGATATCGGACAGTACATCCGTATCGGCGAATCTTTTCCCGACCGATTTCAGTTCCAGCGCTGCCCTGCCTGCCATTTCCAATCCTGCCCTGCTTTGCGAATTATGTTGATCGCTCAAATCAGGATTAAAGTCAAAAAAGCCGGGCAAAATGCATTTCTCTTCACGAGTCGGCGAGATGTGCGGCAGCAATATTGACGTTTACGTTAGAGTTAAATAGGTTTTGCTGACGAGATGGACGTCAAGGGATTACGCGTCTATCATTCGTCACCGGGGAGCAAGAGGAGCGGTCGATCCGGTGACGCCACATGTGGTTCCCTCAACCCGGCCGATCGGGCCGGTCGATTGCGGGAGCCTCGTGACCAACAGGCAGCCGAAAGCGCCCTTCACGCACTTCAAGGAGTGCGCGGCGCGACACAGACTCTGGGAGGAGAAGCATGAGTGAACTGTCCCTGGGACACCCGGAAAATGTCAGCGCGGAAAAGCGCTGGCTGGCATCCTATCCGCCGGGCGTACCTTCCGAAATCCCCGCATCCGCCCATGCCTCCCTTGTCGAACTTCTCGAAAAGAGCTGTGCGCAATTTGCCGACCGCAAGGCCTTTTCCAGTATGGGAAAGTCCCTGACCTATCGGGAACTGGACGCTGAAACCCGCGCCGTGGCGGCCTGGCTGCAATCCCGGGGGCTGGAAAAGGGCGACCGGGTTGCCGTGATGATGCCGAACATCCTGCAAAACCCCGTCGCCGTATACGGGATCCTGCGGGCGGGCATGGTCGTGGTCAACGTCAATCCGCTCTACACACCGCGCGAACTGGAACATCAGCTCAAGGATTCCGGCGCAAAGGCGATCTTCGTGCTGGAGAACTTCGCCCATGTGGCCCAGCAGGCGGTTCCCAAAACCGCGGTGCGGCATGTGATCGTCGCCGCGATGGGCGATCTCCTCGGCCTGAAGGGACATATCGTCAATCTGGTGGTCCGCAAGGTCAAGAAACTGGTGCCTGCCTATGCCATTCCCGGCTCGATCAGCTTCAAGGCCATGCTGAAGGAAGGCCAGGGATTTTCCCTGAAGCCGGCGGTCCTCACGGCGCAGGATATCGCCTTCCTGCAATATACCGGCGGCACCACGGGCGTATCCAAGGGCGCGGTTCTCACCCATGCCAATCTTCTCGCCAACAAAGCCCAGATCAGCCTCTGGCTGGACGCCGCCTTCAATGGGCGAAAGGACCGTCCGGAGGTTCTCAACTTCATCTGCGCCCTGCCGCTCTGCCACATCTTCGCGCTGACGGTGAATTCGCTGATGGGCATTGCGCTCGGCGGCCACAATCTGCTGATCGCCAATCCGCGCGATATTCCCGGCTTCGTGAAGGAGCTGGCGCATTATCAACCGCATGTTTTCCCCGGCATCAACACGCTTTTCAACGCGCTGATGAACAATGAGGATTTCCGCAAGCTCGATCTGTCGTCGCTCATTCTGGTTCTCGGCGGCGGCATGGCCGTGCAAAGGCCCGTTGCGGAACGCTGGCTTTCCATCGTCGGCTGCCCGATTGCCGAGGGTTACGGCCTCTCCGAAACATCGCCCGTTGCCACCGTCAATCGTCTCGATTCAACCGAGTTCAGCGGCACCATCGGCCTGCCGGTCTCCTCCACTGAAATCGATATTCGCGATGAGGACGGCAACAGCCTGCCGACAGGCGAAGTCGGCGAGATCTGTATCCGCGGTCCGCAGGTCATGGCCGGTTATTGGCAACGGCCGGATGAAACCGCAAAAGCCATGACCGCCGACGGCTTCTTCCGTTCCGGCGACATGGGTTTCATGGATGAGCGCGGTTACACCAAGATCGTCGACCGCAAGAAGGACATGATCCTCGTTTCCGGTTTCAACGTCTATCCGAACGAAGTGGAAGAAGTGGCCGCCAGCCATCCGGGTGTCCTCGAATGCGCGGCAATCGGCGTACCGGACGAACATTCCGGCGAGACTGTCAAGCTTTTCGTCGTCAAGAAAGACCAATCGCTGACGGAAGCGGAGCTCAAGGCCTTCTGCGCCAAGAGCCTGACCAACTACAAACGGCCGAAGATCATCGAGTTCCGCACCGAGCTGCCGAAGTCGAATGTCGGCAAGATTTTGCGACGTGAATTGCGCAATCTGAACTGATTGCGCCGGACAATGGGGAGAGCCGGGCGACCGGCTCTTTTCTTTTGTCGCGGCCCTTTTCTTTTATCAAAGTCGCCTTGATTTGGCCGCCTGAAAAAGAATAGTTTCCTCATCCTTCCAGGAAGCCGAGGAGCACGAGATGCAGGCCACCATCGAAAAACTGAAAGCAACGGCAAGCAGCACAGCCGCAACCGATCTTCGCGCCGCCTTTGCGGCCGACGACAAGAGATTCAGCCGTTTCAGCGCGCAATTCGATGACCTGCTGATGGATTACTCCAAATGCGCCGTCAACGAAGAGATTGTCGCGCTTCTCGAACAGCTCGCGCGCGAAGGCGGTGTCGAAGCCAAGCGCGAGGAGATGTTCTCCGGCAAGGCGATCAACTTCACCGAAGACCGCGCCGTGCTGCATACTGCGCTGCGCAACCGTTCCAACACGCCGGTCCTCGTCGACGGCAAGGACGTGATGCCTGACGTAAACGCCGTTCTTACCGCCATGGGCAAGTTTGCCGATGCCATCCGGTCCGGTGCGCTCAAGGGTGCGACCGGCAAGAAGATTACCGACGTCATCAATATCGGCATTGGCGGCTCCGATCTCGGCCCTGTCATGGCGACGCTGGCGCTTGCGCCTTTCCATGACGGTCCGCGCACGCATTTCGTGTCCAATATCGACGGCGCCCATATTGCCGATACGCTGAAGCTCATCGACCCCGAGACCTCGCTCTTCATCGTTGCCTCGAAGACCTTCACCACCATCGAGACGATGACGAATGCCGCGACGGCTCGCCGTTTCATCGCCGAAAAACTGGGTGAGGCAGCCGTCAAGCATCACTTCGCCGCCGTTTCCACCGCGCTGGAAAAAGTCGCCGCCTTCGGTATCGAAAGCGACCGCATCTTCGGTTTCTGGGACTGGGTTGGTGGACGTTATTCGATCTGGTCGGCCATCGGCCTGCCGCTGATGATCGCCATCGGTCCGGATAATTTCGGCAAGTTCCTGGATGGCGCGCATGCCATGGACAGGCATTTCCGCGAGGCGCCAATCCGCGAAAACCTGCCGATGCTGCTCGGACTCATCGGCTTTTATAACCGCAACGTGCTGAATTATCCGACCCGGGCGATCCTGCCCTATGACCAGCGGCTCTCGCGTTTCCCGGCCTATCTGCAGCAGCTCGACATGGAATCGAACGGCAAGGGTGTGACCATCGACGGCACGCCGGTCGAAGGCCAGTCCGGCCCGGTTGTCTGGGGCGAGCCCGGCACCAACGGCCAGCACGCCTTCTACCAGCTCATCCACCAGGGCACGAGCGTCATTCCGGCGGAATTCATGATCGCCGCCAACGGTTTCGAGCCCGAACTGCGCCACCAGCACCAGCTTCTCATCGCCAATTGCCTGGCGCAGTCCGAAGCGCTGATGAAGGGCCGCACGCTCGCCGAAGCGAAAGCCCAGCTCACCTCCAAGGGCATGGAAGACAAACTCGCCGATTTCATCGCGCCGCATCGCGTCTTCACCGGCAACCGCCCCTCCATCACCTTCGTCTACGACAAGCTGACGCCGTTCGCGCTCGGTCGCCTGATCGCGCTCTACGAGCACCGCGTTTTCGTCGAAGGCGTGCTGTTCCGCATCAACTCCTTCGACCAATGGGGCGTGGAGCTTGGCAAGGAACTGGCGACCGGCCTGCTTCCCGTCGTGGAAGGCAAGGAAAGTGCGGCCGGCCATGACAGCTCGACGCAGGGGCTGGTGAAGGCGCTGGCGGGACTGGCGGGGTAAACCTCACACGCCGCAATTTACGAAAGCCGGAAGGGAACTTCCGGCTTTTTTCAATAAAGCGTTGATCGAATGTCGTTTTGGAGGCGCATATGCCGCTCCGGCCAGGCAAGGATTTTCTTGAGTTTCACGATCTGCCTGCGGATGCGGTTTTCTCGATCATCGATCGCGCGGGCGCTCTGGCCGAGGACTGGTCAAAGGCTACGATGCCGCAGCTCCTCAAGGGAAAACGCGTTGGGCTGATCGTCGACGACACGGGCTGGCGCAATACCGCGGCCTTCGATCTCGGTATTCAGGCGATGGGCGGCATTTGCGTTACCGTTCCGATCAGCTTTAATGGCCGCGAAGACATTGCCGATCTGGCGGGCTATCTCGACAACTGGTTCGATCTGCTGATCGTCCGCACGAAAGAACTCGCGACCCTGCGGGCGCTTGCAGCCGCGATGTGCGCGCCCGTCGTCAATGCGCGGACCAAGTCCAATCATCCATGCGAAACGCTTGGCGATTTGGCCTATGTCAAAAGCGTAAGAGGCCGGATAGACGGCCTCAAAATCGTCGGTGTGGCGCCGGATGCCAATATTTTGCGCTCATGGGTCGAAGCCTCGGTTTCCCTCCCCATTCAGGTCACGCAGGTTTACCCCGAGCAATGGCACGTCACCGACGCCGCGCTTGTCAATCCGAACTTCCGGACAAGCGCCGACATGGCGGAAGTGCTGGATGCGGATGTGGTCATTACCGATTCCTGGCCCGCCGGCCCGGATCATCATCTGATGGATTACCGCATATCCGCATCGCTTCTCGGCAGGATGCGACCCGATGCGATCTTTTTACCCTGCCCGCCGGTCGCGCGCGGTCGGGAAGTGACGGCCGAGGCCATGGCGCACCCGGCCTGCCAAAGCCGGGCGGCGAAGGCATTTCTTCTGCATGCCCAGAATGCACTGATGGAATTTCTTCTCGCCTGAGATGCGGCCCCGGCCTCAAATATACAGCGCCGCCATCTTGCGCCACGCGCCCGCCCGGTGGGCGCGGCCATCCCAGACATGCATCTGATGCCCCACCTGCTTGTCCGACAGGACCCGGCTCAGTTGATGATTGTTGTCCAGAAACGGATCGGCATCACCAATGGTAAAAACCATGTCAATGCGGCGCAGGCTGTCGAGCCGCCATGGGCAGGCAAGGCCCGGCAGAAAGTGGCTGGGCATATGGAAATAAACTTCGTCGTCATAATAGCCGTCGAACAGATCCCCGAATGATTCAACCTTCATCGTCAGATCATAACGGCCGGAAAAGGCGACGAGCTTGGTAAAAAGATGCGGGTGGCGGAAAACGAGGCTGGCGGCCTGAAAGGCACCGAGGCTGCAACCCTGCACAATCGTGTCACTATTCGGGTTCTTCTCAGCCATCAGCGGCAGCACTTCGTTCAGAATATACTCTTCGAAAGCGGCATGGCGACGAATGCGGTCAGCGGGATGATGCCAGGCGGCATAAAAGGTCTCTCTGGCCAGCCCCTCTATGCAATAGAGCTGAAGGTGCCCCGCCTCGAGCTTGTCGGCCAGACTGCCGACGATGCCCAGCTCCTCATATTCGAAGAAGCGCCCGTCGCGGGTGGGAAACATCAGCACCTTGGCGCCAGAATGACCGAATATTAACAGCTCCATGTCGCGATGGAGCCTTTGACTATACCAGCGGAGATATTCGCGTTTCATGGCACCTTGAAAAACCGTCTGACCTTGTCCTTATGGACCGCATCTTGCGATGCGCTGTCAGGGTATTCGAAAT
>QFOL01000621.1 GCA_003241215.1 Agrobacterium fabrum
GGAGGTGACGCCGAAGCGTTTCAAGAGCGGCATGGCGCAATGGGTGCCCGCACGTACCGCAACGCCGCGCCGGTCGATCACCATCGAGACATCATGGGCGTGAATGCCCTCAAGCTCGAAGGAGAAGATGCCGCCTTTGTCCGGCGCATTGCCGATGATGCGCAGCGAATTGATCTCTCGCAACCGCTCGGCAGCGTAAGCGGCAAGATCGGCCTCATGCGCGGCAATCGCGGCGCGGCCGAGACTGTCCATGTAATCCAGCGCGTAACCGAGGCCGATGGCCTGCACGATGGGCGGCGTGCCGGCTTCGAAACGGTGCGGCGGCTCGTTATAGGTGACATTGTCTTCGGAAACGTCGAGGATCATCTCGCCGCCGCCCTGGAACGGCCGCATCTCGCGCAAGCGGTCAGCCTTGCCGTAGAGCACGCCGATGCCCGAGGGACCGTAGAGCTTGTGGCCGGTCATCACATACCAGTCGCAATCGATATCGCGCACATCGACCGGCATGTGAACCGCGCCCTGCGAACCATCGATCAACACAGGAATACCGCGCTCATGGGCAATGCGGCAGATTTCCTTGACCGGCACGATGGTGCCGAGCGCATTCGACATATGGGTGATGGCAACGAGCTTGGTGCGCTCCGTCAGGCTTTTTTCGAAAGCCTCGATATGAAACGCGCCGTCATCGTCCACAGGCACCCAGACGAGCTTCGCACCCTGCCGCTCGCGGATGAAGTGCCACGGCACGATGTTCGAATGATGCTCCATGATCGAAATGACGATCTCATCGCCTTCGCCGATCTTCGGCATGCCGTAACCGTAAGCGACCGTATTGATCGCTTCCGTTGAGGATTTGGTGAAGACAATTTCGTCCACCGAACCGGCATTCAGGAAACGGCGCACCTTTTCGCGCGCCGCCTCATAGGCGTCGGTTGCGGCATTGGAGAGGAAATGCAGGCCGCGATGCACATTCGCATACTCATTGGCATAAGCATGCGAAACGGCGTCGATCACCACCTGCGGTTTTTGAGCGGACGCGCCGTTGTCGAGATAGACCAGCGGCTTGCCATAGACCTCGCGCGAC
>QFOL01000622.1 GCA_003241215.1 Agrobacterium fabrum
CGTCGCTGGCGGAACCCTGTCTCTGACGCGGCGCTTTGCTCACTCTGCTGCCTTCTTGGGTTTGGCCGCTGCCTTCGGCTTGGCGGCCGTCTTGCTCTTGGTTGCCGCCTTGGCCTTGGTCGCCTTCGGCTTAGCTGCGGCGTCGCCGTCTGCCTTCTTGGCTGTGGTTTTCTTGGCCTTGGCGGGCTTGCCGCCGGTGCCGGTCTTGGCGATGCGCTCGGCGATCAGCACCAGCGCCTCGTCCAGCGTCACCGAAGCGGGGTCCTGACCCTTTGGAATGGTGGCGTTGACCTTGCCCCAGTTGACGTAAGCGCCGTAACGCCCGTCGCGAACGGTGATCGCACCGCCATCGGGGTGGTCGCCCAGCTCCTTCAGCGCTGCCGGCGTGCCGCTGCGGCCGCGACCCGGTCCCTTGCTCTGCTTTTCGGCAATGACAGTCACGGCGCGGTTGAGGCCGATAGAGAACACGTCCTCGATGCTTTCGAGGTTCGCATAGGAACCGTCATGCAAAAGGAACGGCCCGTAGCGACCGAGGCCGGCGGAAATCATCTTGCCGGTTTCCGGATGCTTGCCGATATCGCGCGGCAGGTTGATGAGCGCCAAGGCCTTTTCGTGGTCGATATCCTCAGGCTTCCAGCCCTTGGGCAGCGAGGAGCGCTTGGCGTCCTTGCCGTCACCACGCTGGATATAGGGCCCGAAACGGCCGGAGCGCAGCGTCAGCTCCTCGCCGGTCATAGGATCGGCGCCCAGCGCCTTCGGTTCGTTCGATGCGGCGGCCTCGGCTTCCGAACCGTCCGAGGTCAGCTGGCGGGTGTAATTGCATTCCGGATAGTTGGAGCAACCGACAAAAGCGCCGTATTTGCCGAGCTTCAGCGAAAGATTGCCGGTGCCGCAAACCTGACAGATGCGCGGATCGGAACCGTCCTCGCGCTTCGGGAAGACCAGCGGCGCCAGAACCTCGTTCAGAGCATCCAGCACGTTGGTGACACGCAGTTCCTTGGTGTCTTCGATCTGGGCGTAGAAATCCTTCCAGAAATCGCGCAGAACCTGCTTCCAGTCCAGTTCGCCGGCGGAGAT
>QFOL01000164.1 GCA_003241215.1 Agrobacterium fabrum
GACGATGCGCTGCCCATTCTGCGGTTCCGAAGACACACAGGTCAAGGACTCGCGTCCGGCGGAGGACAACACCTCCATCCGCCGGCGGCGCATCTGCCCCGATTGCGGCGGCCGCTTCACGACCTATGAGCGCGTGCAACTGCGCGAGCTGATGGTCATCAAGAAAAGCGGCCGCAAGCTGCCCTTCGACCGGGAAAAGCTGGTGCGCTCCTTCGAGATCGCGCTGCGCAAGCGCCCGGTTGATCGCGACCGGATCGAGCGTGCCGTGTCAGGCATCGCCCGCCGACTGGAAAGCTCCGGCGAGACGGAAATTCCCTCGGAAGAAATCGGCCTGCAGGTTCTCGAGGCGCTGAAGAGCCTCGATGACGTGGCCTTCGTGCGTTACGCCTCGGTCTATCGCGATTTCAGCCATGCCGAGGATTTCGAGAACGTCATTGCCGAAATCAACGCCAAGATCGCCCGTGATACGGACGGTGGAGCATAGATGTGACGAGCCGTGCCGATGACGAAAGATTCATGGCGCGAGCCATCGAGGTTTCGCTTCGCCACCAGGGCCAGACGCTGACCAACCCCTCGGTCGGCTGCGTTCTCGTCAAAGACGGACAAATCATCGCCGAAGCCGTAACCGCCATCGGCGGCCGCCCGCATGCCGAACGGCAGGCGCTGGAATTGGCCGGCGAGGCGGCGCGCGGCGCCACCGCCTATGTGACGCTTGAACCCTGCTCCCATTGGGGTAAGACCCCGCCCTGCGCCAATGCGTTGGTGGAATACGGCGTCGCCCGTGTCGTGGTGGCGGTGGACGATCCGGATGAACGCGTTTCCGGCCGTGGTTATCAGATATTGCGCGACGCTGGCATTGCCGTGGAAGCCGGGCTGTTGCGGGATGAGGGCAAGAGGGCGCTTGTCGGCTACCTCACACGCCAGATGAAAAAACGCCCGCATGTGATTCTGAAGCTTGCGATTTCCGCCGACAGCATGATCGGCAGGGAAGGCGAGGGGCAGATTGCGATCACCGGTCCCGAGTCGCGCCGTGCCGTACATGAACTTCGGGCGCGCTGCGATTGCATCCTCGTTGGTATTCGGACGGCGATTGCGGATGATCCGGAGCTGACGGTTCGAATCGACGGTCTTGAGGGTCGTTCTCCGGTCCGTATCGTGCTCGACCGACATTTTGAATTACCGTTGATGTCGAAGCTCGTGAAGACGGCGCGGGAGGTTCCGGTGATCGTCGCGGCGATACCCCCCTCTGCCCTGCCGGGCATCTCCCCCTCAAGGGGGGAGATCGATGGAGCGCCGCTCCACCCTGCATCGACGGGCGGAGAGGATGAACCGAAGGCGCTGTTTGAGCGGGCGGCTAGCCCCTTGCCGATCTCCCCCCTTGAGGGGGAGATGCCCGGCAGGGCAGAGGGGGGTAACCTCGACCTCCGTCGCCAACTCCTCACCGACGCAGGCGTCCAGATCCTCGAAGCCTCCACCCTCGAAAACCTCCTCCACATCCTCGCCGAAAGCGGCATGTCGGAACTTCTGGTCGAAGGCGGCGCTCACGCCGCAAAATCATTCCTTGAAGCTGATCTGGTGGACCGTATCATGTTGTTCGAAAGCCCTGTTGTGATCGGTGAGGGCGGCATTGAAACGCCGCTCAAGCGTGCCGATATCACGGGCGATTATGCTCTGGTCAGCGAAACCGCCTACGGGCCGGATCGCTGCTTCGATTATGAAAGGCCGATTTGATGTTTACCGGAATTGTCACCGACGTCGGAACCGTTTCCGAGCTGGAAGCCCTGGCCGAAGGCATTCGTCTTCGCGTGGCGACCAATTACGATCCCAAGACCATCGATATGGGCGCATCGATTTCCCATGGCGGCGTGTGCCTGACGGTGACGAAACTGCCCGATGACGGCAGCAATGAGCGCTGGTACGAGGTCGAGGCCTGGGAAGAGGCGCTGCGACTGACGACGATTGCCGGCTGGAGACAAGGCACCCGCGTCAATCTGGAGCGGGCGCTCAAGATCGGCGATGAGCTTGGCGGCCATATCGTCTCCGGCCATGTCGACGGCAGGGCGGAAATCCTGGCCGTTGAACCGGAAGGCGAGGCGGTGCGTATTCGCCTGCGCGCGCCGGAACATCTGGCGAAATTCGTGGCGCCCAAGGGTTCCGTGGCGCTCGACGGCACCTCGCTCACCGTCAACGCCGTTGAAGGCACGGATTTTGATGTACTGCTGATCCGCCACACGCTTGCTGTCACCACCTGGAGCGAACGCCAGCCGGGTGATTTTGTCAATTTCGAAGTCGATACCATGGCGCGTTACGCCGCAAGGCTTGCGGAATTTCCGTCGACTTAAGCTGAGGAGGCAGGCTCGGCCTTTATTGTGGCCGCTGCACTTCCTCCTCCATCATTCCGGCCGTGAGCCGGAATGGTGGAAGGACTTACCGTCGTCTGACATTGCGACAGATCGATTCTTGTCGGACACTTTGCTTCCGATTGGCGCGCAAACGTTATAAAGACGTCTTTAGGCCCAAACGGGGTAGGGGAAATACATCATGCCGTCTTTCGAACTGCTGACAGCCTTTTTCATCACCACCGCTTTGTTCGCCTATATCCCCGGTCCGGCCATGCTTTATGCGGCGGCGCAGACCATGGCGCGCGGCCGGTTTGCCGGGTTGATGGCGGTGCTTGGCATCCATGTCGGCTGTTATTTCCACATTTTTGCCTCTGCGGCAGGACTTTCGGTGCTGTTTCAGGCGGTGCCGTGGCTTTATCTCGCGGTAAAGCTCTGCGGTGCGCTGTATCTTATCTGGCTCGGCTTTTCGATGCTGCGCAGCAAGCTCGAAGGGGAGGCGGTCAATCTGACCATCGAGCCGAAATCGGCCCGCCGCGCCTTTATCGACAGCATCATCGTCGATGTGCTCAATCCGAAGACCGCGCTGTTCTTCCTCGCCTTCCTGCCGCAATTCGTCGATCCGGCTGCCGCATTCCCGGTCTGGCTGCAATTCCTGATCCTCGGCGTCGCCGTCAATTTCATTTTCTCCTCTGCCGATCTGGTCGGCGTGCTTCTGGCGGGCGCAATGGTCGGGCGCTTGAAGCGTTCCGGCGCGGTGCAGGTGCTCGCCCGCCGCGCTGCCGGAACGGTGCTGATGGGGCTCGGCGTCCATCTGGCCTTCCAGAAAACCTGATTCTCGGGAAGCGCGCCGGGAACGCAGAAACCCGGCTAAATGCCCTGCAGACGCGGCCTCTCGCGTCGCCGACACATGAAATTACTTGCCAAAAACAGCCAGCCGTGGTTTGACCGCCGCAAAAGCCGGTATGATCCGGCATCAAGCTTTTCAGGAAAATATCATGTCCAAACCCCATCTTCTTATCGTGGAAGCACGTTTTTACGACGATATGGCGGATGCCCTTCTCGAAGGTGCGAAATTCGCGCTCGACGAAGCCGGCGCCACCTATGACGTCATCACCGTTCCCGGCGCGCTGGAAATCCCCGCGGCCATCGCCATGGCGCTTGACGGCGCGGACAATGACGGCACCGAATATGACGGCTTCGTCGCACTCGGCATGGTCATTCGCGGTGAGACCTATCACTTCGATATCGTCGCCAACGAATCCTCCCGCGCCCTGATGGATCTCGCCGTCAGCGAATCGCTGCCGATCGGCAACGGCATCCTGACCGTCGAAAATGACGAGCAGGCCTGGGCGCGCGTGCGGCGCTCCGACAAGGACAAGGGCGGTTTTGCCGCCCGTGCGGCGCTGACCATGATCGAGCTTAAGCGGAAACTGGGTGGCTGAGCGCATGTCGAATGTTGAAAATGGCGGCGAACCGCGCCAGCCCTCGGTAAAGCCCGCCAACCAGCGCGGCGCGGCCCGCCTTGCGGCCGTGCAGGCGCTTTACCAGATGGATGTCGGCGGAACCGGCGTGATGGAAGTCGTCGCCGAATATGAGGCGCATCGTCTCGGCCAGGAAGTCGACGGCGATACCTATCTGAAGGCCGACCCGTCGTGGTTCCGTTCCATCGTTTCCGGCGTCGTGCGCGATCAGACGAAGATCGACCCGCTGGTGCGCTCCGCCCTTCTGGAAGACTGGCCGCTGTCGCGCCTCGATGCCACCGTGCGGGCGATTCTGCGTGCCGGCACTTTCGAGATTCTGGAGCGCAAGGATGTGCCGGTCGCCGTCATCGTCACGGAATATGTCGAGATCGCCCGTGCTTTCTTCGAGCATGATGAGCCGAAGCTGGTGAATGCGGTTCTGGACCGCATCGCCAAGCAGGTGCGCGGCGAGGCTAAACGCTGAAATAAAACAGGTGAGGAAGAGATGAGCGCGGTTTCCGTCCCCGGACTTGAAGTTCAACTGGACGAGGCGAAACGCAACGTCTTCCTCCTCACCATGGCGCAGGCGATCATGGGATCGGCCGCGCCCATGAGCTTTGCGGTCGGCGCGCTTGCCGGCTATCAGCTGCTCGGCGCGGACAAGTCGCTGGCGACCGCGCCGCTCACCGGCTTTAATATCGGCGTTGCGCTGGGCGCCATCTGTGTGGCGGCCGCATCCCGCTTCCTCGGCCGCAAGGCGGGTTTCATGGTCGGGGCGCTGATGTGCTCCATCGGCGGCGGCATTGCCGCGCTCGCGCTCTTCCGCTCCGATTTCTGGCTGTTTGCCCTTGGCCTGCTGCTGATTGGCATCTCAGGCGGCTTCACCCAGAAGATCCGCTTCGCCGCCGCCGATGCCTCTCCATCCTTCTACAAGCCGAAGGCGATCTCGTGGATTCTGGCGGGCGGCATCATCTCGGCCATTGTCGGGCCGCAGCTCGCCATCTTCGGCAAGGACCTGCTGGCGCCGGTGACCTTCGCCGGCGCTTTCATGGCGCTTGTTCCGCTCGGCATCGTTTCGATCGTCATTCTGGCATTTCTGAAGCTGCCCGACCCCAAAGCCGCCGCCGCCCATGCCGAGGCGGCGCGGCCGCTGTCGGAAATCGTCCGCACGCAGCGTTTCGTCACCGGCATGATCTGCGGTATCGGTTCTTACGCCCTGATGACCTTCATGATGACCGGCGCGCCGCTCGCCATGGTGGTCGGCTGCGGTTTCCCCACCGAACTCGCCACGCTCGGCATCCAGTGGCATGTTCTCGCCATGTTCGGCCCGAGCTTCTTCACCGGCATGCTGATTTCCCGATTCGGTGCTGAAAAAATCGTGGCGGCAGGCCTTGTCGTGCTGATGGCCTGCGCCGTCGTCGCCCACATGGGTATCGAGCTGTGGAATTTCTGGGCGGCGCTCATCCTGCTCGGTCTCGGCTGGAATTTCGGTTTCATCGGCGCAACCGCCATCGTCACCTCGAGCTACCGTCCGCACGAGGCGGACAAGGTGCAGGGCTTCCACGATATCGTGCTTTTCGGCACGGTGGCGCTGTCGTCCTTCTCGTCCGGCAAGGTGTTCACGGCCTGGGGCTGGTCGGTCATGAACCTCGTTATCTGGCCGGTTGCGGGGCTTTGCCTCGTGCTGGTCCTGTCGCTGCTGCTGAGACCGCGCAGGAACACCGCCTGAGATCGCATTCGCGCTCTACCCCTTTCATGTTTCAGGCAAATTTGTGGGCTTGACGCCGCGCCTTTCGCCAACGCAATCTTGCCGCGCAGGTCATTCTTCCTTGGGAGGGGAACGAATCGCCAAGACAGGACGCGGAGAGCGTGTGATCGCCCCCGTCCTTGCACAAGGTTTCGCCGAGCCGGGGAGGGAGTGAGACCCGGCCTTTTGGGAGGTAAGTGCGCATGACCGTAATACCCATAGTGATTTTATGCGGTGTCCTGTCCGTGGTTTACGCGGTATGGGCGACCAAAAGCGTTCTCGATGCCGATCAGGGCAACGAGCGCATGCGTGAAATAGCAGGTTTTATCCGTGAAGGTGCGCAGGCTTATCTCACCCGTCAATATCTCACCATCGCCATCGTCGGACTGATCGTCGCCATTCTGGCCTGGTATCTTCTGTCCTCCATGGCGGCTATCGGTTTCCTCATCGGCGCGGTGCTGTCAGGTGTCGCCGGCTTTGTCGGCATGCATGTCTCCGTGCGCGCCAACCTGCGCACCGCGCAGGCCGCCTCGCACAGCCTTTCCGCCGGTCTCGATATCGCCTTCAAGTCGGGCGCCATCACCGGCATGCTGGTGGCGGGTCTCGCATTGCTTGGCGTCTCTATCTATTATTTCATCCTGACTTCGGTCATGGGCCACCCGGCCGGCTCGCGTGAGGTGATCGACGCGCTGGTATCGCTCGGCTTCGGCGCATCGCTGATCTCCATCTTCGCCCGTCTCGGCGGCGGCATCTTCACCAAGGGTGCCGATGTCGGCGGCGATCTCGTCGGCAAGGTCGAGGCCGGCATTCCCGAAGATGACCCGCGCAACCCGGCAACCATCGCCGACAATGTCGGCGACAATGTCGGCGACTGCGCCGGCATGGCCGCCGACCTGTTCGAGACCTATGCCGTCTCTGTCGTCGCGACCATGGTTCTCGCCGCAATCTTCTTTGCCGGAACGCCGATACTGGAAAGCGCCATGGTCTATCCGCTGGCGATCTGCGGCGCGTGCATCCTGACCTCGATTGCCGGCACCTTCTTCGTGAAGCTCGGCACCAACAACTCCATCATGGGCGCGCTCTACAAGGGGCTCATCGCCACCGGCGTCTTCTCGGTCGTCGGCCTTGCGGTTGCCACTCATGCGACGGTCGGCTGGGGAGTGGTAGGCACGGTGGCCGGCATGGAAATCACCGGCACCAACCTCTTCTTCTGCGGTCTTGTCGGCCTTGTCGTGACGGCGCTGATCGTCGTCATCACCGAATATTATACCGGCACCAACAAGCGGCCGGTCAATTCCATCGCCCAGGCTTCGGTCACGGGGCACGGCACCAACGTCATCCAGGGCCTTGCGGTCTCGCTGGAATCGACGGCGCTGCCGGCCATCGTCATCGTCGGCGGCATCATCGGCACCTACCAGCTCGGCGGCCTGTTCGGCACCGGCATCGCGGTCACCGCCATGCTTGGTCTTGCCGGCATGATCGTGGCGCTCGACGCCTTCGGCCCGGTCACTGATAATGCCGGTGGTATCGCTGAAATGGCCGGTCTCGATCCTGATGTGCGCAAGGCGACCGATGCGCTCGACGCCGTCGGCAACACCACCAAGGCCGTCACCAAGGGTTATGCCATCGGCTCTGCCGGCCTCGGCGCATTGGTGCTGTTCGCCGCCTATGCCAATGACCTCTCCTATTTCGCCGCCAATGGCGATACTTATCCCTACTTCAAGGATATTGGCGAGATTTCCTTCAGCCTCGCCAATCCTTACGTGGTTGCCGGCCTGCTGTTCGGCGGCCTCATTCCCTATCTCTTCGGCGGTATCGCGATGACGGCGGTGGGCAAGGCCGCAAGCTCGATCGTCGAGGAAGTACGCCGCCAGTTCCGCGAGAAGCCGGGCATCATGGCCGGAACGGAAAAACCTGATTACGGCAAGGCCGTGGACCTGCTGACACGGGCGGCGATCAAGGAAATGGTCATCCCGTCGCTCCTGCCGGTTCTGGCGCCGCTCGTCGTTTATTTCGGTGTGCTGGCCATTTCCGGCTCCAAGGCGTCGGCTTTCGCAGCGCTTGGCGCATCGCTGCTCGGCGTCATCATCAACGGCCTCTTCGTGGCGATTTCCATGACGTCGGGCGGCGGTGCATGGGACAATGCCAAGAAGAGCTTCGAAGACGGTTTCATCGACAAGGACGGCGTGCGCCACGTCAAGGGTTCGGACGCCCACAAGGCGTCGGTGACGGGCGATACGGTCGGCGATCCCTACAAGGATACCGCCGGTCCTGCCGTCAACCCGGCGATCAAGATCACCAATATCGTGGCGCTGCTGCTGCTGGCGGTTCTTGCCCACTGAGGGCTTAAGGTTCCGACGAATGAAAAAGGCCCGGGGAGCGATCCTCGGGCCTTTAAATTTACTGTCTTTCTTCCGATCAGGGGGTGCTGTTGCCCTGACCGAGAATGCTCTTGGCGATATTGGCGCCCGAGGTGCCGCCGGAGAGCAGCTGCTGAAGGAAAGTGAGGTCCTTGCCGCCCGTCGGCGTGGTGCGCGAAATCGTGTCGAAGACCTTGCCGTCCTGCAGCGTATAGTTGGCCTTGCGCTCGATGACGCCGTCCTTGTTGAAATAGATCGCGAGAATGTTCTGCTCGACCAGCGCCGGCTTCAGGAAGGCCGCGCGGCGCACGCGCTTCTGCGAGATGTAATAGAACACCTCGTTGCCGAAAGTCGCAGTGGTGGAAGGTGTGCCCATGGTCAGCAGCACCTGCTCGCGGCTGGAGCCCTCCGGGATCAGCTGCAGCGCCTGCTCGTCCATGACGTAGCCGTTATGGAACACATCGGTGGTGCTGGTGCAGGCGGAAAGCAGGCCGGATGCGAGCACGATTGCGATGGCGGTCTTGCTCAGAATTTTGCCGTGACTTGCGGATTTCTGCTTGCTCAACTGCTTTTCCCCGACTGCGATCATGAA
>QFOL01000165.1 GCA_003241215.1 Agrobacterium fabrum
CGCAATTCAAATGTTTTCAGGCTAGAAGCGGCTTATAGGCAAATGTTTTTGAGAACGGAACCCCATAAATTCCGGAATCGACAGAAACTCTTAACGGGCCGGGGCGCGGGCGGCAAAACGGGCCTGCACCGCCGCCGCATGGGAACGGCTGACCGGAACTTCCGTGCCGTCTCCCGTTAGGAGATGCAGGCGACCGGCCTGTCTGCGCAGCGAGACGACATTGGCATCGGCAATCCAGTGCGACCGGTGCACCTGCAATCCCGGCGTATCGCCGGTTTCCTTCATCGCATCGGCAAAACGCAAAAGAACGAGCTGACGTCCCCGCGCCGTCACCACCTCGGTATAATGATCCTGCACGGAAAGGCGCAGCAACGTTCCGCGCCGTTCCGGCTCCAGACGATCCAGAATGGCGGCACGTTCCCCGGCCGATGACGCCGGCGTGGTTTCCGCTTCCGTCTCCGCCGCCTGCTCGGCCTGGTTTGCGGGGCCGGCCGTCAGGCAGCTCAGGAAACAGAATATGAGGCAAAGCGGCAGGGCCGCCCGCGCATCCTCGCCTATCGAGGCGATGTCGATGGGCTGCGCGAAAAACGCGTGGTTGGCGAATGTAATGATGGCGCCGATTGGCAGGGCGGCGGTGATTGCTCCCGCCATCATCCGGGCGAGGGGGCTTGAAAGCCTCGCCGCCAGCGCGGCATTGGCGAAAGCCGAAAAGCTGGTGGTGATGATCCAGCCCGTGCCCAGCAGCAGGGTCCAGTAGGCAGCCCTTGGCCAGAATGTCATCTTCTCGCCCGTACCGTAGGGACCTGTCAGGATGAAAAGAAAAACGATAGCCAGAAACGTGCTCCAGAGCGGGCGGGAACGCGCCATTGCCTGCAATTGGCGAAGCGTGGATTGCACCACGGTGTCGTTCACGAAATTCTCCCGCCGTTTGCGCCATTCCGCTTGAGCCAAAGCCTGTTTGGCTGAAATTGCCGCCGAGTTCAACCGGGTAGGAAAGATGTCCCTTCAACCTCTTCTAGATGCGCCTTTCGCTGTTCAGCTGCATGTGGCGACGGTCATTCCCGCGGCCATCATCGGCGCGGTGGTTCTGTTTTCTCCGAAAGGAACGGCTTTTCACCGGCTACTTGGCAAAGTCTGGGTTGTTCTGATGATTCTCACATCGCTTTCGACTTTTTTCATACATGGGCTGAATGTCTTTTACGGTTTCAGCCCGATACATCTTCTGTCGATTTTCACCATATATGGCTGTCTGCAATCGATCTATTTCGCCCGCAGGGGGAAAATCAAGCATCACATGCGGCTGATGAAGGGCATCTATCTCGGCGGGATCGTCGTTGCGGGCGGCCTCACCTTCCTTCCCACGCGTATGATGCATGAGGTGGCTTTCGGCGATGGCGGCGCGAATTTGCTGACGCTTTCGGTCGGGAGCCTGCTGCTTGTTTTCCTGTTCGTCGCCGTTATCAGGCAAAGACGGCAAACCGCCTGAGCGAGGCCAAGCTTTCTTCCGGAACAAGATGTATTATAGTGCCGTTATCAGGCAGCTTGTTAAGGCGATATCCGCCGGGAGAATAGCATGGAATGGAGAGGGCGCCGCCAGTCGGACAATATCGAGGACCGGCGTGGCATGTCGGCGGGTTCGGGGCCAAGCGGTAGCGACCCTTTTTCCCGTGGCGGAATGCGTGTGCCGATCGGGCGGCGCGGCGGTGGTATCGGTATTGGCGGCATTCTGGTTATCCTGCTGATAAGCTGGGTGCTCGGCATCAATCCGCTGACGCTGCTTTCGGGCGGCGATATTTCGCTGGATGGCGGCGGCACGACGCAGCAATCCGGCGGCCAGCAGGCGGGCACGCGTCCGCAAGGCCAGTCGTCGGACGACACGACAGCTTTCGTCCGCACCGTGCTGGCCGAAACAGAGGATACCTGGAGCGGCATTTTCCAGGCCGCCGGTGAGACCTACCAGAAACCGACGCTGGTTCTGTTCTCCGGTCAGGTATCTTCGGCCTGCGGTTACGCTTCGGCGGCCAGCGGCCCGTTTTATTGCCCGGGTGACCGCAAGGTCTATCTCGACACCAGCTTCTTTAAGGAACTGGACCAGCGTTTTGGCGCAGCCGGCGATTTCGCGCAGGCTTACGTGATTGCGCATGAGGTGGGCCACCATATTCAGAACCTGACCGGCGTCCTGCCGGAGTTCAACCGCCGCCGTCAGTCGATGAGCCAGGTGGATGCCAACAGGATGTCGGTGCGGGTCGAGCTTCAGGCGGATTGTTATGCCGGTATCTGGGGCAAGTTCACCGAGCAGAAGGGCATTCTCGAAACCGGCGATCTCGAGGAAGCGCTGAATGCCGCCCATCAGATCGGCGACGACACGCTGCAGAAGCAGACGCAGGGCTATGTGGTGCCTGACAGTTTCAACCACGGCACCTCGGCACAGCGCACGGAATGGTTCAAGCGCGGTTTCCAGAGCGGTCGCGTCGAGGATTGCGACACATTCTCGGCAAATATCTGAGCAGACGGGAGAGGGGGCTTTTCAGCCCCCTTTTCATTCAGCCCATCAAAAGCGCCACGGCATACATGCCGAGCGCAAAGACCGTGTGGGCAACGAGGTTGAGAACACGGACCTTGGTGGGGTTGGGCGTTTTCGACGCCGCCCAGCCGATGCCGAGACCCGGCTGCAGCAGGAACCAGCCTGCGCCGACCGTGACGATGCCGACGATCCATGGCTGGATGAAGGACGGATTGGCAAACCATGCGGCCGGCACTATCAGCGCGAGAATGATGCCATAGAGGATTCCGACGGCGTAATGCGAAATCCAGCCGAGCGCCAGTTCGTGTTCATAGGGTGTCGCCGTTGCAATGCTGTCGTGGAATATCCTGCCCTTCGGCACATGCCAGAACCAGCGGCCGACCGGCGCCCAGTTGGGCGCGGACTGGCCGAAAAACCGGTGCAATATGATCGCCCATATGTCCATGAATACGGTGCCGCCAATGCCCATGGCAATGCCGCGCCAAATCAGTTCCAGCATGAATCCCTCCGCATGATGGTGATCGATCAAGCTCTAGCGGATCGCGCTGGTGGCGGGAACCGGCTATTGCCGGGGTGGCCAAGAAAAATGGCCGGATTGCTCCGGCCATGAGAGAGTTTGAAACCTCTCCTCCGTCATCCTCGGGCTTGACCCGAGGATCCATATCCCGGCGCACTCTGGATCCTCGGGTCAAGCCCGAGGATGACGTCGTGCGTGTAGAGACCTAGCCGATACAGAAATGGCCGGGTCGCTCCCGGCCAGCCCTGTCCTTGTTATCACGCAGCACGCCCATATTCCGCCTGCCGCCGCGTTGCGGCGGCGAGCTGGAATTGGGCGAGCAGATCGTTAAGCGCCGCCGCTTCCGAGGCCAGCCCATGGCTTGCCGCGGTCTGCTCCTCGACCATGGCGGCATTCTGCTGCGTGCCCTGGTCGATGGTGTTGATGGCGGTGTTGATTTCCTGAAGGCCGGTCGATTGCTCACGCGACGCGGTCACGATGGCGTCGATATGGCGGTTGATCTCCTGCACTTCGCGGACGATGGTTTCCAGCGCCTTGCCGGCATTGCCGACGAGATCGACACCGGACTGCACCTGCGACGTCGAGGCGTTGATCAGCGTCTTGATCTCCTTGGCGGCATTGGCGGAGCGCTGGGCAAGTTCGCGGACTTCCTGGGCGACGACGGCAAAACCCTTGCCGGCCTCGCCGGCGCGGGCGGCTTCCACACCGGCATTCAGCGCCAGCAGATTGGTCTGGAAGGCGATTTCGTCGATCACGCCGATGATGTTGCTGATCTCCGACGATGATTTTTCAATGCCTTCCATGGCGCGCACCGCATCTTCGACGATGATGCCGGACTGTTCGGCATTGCTGCGGGCGCGGTCGACCAGGCGGCCGACTTCTTCCGCACGGCGGGCGGAATCCTTGACGGTGGTGGTGATTTCCTCAAGCGCCGCCGCCGTTTCTTCCACGGAGGCCGCCTGCTGTTCAGTGCGCCGTGCGAGATCGTCGGCCGACTGGCGGATTTCGCCGGCGCCGGCATCGATGGCGCGGGCGTTCTGGCCGACGGTGCTGAGCGCCGCGTTCAGCTTGGCGACGGAATTGTTGAAATCGTCGCGCAGCCGGTCGATGCGGGTCACGAAAGGCGTGTCGATGCGGTAGTTGAGGTCGCCATCCGACAGATGTGCCAATCCCCTGGCAAGCGAATCGACGGCGAACTGGATGTCTGCGGCGTCCTTCGCCGCCAGTCTTTCACGTTCGTTGCGCTCCTGTTCGGAGAGCGTGCGGTTTTGCTCCGCGTCGCCTTCGAGGCGCAGGCGCTCCATGGCGTTCGACCGGAACACGGCGACCGCCGCGGCCATTGAGCCGATCTGGTCGGTGCGCTCCTGGCCGGGAATGGCGACATCGAGATTGCCGGATGCGAGGCCTTCCATGGCGGAAGTCATCTGCGTGACCGGGCGGACGATGAAGCGGGAGAGCACGGTCGCGAGCAGGGCGATCATGATTGCGGCAGCAAGAACGGTGGCAATGGTGGCCGCCAGACGGAACTGGCCGATGGCGCTATAGGCAACATCGGAATCGACGACGAAACCGAGATACCAGTCGACCGAGGGCAGGCCGGCGACCGGAATGAAGCTGGTGATCTTGCCCTTGCCGTCGATTTCGGTCTGCGAAATCGCCGAGGAAATCGTCGGTGCATTGACCTTGAAGAGATCGGTGAGCGGCTTGTCGACGAATTTCGGATCGGGATGAATAAGGATCTTGCCGTCCTTGCTGACAAGGAAGGCATAACCGTCCGTACCTGCATCCACCGACTTGATCATTGCTACCAGCGAATTGAGCGAGAAGTCGCTTCCCGTCACGCCGGTGAGCTTGCCATCGATGGAGACGGGAATGGCGGCGGTGATGATGAGGCCGCCGGTCGATGCGTCGTTATAGGGTTCGGTAAGAACGGTTTTGCCCGCCTTTACGGCGTCCAGATACCACGGACGCTTGCGCGGGTCATACCCCTCCGGCAGCGGTGTTTTGGGGAAGGTGGTGAAACTTCCCGTTTCGGCCTTGCCGAAATAGGTCGACATGAACTGGGCGGTCAGAACGTCATTTTCCAGAAACCGCAGCTTGGCCTCGTCATCCGGAAGCTTGGCAAGCGTCTTTGCCACCGTTTCCGTCAGCATGATGCGGCCGTTCAGCCAGTTGGCGATGCTCTGCGCGGCCTGTTTGCCGGAAGAATCGATATTTTCCGCCACCGCTTCCGTCGTGACCCGGTGCTGAAGACTGTCGATGTAGAAAGAAAAGCCCGCAAAGGCGGCGACGACAAGAGATGACGCCGCGAACAGAATGCGCGTCATGAGGTTGGTTTTCTTCGGCAAACTGAAGATCCTTTGAACCGGATGTACCGTTTCGGTCATCTTTGACAATGGTGGGGAAAACATGCCTCAAAGGCGGGAATATTCTGCGTCATGCAGCTTATGATTTAAAAGAACTACTCGATGTTCTAATAATTAAAGTGAAATGGTAAAATTCGACTAAATTTGCCTTCTGTCAGGTCTTTAAGCGGCAGAGTTGCGCGCCTGCGTAAATTTTGATCATTTGGTCACAAAGGTTGCGTGCGGGAAGGGAATATTTTATTCATCACCGTGCCGCCGTTGCGCAATTCGCGGGCAACGGCCAGTGTTCAGGTGATTACAATGTCTTCGTCGATTGTTGCAGGAACCGTTCCATCCGGATCGGGGTCGTGGTTTTCGCATTTCAAGGCTACGCTTGCGCTGGGAATTCCGCTTATCGGCGCGCAGCTCGCGCAGCTTGGCATCCATACCACTGACATGGTCATCGTTGGCCAGCTGGGCGCCGAAAAACTGGCGGCCATGGTGCTGGCTGGGCAGTTCTTCTTCGTCGTCTTCATTTTCGGCTCGGGCTTTTCCGTGGCCGTGGTGCCGATGGTGGCGCAGGCCTACGGGCAGGGGGATGCGACGGCGGCTCGTCGCTCGCTGCGCATGGGCATGTGGGTGGCAATCGCCTATTGGCTGCTCGCCCTGCCGATCTTCTTTAATGCCGAGCGCATTCTCATTTCTCTCGGGCAGAACCCCAATGTGGCGGCGCTGACCGGCCATTATCTCGCCATTGCCAAGTTCGGCCTTTTGCCGGCGCTGCTGTTTTATGTCCTGCGCAGTCTCGTCAGCGCCATCGGGCGTGCCGGCATCATTCTTTATGCCACCATCACCATGCTGGTGATGAACGGCGTGCTCGCCTATGCGCTGGTGTTCGGCCATTTCGGATTGCCGGCCATGGGCATGAACGGTGCTGCCGTCGTTGCCGTCATCGTCAATGCCTTCAGCTTCATCTTCATCGTCGCTTATGTGCAGACGCGGGAGGAAACCAGGAAATACGAGCTGTTCGTGCGTTTCTGGCGGCCGGACTGGCATGCGCTCTTCGAAGTGCTGCGCCTCGGTCTGCCGATCAGCATCACCATCCTTGCCGAAGTGACGCTGTTTGCCGCCGCGTCTATCCTGATGGGGCAGATCGGCACCGTGCAGCTTGCGGCGCACGGCATTGCCCTGCAGCTCGCCTCCATCGCCTTCATGATCCCGCTCGGCCTGTCGCAGGCGGCGACCGTGCGGGTGGGGATCGCCCGCGGTCAGGGAGACTTCAAGAACCTCATCCGCGCTTCGATCATGATCTATGCGATTGCCTGCGGCATTGCCATTTGCGGCGGCATCCTGTTTGCGGCCGTGCCGGAGTTTCTGGCGAAATGGTTCCTGGATGCGAAATTGCCCGAGGCGGCGGAAGTGCTTGCCTATGCCAGCAGCCTGGTGGTGATCGCCGGCATCTTCCAGCTGGTCGATGGCATTCAGGCCGTGACGGCGGGCCTGCTGCGCGGATTGAAAGATGCGCGCATTCCGGCGATGCTGGCGCTGATTTCCTATTGGCCGATCGGGCTGGCGCTTGCCTGGACCATGGCCTTTCCGCTCGGCTTTGGCGGGCGCGGCGTCTGGTTCGGCTTCGTGATCGGCCTTTCGACGGCGGCCGTCCTGCTCACCATCCGCTTCGTCCTTCTGGTGAAGCGTGAAATGCAAACGGCCCGCTGAAAAGCGGGCCGTGATCGCTCTGGTATGTAACTCTGTGTCGTCATCCTCGCCCTTGAGGCGAGGATCCATTCCACCAGGTCCCGATGGATCCTCGGGTCAAGCCCGAGGATGACGCGGAGTATGGGGATGGTCTATCAGCGCTCGGCGAGCGCTGCCTCGCCTTGTCTTTCGCGCAGCAGGTTGACGAAGCGGCGGAAGAGATAATGGCTGTCCTGCGGGCCGGGCGATGCCTCCGGGTGGTGCTGGACGGAGAAGACCGGCTTGCCGACGATGCGCAGGCCGCAATTGGTGCCATCGAACAGCGAGATATGGGTCTCTTCGACGCCTTCGGGCAGTGACTTGGTGTCGACCGCAAAGCCGTGGTTCATGGAGACGATTTCCACCTTGCCGGTGGTGAAGTCCTTGACCGGGTGGTTGGCGCCGTGATGGCCCTGATGCATCTTTTCGGTCTTTGCGCCGACGGCAAGACCGAGCATCTGGTGACCAAGGCAGATGCCGAAGATCGGCAGCTCGCTGTTGATAAGGTTCTGGATAACCGGCACGGCGTATTCGCCGGTCGCCGCCGGGTCTCCCGGACCGTTGGAGAGGAATACGCCATCCGGCTTCAGCGCCAGAATGTCTTCAGCCGAAGTCTGGGCCGGAACCACCGTGACCTTGCAGTCGAGACCGGCAAAGAGGCGCAGGATGTTGCGCTTGACGCCGAAATCGACGCAGACAACGTGGTACTTGGCATCGGCTTCGCCGAGCGTGCCGTAACCCTTGTTCCAGACCCACGGCGTTTCCGTCCAGGTGGAGGACTGGCCGGAGGTGGCTTCAATGGCGAGATCGAGGCCGACGAGGCCGCTCCATGCCTTTGCTTCCGCCTTCAGCGCTTCGATGTCGAAGACGCCGTTCGGATCATGGGCGATGACCGCGTTCGGCGCGCCGTTTTCGCGGATCCATGCGGTCAGCGCGCGGGTGTCGATGCCGCAAAGGCCGATGACGCCGCGGGCCTTCAGCCAGGCATCCAGATGCTTGACGGCGCGGAAGTTCGAGGGATCGGTTATATCGGCCTTGAAGATGACGCCGACAGCGCCGCGGCGGGCGGCGGGCGTCAGGTCTTCGATGTCTTCCTCATTGGTGCCGACATTGCCGATATGCGGGAAGGTGAAGGTGACGATCTGGCCGAGATAGGAGGGGTCGGTCAGGATTTCCTCGTAACCCGTCAGCGCCGTGTTGAAACAGACTTCGGCCTGAACCTTGCCGGTTGCGCCGATGCCCGTTCCTTCAATCACCGTGCCATCGGCAAGAACAAGCATTGCGGTCGGTTTGCGGGTAGTCCAGGGCGCTGTCTCGGTCATCTCGTTCCGTTTCTGCCGC
>QFOL01000166.1 GCA_003241215.1 Agrobacterium fabrum
GGGTGAGGTTTTCCGGCCCGCAAAACTGGGCATTGCAACGAATCCTGCCAAGTTTTAAATTTAATTGGTTAATGCTTCGCAAAAACGGCTCGCACAGGCCACCGGATCCGGGTTACACCCCGACATCCGAACCTCATGCGCCAGCGGCTTGCGAACCACCACGAAACGAAGAGACTGGAAGTCCGTTGATCCATTTCGAAAATGTCGGGTTGCGTTACGGCATGGGGCCCGAGATCCTGAGGGACATGACCTTCGACATTCCCAAGGGTTCGTTCCAGTTTCTGACCGGCCCGTCGGGCGCCGGCAAGACGACGCTGCTGCGCCTGCTTTTGATGTCGCTGCAGCCGACCCGCGGCAATATCCGCATGTTCAACCGCGATGTATCGCGCATTCCGCGCAGCGAGTTGCCGATGCTGCGCCGCCGCGTCGGCATCGTGTTTCAGGATTTCCGGCTGCTCGATCATCTGACGACCTATGAGAATGTCGCCCTGCCGCTGCGCGTGCGCGGCAAGGAAGAGAGCGCCTATCGCAACGACGTGATCGAGCTCCTGAAATGGGTGGGGCTCGGTGAGCGCATCAACGTGCTGCCGGCAATTCTTTCCGGCGGGGAAAAACAGCGCGCCGCCATTGCCCGCGCGCTGATGGACCAGCCCGAAATCCTGCTGGCCGACGAGCCGACCGGCAACGTCGATCCGCCCATGGCCAAGCGCCTTCTCAACCTGTTTCTGGAGCTTAACCGGCTGGGCACGGCCGTCGTCATCGCCACCCATGATTTCGGCCTGATGGACCAGATCGATGCGCGCCGGATGATCCTCACAGAAGGGCGGCTCGACATCTATGAATGAGATCAACCGCAAACAATTGAAGCCGGAAGCGGCGCAGCCGAAGCGCCCGCCCATGCGCATCCGCCCGATGGCGCCGATTCTGCCGCCCTCCAATATTCAGGGCAATGCGCTGATGGTGGTCATCGCCATCATGGCCTTCCTTGCCTGCCTGACGCTCGGCGCCGTCTCCATGGTACGCGCCACCGCCGCCACCTGGCAGAGCCAGATTTCCCGCGAGATCACCATCCAGATCAAGCCCGAGGACGGGCTGGACATGAATGCGACACTCTCCAAGGCGCGCAACCTGGCGCTCACCTTCGTCGGCACGCGGGATGGCACGATCCTCGACGACGCGGCGACATCGCGCCTGCTGGAGCCCTGGCTCGGCAGCGGTCTCGATCTTTCCGAGCTGCCGGTGCCGCGCCTCGTCGTCATCACCATCGATGAAAACAATCCGCCGGATTTCCAGGCGATGCGGGACATGCTGAAGACGGAAATCCCGCAGGCATTTCTGGACGACCACCGCACCTGGGTCGACAGGCTGGTCTCCATGGCCAGAACCACCGTCATGATCGGCGTCGGCGTGCTCATCCTCGTCTTCACCGCCATGGTGCTGACGGTGGTGTTCGCCACGCGCGGCGCGCTTTCCGGCAACCGGCACATTGTCGAGGTGCTGCATTTCGTCGGTGCGGAAAGCAGCTTCGTGGCGCGCGAATTCCAGAAGCATTTCCTGAAGATCAGCCTCAAGGGGGCGGCCGCGGGCAGCGCGCTTGCCGCGGCCGTATTCCTCGTTGCCGGTTTCTGGCAGTCGAGCACGGTCGCCACGCCGCAAAGCGATCAGGCGAGCGCGCTTTTTGGTTCGTTTTCGGTCGGGCTCGGCGGTTATCTCGGCATCGCCATGACGATGGTCATCATCGCGCTCCTGACCACGATCACCGCGCGCATGACCGTCATCCGCACCATCGACGATATTGACCGTATCCGGTCCGATCCGTCGAAAAGTGACGGTCTCGCATCGTGAGGGTGCCCTCAAAATCCCGCGGGAAAGCTGAAACCGTTACAAGCCGGATGTAACCTGCGGACGGTGGACAAAAATGCCTGTTCCTTGCCTTAATCGGCGAGTATTCAGGAGGAATGTTTGTGAGTCGGATGGACCAGGATCAGACGACGACGCGGCCGGCCAGAAAGGGCCTGTTGTCGCGGCGCGGTCCTCTGCGCCGTATTATTCGCGGCTTTATCCTGCTCTGCGTCATCGCACTCGGCGCATTTTCCGGTGGTTTCCTGTGGTTTGCCGATTCCGTCGCCTCCATGCGCCCGCCGGAGGGGGCGAGAGGCGACGCCATCATCGTTCTGACCGGCGGTTATCAACGTATCGAGCAGGCGGTTGGCCTGCTGAGAGACGGTGTGGGCAAACGGCTTTTGATATCAGGCGTCAACCCCGCCACCACCCGTTCGCAGATCCGCAAGATGACGCAAGGTTCATCCGACATGTTTTCCTGCTGTGTGGACATGGGCTACAAGGCGATCGACACGATCGGCAACGCCAACGAGGCGGCCAGCTGGATACGCGACCACAATTATTCCTCCATCGTCGTCGTCACCAATAATTACCACATGCATCGCAGCCTGCATGAGCTGCGCAACGCCAGCCCGCACACGCTATTCATCGCCTATCCCGTCATCAGCGCCGATCTCGCCCGCACCAACTGGTTCGTGGAGCCGGATGTGGTCAGAACCATGCTCTACGAATATCTGAAGTTCGTGGCGGCGGCCGGACGCGACCTGACCGGCTTCGGCAAGGGCGATGGCCTGCGCAAGGCCGCTGCCGGCCATTCCCCGATAAAGGTGACATCCGCGTCGTCCTGACCTGCGAGAACGCCCTTGCTGCGGCCCGGTGTTTTCGTGTAGGCGTCTGGCATCGGCATCCGGCATCGAGGCGCGCAAAGTTTCGGAACGGCTGCATCCCGGGAAGGTTGTTGATGCTCAAGCTGCGCTCTTTTCTTTTCAATACGCTGTTTTATCTCAACCTGATTGTCCGCATGATCGTGCTGACGCCGATCTATTTCATCCTGCCTCGCAAAATCGCCTTCGAAATTCCCAAGAACTGGGCGCGCTCCAACCATTGGCTGATGAAAACCATCGTCGGCACCACCTTCGAGATCGAAGGGCTGGAAAACATTCCTGAAACCGGCTGCATCTTTGCGCCCAAGCACCAGTCCTTCTGGGATACCTATGCGCTGCTGCCCAACCTGCCCGATCCCGTTTATATTCTGAAACGGGAATTGATGTGGATTCCGCTGTTCGGCTGGTATGTGATGAAACAGCGCATGATACCAGTCAACCGCGCCGCACGCGGCAAGGTGATGCTGAAGGTGATGGAGCGGGCGAAAGAGGAAATGGCCGCCGGCCGCGAACTCATCATCTATCCGGAAGGCACGCGCCGCCCGCCGGGGGCGGAACCCGAATATCGTTACGGCATCGCAAGGCTTTACCGCGATCTGCAGGTTCCGGTCATTCCCGTCGCCATGCACCCCGGCCTCTTCTGGCCGCGCCGTTCCACCATGCGTTATCCCGGCCATTTCAAGGTGCGTATCCTGCCGGCCATCGAGCCGGGGCTGGACCCCGACGTGTTTTTCAAGCGCCTGATCGATGTGACGGAAAAGGCGAGCGATGAATTGCTGCTGGAAACCGTGCGCAACAACCCGCATCTGCCGCTGCCGCCGACCGCCGTGAAGCGGATCGCCGAACTTCAGGGCACGGAAGCCGCCGCCGGCTGAGCGGCGAGCGTGCCGACATTCTTGGCGATGCTCTCCAGCAGCGAATCGCGAATGCCCATCTCCTGCAGATGCTGCACGGTGTTGAAGACATAATCCGTGTTCGGCCCGGAGCGACCCGATGCGGCCGCGATGATCACGGCCGATTCGGCGACGCCAAGACCACCGATATATTGCTCATGCGCGGGATCGGCCACATAGGTCACGGCGCTGCCGCGCCTGCCATCGGAAAGCCCGATGGCAACCACCCGTTCCTTGTAGACATTCGTCACCAACTCGCGCTCACGCAGATAAGCCATGACGGGATCGCGGTCCTTGCCCCGCACGCGGAAAGCGACGCCGAGGCAGGAGCCGCCGCGTTCCAGGCCGAGAACGAGGCCAGGCTTTTCTTCCGTGCCCCTGTAAAAATTGGAACTGATGCAGAGTGAGCGCCGATAGCCGTGCAACCGGGCCTGCTGCCTCTCCTCAAAAGCGAAGCCGGGGTTCCACATCAACGAACCGTAGCCAAAGACCCAAAAATCGTCCATATCCCAAGCCAAATCGAAATTGTCTGAAGTCTGTTCATCGGAGATCAATATGGCAGCGTCAAGCCAATCCGGCACCGCCAAAAAATTCCTCTGGCTCGCCATCGCCATCGTAGTGGTGACAGGACTTTATACCGCCGGGTGGTTTTACGCCGCCGACAGGCTGAAGCAGACGGTTCTGAACGTCATTGCCCCCTCGCAGGCCCGCAGCGTCAGCGGCGAATGCGGCGATATCGCCTTCAGGGGTTATCCCTTCCGCATCGGCCTCTTCTGCTCCAAAGTGACGGTGGATGACAAGGAGAACGGCGTTTCCGCTTCCTTCGGCGAACTTCGCTCGGCGGCGCAGGTCTATAATCCCGGCCACATCGTCTGGGAACTCGATTCGCCGGCGGAAATCCGTTCCGCCCATGGCCTGACGATTTCGGCCGCCTGGCAGAACATGCAGTCCAGCATCGTCACCAAGCTGAAGGGCATCGACCGCAGCTCGCTCGTCATCGACGGGCTGAAAGCGCAGGCGGTTTCTTCCGTCACCGGCCAGACCATCGATTTCGATGCGGTAAAAACGGAAATGCATCTGCGCCAGAACGGCGCCGATCTCGACGGCGCAATCACGCTCACCAATTCGGCGACCGTCATCAAGGACTGGCCGCAGGTTCTTCCCCGTCTCGACGCCATCGTTGATGTCACGCTCGCCGGCAAGGCGGGCATGGTGGATGGCAGCGACAGATCAGGACTCTATGGCGCGAGCGGCCAGCTTCGCCGGCTGATGGCCGATATCGGCGAAGGCCGCATCATGAGCATCAGCGGCCCGTTCTCCTTCGACAATGAGGGTTATCTCTCCGGCCAGTTCAAGCTGGAAATCGACAAGCTCGGCGCCTGGTCGGACAATGCCAAGCAGGCGTTCCCACAGCTGCAATCCACCATCGACACGGCCCGCAAACTGCTCGGCGCGCTTGCCGGCGGCGGCGACAGGGCGTCCGTCGATCTCGTCGTTAACCGCGGCCGCGCCACAGTCAGCGGTTTTATTCCGCTGGGGAATATCCCGCCGATCTGAGCGATTGCTTTATACTCGACGTCATCCTCGGGCTTGACCCGAGGAGGCTTTGCACTTTGCCGGCGGGCGTGATGGGCCGGATCAAATCTCAAAACGACAATAAGCTGGATAAACCCTACTTCTTCTGATCCAGCGCATGACGCCCGAAATCCGGTGCGTCGACGTCCTGACCGGCCTGCACGATGGAGCGGCGGATGGCGCGGGTGCGGGAAAACAGCTCGAACAGCTTGTCTCCCTCTCCCCAGCGGATCGCTCTTTGCAGGGAGGCGAGGTCTTCGGAAAACCGCGCCAGCATTTCAAGGATGGCATCCTTGTTGTGCAGGCAGACATCGCGCCACATGGTGGGGTCTGAGGCGGCCAGGCGGGTGAAATCACGGAAACCGGAGGCGGAATATTTGATCACTTCCGATTCGGTCACCGTCTCCAGATCATCCGCCGTGCCGACGATGTTGTAGGCGATGATATGCGGCAGATGCGAAACGATCGCCAGGACCTTGTCATGGTGCTCGGCATCCATCTCGTCGACGCGAGAGCCGAGCGCCCGCCAGAAATCCTTCAGCTTTTCCAGCGCCGCGGCATCCGTACCCTCAAGTGGGGTGAAGATGCACCAGCGGTCGCGGAAGAGGCCGGCGAAACCGGCATCCGGGCCGGATTTTTCCGTACCAGCCAGGGGATGGCCGGGAATAAAATGCACAGTGTCAGGCATATGCGGCGCCATCTGCGCGATGACCGAAGCCTTGGTGGAGCCGACATCGGTCACGATGGCGCCCGGCTTCAGATGCGGCGCAATCTGCCGCGCCACGCTTTCCGAGGCGCCGACCGGCACCGAGACGATGACGAGATCGGCATCCTTCACCGCTTCCGCCGCCGAAACGGTGTAATCCGTGCCAAGCGCCAGCTCCTCCGCCCGTTTCAGCGTGTCTTCGCTGCGGGTGGAAATCGTCACGTGGCGGGCAAGCCCCAGCTCCCTGACATCGCGGGCAATCGACGAGCCGATCAGGCCGATGCCGATCAGCGCGATGCGTTCAAACATGATCTCAGCCATCACGCCTGCCCCATGAACTCGGTGAGGGCCGCGATAACGCCGAGATTGGCCTCTTCCGAACCGACCGTCATTCTCAGCGCATTCGGGAAACCGTAACCGCGCACCGCACGCAGAATGTAACCGCGGCGGCTCAGGAACTCGTCGGCATCCGTTGCCCGCTTGCCGTCCTGATCCGGGAAATGGATGAGGATGAAATTGGTGACCGAAGGCGTGACGGTGAGGCCGAGACCGGTAAAGGTCGTGACCAGCCTGTCCATCCACAGCGTGTTGTGCGCCACGGCCTTCTCCACGAAGGCCTGATCGCGGATAGCCGCAGCACCGGCAGCAATGGCCGGCGCGCTCATGTTGAACGGGCCGCGCACGCGGTTCAGCGCATCGATGACGGCGGCCGGGCCATACATCCAGCCGACGCGCAGGGCAGCCAGACCGTAGACCTTGGAGAAGGTGCGGGTCATCACCACATTGCGGTTGCCGGAGACCAGCTCGAGACCGGCCTCGTAATCATTCTTGCGAACATATTCGGCATAGGCCGCATCCAGCACCAGCACGACATGTTTCGGCAGGCCGGCCTGCAGGCGGCGGATTTCCGCGACCGGAACATAGGTGCCGGTGGGATTGCCCGGATTGGCGACAAAAACCATCTTGGTCTTCGGCGTCACGGCGGCGAGGATCGCGTCCACATCCACCGCACAATCCTTTTCCTTCACCGTCACCGGCGTCGCGCCCGCACCCATGATCTGGATCTTGTAAACGAGGAAACCGTGTTCGGTGATGATCGCCTCATCGCCCGCGCCCAGATAGACGTGGCAGAGGAGGCCGAGAAGCTCATCCGAACCGTTACCGCACATGATATTCGCGATGTTGAGACCATGTACGTCGGCAATCGCCTGACGCAGCGCGATCGCCTGACCGTCCGGATAGATTTCCAGATGGCTGGCAGCCGTGCCGAAAGCTTCGATGGCTTTCGGGCTCGGCCCAAGCGGCGTTTCGTTGGAGGAGAGCTTATAAACCTTCGCAACGCCGTCCACATGTTCCTTGCCCGGAACATAAGCGGCGATATCCAGAATACCCGGACGCGGAACAGGTTGGCTAAGCTCTGCACTCATTTGATCGACCTTTGGAAAAGCGCCGGAGAACCCGGCAAAAACAATGCCGGAGGCATTAGACCGGAATGGGCGCTTTGTCGAGGGTCAGCGCGGCTTTCCTTGGCTTGCGGCAGTGCGGGTGGTGGGCACCCCCTGCGGCGCGAGCACAGGCACAAAAACGCGACGCGAGGCGCGCTGGGTGACGGGCAATCCCTGATAGAGACGCTTCTGGGCCTCCACCACGATGACGCCGGAAAAAAGCGGCCAGAGACGACGGCCGGTATGTTCGAGATAACGGCGGAATTTCAGCACCGGCCGGCTGGTGGTGGGCGGGAAAAACAGCGCCTCGGCGGTGGCCCCCGGCGTGAAATTGGTTTCGCGCAGAAGCGCCGTCAGCTGCCCGCGGGAATAGGGCCGGCCGGAACCGAAGGGCGTATGCTCCATCCGCGCCCAGACGCCGCGCCGGTTCGGCACCACGATCACCAGACGGCCGCCGGGCGCCAGTACCCGCCACAATTCCTTCAGGCTTTCACGCGGATTTTCAGCAAATTCCAGCGCATGCACCATCAGGACCCGGTCCACCGACGAATCGGGCAGAGGCAGTTCTTCATCGAAGACCAGCGCCGTGGAGGAAAGTTCGCCCGCCGGCCAGTTCACCGCCCCCTGCCCCGCGGGCATGAAGGCGAAGGTGCGCTCCGTATCGCGGCGGAACCGTTCCAGAAACGGCACCGCATAACCGAGACCGACGAGCCGCTCTTCCGGCAAGGGCGGCCACAGCGTCGAAAGCGCCATGGTGATCGCCTGCTCGGCCGAGCGGCCAAGCGGAGAATGATAGAATTCGCGCAGATCGACGATATCGGTATTCATGACGAGAATGTAGCATCAGGCGGTTGGACTTCAAGGCGTCTGCCCTTACATAGAAGGTCAGGCGGACGAATGCGCCGGTTCTGGCCGGCAAATGGAGAGGATACGATGAAACCTTTGGAAATAGACGTCTTTCTTTGCCGCAGCGACAATTTCGGGGTTCTCCTGCACGATCCCGAAAGCGGCGCGACCGCCGCCATCGACGCCCCAGAGGAAGGCCCCATCCTGCAGGCGCTCGACGGCCACGGCTGGAAGCTCACCCATATCTTCACCACCCATCACCA
>QFOL01000623.1 GCA_003241215.1 Agrobacterium fabrum
TTCGTCAGCACCACGCCGCGCGAGGCCCGCTGACAAAGGGGTGATTTGACGATCGCCTCCATTTCCGAGAGCATGCGCGAGGCTGCGGGCTGCGTCATGTTCATGGCGGCGGCCGCCGCGCTGACCTGCCCGTGCTCCTCGATCATGACCAGCATGCGCAGGTGGCTCATCTTCAATCCGGCCCGCAGCAAAGGGTTGTCTTCAAAGACGAAAAGGGCATCCGTTGTTTGCGCCTGCTCATACACTTTTTGGTTGTTCATTCGTGGTTTTATACCCCTCATCGGTTTTTGTATCGATTTAATATATCATAATTGATATATGGAAACTGATTTATTCTATTTGACAGTTATATGGATTCAGAACAATGCGAAATCGGGGTGAGCGCAATGCGGCTTCTTCCTCTGACGGCATGAATTTCATGGTGCACCGCAGCATGCGGGCTCCAGAGAAGGGCTCAAGGGAGAGAGTTAATGAAGTCCATTATTTCGCTGATGGCAGCTTGTGCCATCGGTGCTGCTTCTTTCGCAGTGCCGGCTTTCGCACAGGACAAGGGTTCCGTTGGTATCGCCATGCCGACCAAGTCGTCCGCACGCTGGATCGACGACGGCAACAACATCGTGAAGCAGCTTCAGGAAGCCGGTTACACGACCGACCTGCAATATGCCGATGACGATATTCCGAACCAGCTTTCCCAGATCGAAAACATGGTCACCAAGGGCGTCAAGGTCCTCGTGATCGCATCGATCGACGGCACGACGCTGTCGGACGTCCTGAAGCAGGCCGGCGAGCAGGGCATCAAGGTCATCGCTTATGACCGCCTGATCCGCAACAGCGGCGATGTCAGCTACTACGCCACCTTCGACAACTTCCAGGTTGGCGTTCTGCAGGCGACTTCGATCGTCGACAAGCTCGGCCTGAAGGATGGCAAGGGCCCGTTCAACATCGAGCTCTTCGGCGGCTCCCCGGACGACAACAACGCCTTCTTCTTCTATGACGGCGCGATGTCGGTTCTCCAGCCTTACATCGACAGCGGCAAGCTCGTCGTGAAGTCCGGCCAGACCGGCATGGACAAGGTCGGTACGCTGCGTTGGGACCCAGCAACGGCCCAAGCCCGCATGGACAACCTGCTGTCCGCCTATTACACCGACGCCAAGGTTGACGCCGTTCTGTCGCCTTACGACGGTCTCTCGATCGGCATCATCTCCTCGCTGAAGGGCGTTGGTTATGGCACGAAGGACCAGCCGCTGCCGGTCGTTTCCGGTCAGGACGCTGAAGTTCCCTCCGTCAAGTCGATCATCGCCGGCGAACAGTACTCCACCATCTTCAAGGACACCC
>QFOL01000167.1 GCA_003241215.1 Agrobacterium fabrum
CAGTCCGGGATAATGCCGCGTGAGTGTCTTGATGACCTGTGGTAAAAGATAGGGTGCGACGGTGGGAATGACGCCGATGCGCAGCCGGCCGCTGAGCGGCCCATGCCGCGCCCGCGCCAGATCCTGCAACTCATCCACCGAACGCAATATCGAGCGGGTGCGTTCGGCGAATTCCTCCCCAAGCGCGGTCAGCCGGATCTGGCGGCTGCTCCGTTCGACAAGCGGCGCGCCGATCAGCTCCTCCAGCTCGCGGATCTGCAACGACAGCGCCGGCTGGGAAATGGCGCACGCCTCCGCCGCCCGGCCGAAATGGCCGATCTTGGCCAGAGCGTCGAAATAACGGAGATGTTTCATGGAGAGCGCAATCATAAGCTCAGCATATCGCAGCCTTTAGAATATACAATTGGAAATTATGGAACCCGGCTGTTAGTCATCTTCATGACAGAAAGAAGCTGTAGCTGTGAGAGGTTACCAGCGTCGCTGCACGGTTTTGTCATGACCTGCCGCCGGCTCTGGCTCCAACGCTGCACATGTCGAATTGATTATTTCGTTTAATTGCTAAACCCATCGGAGGGCGAAATGGACGCAACTTCAAAACCGGCTGGCAAGTGTCCTGTCATGCATGGAGGCAATACGGCCTCGGGTAAATCGGTGACCGAATGGTGGCCGAATGCGCTGAACCTCGACATCCTGCATCAGCACGACACCAAGACCAATCCGCTCGGCACCTCCTTCAACTATCGCGAAGCCCTGAAGACGCTCGACGTCGAGGCGCTGAAAGCCGATCTGCGTGCGCTGATGACCGACAGCCAGGACTGGTGGCCGGCCGACTGGGGCAGCTATGTGGGCATGATGGCGCGCGTTACCTGGCATGCGGCGGGCTCCTACCGCGTGACTGACGGCCGCGGCGGCGCCAACACCGGCAACCAGCGTTTTGCACCGCTCAATTCCTGGCCGGACAATGTCAACACCGACAAGGGCCGCCGTCTGCTGTGGCCGATCAAGAAGAAATACGGCAACAAGATTTCCTGGGCGGACCTGATCGCGCTCGCCGGCACCATCGCCTATGACGTCGCCGGTCTGAAGACCTTCGGCTTCGCTTTCGGCCGTGAAGATATCTGGGCGCCGGAAAAGGACACCTATTGGGGCGACGAAAAGGAATGGCTGGCGCCGAGCGACGGCCGTTACGGCGATGTGAGCAAGCCCGAGACGCTGGAAAACCCGCTTGCCGCCGTGCAGATGGGCCTCATCTACGTCAACCCGGAAGGCGTGAACGGCAAGTCCGACCCGCTGGCGACGGCGGCGCAGATGCGTGAGACCTTCGCCCGCATGGGCATGGATGACGAGGAGACCGTGGCGTTGACCGCCGGCGGCCACACCATCGGCAAGTCGCACGGCAATGGCAGCGCCGCCAACCTCAGCCCCGATCCGGAAGCCGCAGGCCCGGAATATCAGGGTCTCGGCTGGATCAACACCAAGGGCCGCGGCATCGGTCGCGACACCGTGGTATCCGGCATCGAAGGCGCATGGACGAGCGAGCCGACCAAGTGGGACAATGGCTTCTTCAAAATGCTGTTCAAGCATGAGTGGACCTTGACCCACAGCCCCGCCGGTGCATCGCAATGGGCGCCGATCACCATCGCCGAGGAAGACAAGCCGGTCGACGTCGAAGATGCTTCGATCCGTACCATTCCGATGATGACCGATGCCGACATGGCCCTGAAGGTCGACCCGATCTACCGCGAGATTTCGCTGAAGTTCAAGGACGATCAGGACCATTTCTCCGAGGTCTTCGCCCGTGCATGGTTCAAGCTGACGCACCGCGACATGGGGCCGAAGTCCCGTTACATCGGCCCGGACGTTCCGGCGGAAGACCTGATCTGGCAGGATCCCATCCCCGCAGGCTCCACCAGCTACGACATCGCCGCCGTCAAGGCGAAGATCGCGGCTTCTGGCCTTTCGGTCGCCGATCTGGTTTCGACCGCCTGGGACAGCGCCCGCACCTTCCGCGGTTCGGACAAGCGCGGCGGCGCCAATGGCGCGCGCATCCGCCTCGCACCGCAGAAGGACTGGGAAGGCAATGAGCCCGCCCGTCTTTCCCGCGTGCTCTCGGTTCTGGAACCGATTGCCCGTGAAACCGGCGCGAGCATTGCGGATGTGATCGTTCTGGCCGGCAATTACGGTGTGGAGCAGGCGGCAAGAGCGGCCGGCTTCGACATTGCCGTGCCTTTCGCGGCAGGCCGTGGCGATGCTTCCGCCGAGCAGACGGATGCCGACAGCTTTGCCCCGCTTGAGCCGCTGGCGGATGGTTTCCGCAACTGGGTCAAGAAGGACTATGTCGTCAGCCCCGAAGAACTGCTGCTCGACCGGGCCCAGCTTCTCGGCCTGACCGCGCCGGAACTGACAGTGCTCATCGGCGGCCTGCGCGTCATCGGCGCCAATTATGCCGGTACGGCGCATGGCGTGTTTACCGACAAGCCCGGCGCGCTGACGACGGACTTCTTCACGACGCTGACGGACATGGCCTATTCCTGGGTTCCGACCGGCAACAATCTTTATGAGATTCGTGACCGCAAGACTGGGGCCGCCAAGTACACGGCGACCCGCGTGGACCTCGTCATCGGTTCGAACTCCATCCTGCGCGCCTATGCGGAAGTTTATGCGCAGGATGACAGCAGGGAGAAATTCGTGCGTGATTTCATCGCCGCCTGGACGAAGGTGATGAACGCTGACCGTTTCGACCTTCTGTAAGCAAAGGCCGACTGTTTAATGATAATGCACCTCCCTGAGCGATCGGGGAGGTGTTTTTTCTATCTGTGGGTTGGCGAGGACGCATCGGCGACCGCTCGATCCGCGATGCTATCGCCGGTCAGAAGCCGCAACCGGTTTGCCCGATGAAGATTTTTCCGCCTTTGCCGAGGGAGCTTTGCCGCTCTTTTCGTTTTCATGCGCATCCGGCCCGGCCACGATGACGCCGCGGCCCTTCTCTTCGCGTTTCCTGTCCGTGAAGTTGCCCGGTTCCTTTTTGCTGTCCATTGATAATCTCCCGTGTTGCGTTCCTGTCAGGAGTTCAACGGGCGTTTCGCTCAGAGGTTCCAGAGCCGTCGCGTCAGCGAATGTTTCTCTTTATAACGATCTTTGCTATTAACATGAATTGATAAGTCATGTTATTGGGGCGAGGCGCGATGACTGGCGCGGCGCGCCCGTCTTTCCATACCCTCACCCGCAGACCCGACAACCGGACGGTACCCGCATTGAGTTTCTGGCATTCCATGACCTGGCACACGGAAGGGATCAGCGTCACTGCGCCGGTGAAGTGGCGGCAGCTGGATGGGCTGGTCAGTGCTTTCTGGGAAGCGGAAAGCCAGATGGGGGCGAAGGGCTATTATCTGGCCGCCGATCCGCGCATCATGATCTTTTTCAACGATGTCTCCTCGCGCATCAGCATGTCCAACCGCAACGGCGAGTTCAGCAACCATTCGCGGCCGATGACACGCGCGGTTTATGTGCCGGCCGGTGTGCCGATGTGGACGAGCAGCAACGCCACGCACCGGTTCTCGCATCTCAATCTGCATATTCACAAGGATCGCCTGTTGCGTTTCCTGTCGCCCTCGGTCGGCAGTTCGGCGGCGATGACGGCGCTGCGCCGTCCGGTCGAGATACAGGATATCGGCTCGGTGGAAACCCTTGCCGGCCTGCTTGTCGATGAGCTGGCCGAACCCTCGAAACATGCGGTCTATGCGGAAAGCCTCGTCGGCAGCATCGTTGCCGGCCTGCTGGATATTCCCGGCCCTGCGCCTGCGCAGGCCAATGGCAGGCTGACGCAGGCGCAGTTGAACAAGCTTCTTGCCCAGGTCGAAAAGCGTGGCGACGACCGTATGACGGTTGCCGAGATGGCCGATATTGTCGGGCTTTCGGAAAGCTGGTTCGCCACCGTATTTCGCCAGACCACCGGTAAGACGCCGCTGCAATGGCAATTGGAGCGGCGCATCAATGCCGCCCAGAAACTTCTGCTGGAAGGTGATCTGACGGTGGCCGATATCGCCGCCCAGCTTGGCTTTTCCGATCAGGCCCATCTGACCAAGGCTTTCCGCCAGTCCGTGGGCAACACACCCGCCGCCTGGCGACGGCTGCACAGGCTGCTTTGAACCTGGGCGAGACCGGTGCCCTGATGCGCAGCGGTTTGGGGAAGTGCGCCGAACCTCACCTTTCGTCATCCTCGGGCTTGACCCGAGGATCCACAGCCTGACGCACCATGGATCCTCGGGTCAAGCCCGAGGATGACGCGGAGCATTAGGGAAGCTATGCAATAATTTGAAAATTAATGCTAATCATGATGCTCACCATGTCTTTCGCAAAGTCACGGAAAACGCCCGGCCGGGATTGTAAAAGTCAGCGCCGAACCCGCCATAAGAGACGTGTTTTTCGTTGAAGATGTTGGAAACATTGACGTCCAGCGAGGCGGTTTCCTGAATCTTGTAGCTGAATGCCGCATCCACAGTCACGCTGCTCCCGGTTTCGACCTTGTTGGCATTGTCGAAATAATAAGCGCCGGTATAGCGGCCGCCGAGACCGAAGGTCATGTCGCCGAAATGGTCGTTGCCTGCAAGCGTGTAGTTGACCCACAGTGAAGCCTGATGCTCGGGCACGAATTGCGGCCGGTTGCCAACGTTACCGCCGGTGCCGTTTTCAGTGATTTCCGCGTTGAGATAGGAATAGGCCGCCGTCAGGCTGAGATTGTCTGTTACCTCCGCCTTGGCTTCGAGATCGAGACCGCGCACACGCACCTCGCCGATGGTGGTCGGCAGGCTGGTGATCGGGCTGGTGACGGTGATGTTGTTCTTCTTCAGATCGTAGATCGAGGCGGTGAACAGGGCCGGGAAAGCGTCAGGACGATATTTCACGCCGAGTTCGATTTGCTCACCGCGCTCCGGTTCAACGGTGAGCCCCGATGCGGGCACCACCGATTCGGCATAGCTGATATAGGGCGCGATCTCGTTGGTGATCTTGTAGGACACGCCGATACGCTTGGTCAGTTCGCTGATGTCGCCGCTGGCCGAGGTACCGCGCAGGCGGTTGGTCTGCTCGGTGTCGATCCAGTCGTTGCGCAGGCCGGCGCTGACGATCAGCCTGTCGAAGAAGGTGAAGTCCTGCTGAAGATAGATCGCTTTGGTCTTCTGGTCCGTCAGGGAGTCGGCATAGAGCGGCACTGAAGCGGGTGCGCCGGTATAGACCGGGTTCATCCAGTTGATGCTCGGCGCAGGGCCGAAGTAGCTTTTGCTGCCAGAGGTGTAGTCATTGTAGAAGACGCCGACGAGGCTGCGGCTTTCGACATTGTCAAACCGCGTGTCATATTGCAGGCGCGTGTCGATCAGGAAGCTTTCGGTCTCGGTGTCGTTGCCGAAATAGGACCGGTTGGCGATTGCCGAACCGTTGGTCGGCGTGGACGAGATATAGGCGTAACCGAAGTCCGTATTCGCCTTGCTGTAGCGGGCGTTGGAGCTCAGGGTCAGGCCCGAGCCGAAATCATGGTCGAACATCGCGCTCAGCGAATTGCGGTTTGTGCCGCGATAATTGTAGTCCGGTTCGCCGAAGAAACGGCTCCGGTCGAAATGCGAGCCGACGGGATGGCCGCCGCCGCCCGGAACGCCATCCTTGTTGAGATGATCGTAAACCACGGTCAGGCTGGTAACGTCGGTGGGACGCCATGTCAGACCGCCCATGAAGAATTTCTCGTCGTCGCGGGAATAATCATATTCCGCATCGGCATTTCTGAGCTTGCCGGTCAGGCGATAGGACAGCGTGTCGTCGCTGGTGATGTTGTCGCCAAAGTCGAAGCCGGTTTCGGCGCGGCCATAGGAGCCGCCGGTGACATAGGCTTCACCGAAACGGGTGCGTTTCGGCACCTTTGTGGAATAATTCACCGAGCCGCCGGGATCTGAGACGCCAAAGGTGGTGGAATTGCCGCCCTTCAGCACTTCCACGCGCTCATAGGCGTAGGTTTCCTCGCGCAGTGCGCCGAAGGGACGGCCAAGCGTCAACCCGTCGCGATAGGTATAGGCGTCGAAACCGCGAATCTTGAAATAGTCGAACCGGTCGTCGGAGCCGTAAAAATCCGTTGTCACACCGGCGGTATATTGCAGCGCTTCTTCCACGCTCTGCACGCCGCGCTGCTGCATTTCCTTGGCGGTGATGACGGAAACGGAGGCAGGCGTGTCGAGAATATCTGTCGCCATCTTGCTGCCGCTTGTGGTGCGGGTGGCGACGATGGACTTCTGGTCATTATCGCCGCTGTCGATGGTGATGCGCTCCAGAACCGTGCTGCCGCCGGTACTGGCAGCCTCCTGCGCCAGCAGGGCGCCGGGCAGGGTGGCGGCAAGCGCCGTGCAGGCAAGCAGCGTCGCATCCCGGTAACGACGTCGCGCGGTTTTGCGGTGTCTGCCTTCGGTTTCGATATTCATTGGTATGTTCCAGAAGTTGATGCCCCGATCGCCGCTTCCACGGCCCACTCTCGAAGCGCCTAATAACTTGAGAAAGTTTGTCCGGTATTGTAACTTTTTACGGTTTTGTACAAAACCCCGGAAATTTCACCGCTGTTGCGACGGCATTTCTTGCCTGGGCTTGACGGAGGCAATTGAAGCTGAGAGTTCAAGTCCACTTTTGAACTTTTGAGAGCTCGCCAATGCTTCGCCCGTTCCGCTGCCTCATGCCGGTATTTGTGCTTTTCCTGTCGATAATCGCGCCTGATATGGCCTCGGCGGAGGAGACGACCGGCTATCCCGTCGTCATCAAACATGCGTTCGGCACGACCACGATTGCGAAGAAACCGCAGCGGGTCGCGACTGTCGCTTGGGCGAACCATGAGGTGCCGCTGGCGCTCGGCATCGTGCCTGTCGGTTTTGCGGCGGCCAATTTCGGCGATGATGACGGCGATGGCCTGCTGCCATGGGTGGCAAAGCGGCTCACCGAACTCAATGCGGCAAAGCCGGTGCTGTTCGACGAGGGCGACGGCATCGATTTCGAGGCCGTGGCGGCGACGCAGCCGGATGTCATCCTTGCCGCCTATTCAGGCCTCAGCCAGTCCGACTACGATACGCTGAGCCAGATCGCCCCTGTCGTCGCCTATCCCGTTTCTCCCTGGGCGACGGACTGGCGCGAGATGATCCGGCTGAACAGCGCCGGTCTTGGCATGGTTGCGGAAGGTGAGGCGCTCATCAAACGCATCGAGGGCGAGATCGCGCAGGTTGTTGCCGGTCATCCGCAGCTGAAGGGCAAGTCGGCCATGTTCGTCACCCATCTCGACGCCACCAATCTCAGCGTCGTCAATTTTTATACGGCTAATGATACCAGGGTGAAGTTCTTCGCCGATCTTGGACTTGCCTCGCCGAAAAGCGTCGTGGAAGCGACGAAGCCGGGGCAATTCGCCGCCGGCGTCAGCGCCGAGCGTGTGGATGCCTTCGACGATGTCGATATCGTCGTGACCTATGGCAGTGAACCGCTGCTGAACGCCATGCGCGCCGATCCGCTTCTCGCCCGCATGCCGGCCGTTGCCAACGATGCCATCGTCATGCTGGGCCGCGACCCGCTCGGCACCGCCTCCAATCCCACGCCGCTGTCGATTTCGTGGGTGTTGAAGGACTATGCCGATCTTATGGCAAAGGCTGCGGATAAATCCTCCGGAAAATCGCAGTGACAATGTCTGGACCCGGCAAAGCGACGGCCGTGCTGCTCGCCGGCGGCTCCAACCGCGTGCGAACGGCTTGGCTCGGCGGGGTGCTGGCGCTTCTCGCGCTGCTTTGTGCGCTGTCCATCGCAATCGGCACGCGTGACGTCTCTCTTGCGGATATTGTTGGCGGGCTCAGCGGCCGTGTCGAGACGGTTGCAGAGGCGGCTGTTGCCGTGCGTTTGCCACGCACGCTGCTTGCCCTGCTGTCCGGTGCCGCACTCGGGCTGGCCGGGGCCATCATGCAGGGTGTCACCCGCAATCCGCTAGCCGATCCCGGCATTCTCGGTGTGAACATGGGGGCGTCGCTTGCCGTCGTCATTGGCATCGTCTGGTTCGGCATCGCCTCGGCTCCGGCCTTCATCATGGTCGCAATTGCCGGGGCGGGGGTATCGGCGGTTTTCGTTTATGTTGTCGGCTCGCTTGGGCGAGGCGGGGCGACGCCGCTGAAACTCGCACTTGCGGGCGCCGCCACCTCCGTCGCCTTTTCCTCGCTCGTCATCGCCGTCGTTCTGCCGCGCAGCGATATTGCCGGCGGCATCCGCTCCTGGCAGATCGGTGGCGTCGGCGGGGCGACCTTCGAGCGCATCGAGACCGTGCTGCCCTTTCTGGCCGCCGGTTTCATCATCAGCCTGCTTTCGGCGCGCAAGCTGAATTCTCTGGCGCTCGGAGACGAACTCGCCGCCGGGCTTGGCGAGAATGTCGTCGTGGCCCGAGCCGT
>QFOL01000624.1 GCA_003241215.1 Agrobacterium fabrum
GGATGACGTCGATCATGCGGAAAACTCTGTCGGACGCTACGTCGCTGGATGCCGGATCAAGTTCGGCATGACGGAAGCGAAATTTTAGTCCGTGGAAAGCGGCCTTATTGGCCGTCGATCGCCTTGCCGATGAAGGCGATGGCCTGCTGGTAGACGCTTGCGGCGTTCCAGCCCTGGATGGCGGCGTAATTCGCCTGTCCCTGCTGATAGCCCGCACCACGCTGCCAGCCATGGCCGACGAGGAAGTTCGCGGTGGAGGCCAGCGCATCGGCGCGCGAGCCGACGAGGTCGATACGGCCGTCACGGTCGAAATCAACGCCGTAGCGCACGACGTTCACGGGCAGGAACTGTGTCTGGCCGATTTCACCATGGGCCGCACCCTTGGCGTTGACATTCAGCGAACCGCTGCCGACGAGCTTGAGGGCCGCATAAAGCTGCTCGGTGAAATAATCCGAACGACGGCAGTCGAAGGAAAGCGTCGCAACGGCGGAAAGCGTGTGCTGGTTGCCCATGAAGCCGCCAAAGCCGGTTTCCATGCCCCAGATGGCGAGCAGCGGACCGGCCGGCACGCCATAGGCGCGCTCGATGGAAGCAAAGAGAGAAGCGTTGTTCTTCTTCATGGTCTTGCCGCGCGAAATGATCGTCTGGCCGCCGCGCTTCTGCATGAACTGTTCGAAGGAGAGCTTGAAGCTGTGCTGGCCGCGGTCTGCGCGGATCGTCGCCTGGTTGTAGGAGACGCCGGAAAAGGCCCGGTCGAGCACCGAGGCGCTGACGCCGCGGCCCGCCGCTTCCTGCTTGAAGGCGCCGACCCAGGCATCGAAGCCCGCCGAAGTATTGCCGCATTGCGCAGCCATAACCGGCGTCGCTGCCAGAACCGAAACCATGGCCACACCAGCCAGAACTACCTTCATTGCCCGCATCAAAATCTGCCTTCGATATCCTTTGGGGAATTATTCCCGAGAACCAAACCGTCAATACTGTATGATTCAGGTGCCAAAACTGTCTTTTGGCGGCCTAAATTGCCTTTCGGCAGCAAGGCCTGCAAATAAACT
>QFOL01000168.1 GCA_003241215.1 Agrobacterium fabrum
CGAGCATGGCCACCAGCGCAATTGCGCCAAACAGTTTTTTCTTCACTTCTTTCTCCTCAAGCAAAGGCCCGCTTTGCCCTTGTCGGCATCCATCCTGTTAGATGGACGAGCATGCGTTCCGCATACTGCCACGATCGGAAAATACGCGTTCTTCCATGAACGCAGCATGAAACAAATGAGGGGCCGCATCAGTTCCCCTGCGGCAATGGGCGCCCGATAAATCGCTGCCGGAGAAAGTCTCCGGTCTTGACTTCGGGGGGCAATCGTCCGACTTCAATGCAACAGCAATATGGAGCAGAGCCATGAGCGAGACCGCACAGACGACCGTCGACCAGAGCGAAGTGGATCGCTTCTCCGCGATGGCCGCAGAGTGGTGGAGCCCGACCGGCAAGTTCCGCCCTTCTCCGCGATGGCTGCGGAGTGGTGGAGCCCGACCGGCAAGTTCCGCCCGCTGCACAAATTCAATCCGGTGCGTCTCGAATATATCCGCAACCGCATCTGCGAGAATTTCGGCCGTGACCCGAGGGCGCATCGCCCGCTGGAAGGGCTGCGCGTGCTGGATATCGGTTGCGGCGGCGGGCTTCTGTCCGAGCCCGTGGCCCGCATGGGCGCTACCGTGGTGGGTGCGGATCCCTCAGAAAAGAATATCGGCATCGCCTCCACCCATGCCCGCGAAAGCGGGGTCAGCGTCGATTACCGCGCCGTCACCGCCGAACAGTTGCAGGAAGCCGGCGAGACCTTCGACGTCATCCTCAACATGGAGGTGGTCGAGCATGTGGCCAATGTCGATCTCTTCGTCACCACCTGCGCGAAAATGGTGCGCCCCGGCGGGCTGATGTTCGCCGCCACGATCAACCGCACGATGAAGGCCAGGGCGCTGGCGATCTTCGCCGCCGAAAACGTGTTGCGCTGGCTGCCGCGCGGTACACATCAATATGAAAAACTGGTTCGCCCGGAAGAGCTTGAACGGCCGCTGGTGGCGAGCGGCATGGATATCATCCACCGCACCGGCGTCTTCTACAACGTGCTGCAGGATCGCTGGAACCTCTCGCCGGATATGGACGTCAACTACATGATGCTGGCGAAGCGGCCGGCGCAGGGGTGACGCTGGACGCTAACGAGCGATGGCGTCTGAAGAAATTCAGTTGACGTCGTCGGGTAGCGCCGGCAGCGGTGCGATCTCGATGCCCTCGTCCAGCAGGGCCTTGGCGTCCTGCGCCGAGGCGTTACCGATGATACCCCGCTCATCCGCTTCGCCATAGTGGATCTTGCGGGCTTCTTCGGGGAACCTGTCGCCGACATCCTCGGCATTGGCGCGGATATTGGCGACGGCCTCACGGATTTTCGCCAGCGCCTCCTTTCTGGCGGTATCCATGGCGAGCGTCTGACGTTCGTCTTTCTTGCGGGCGGTGGAAACCGAAGGCGCCATCAGCAGCTTGGAGACCTGCACGGAATTGCAGACCGGGCAAGACAAAAAACCGCGCTGCAACTGATTGTCGAAATCGTCGCTGCCGGCAAACCAGCCTTCGAATTCATGGCCCTTTTCACAGGCCAGCGCATAACGGATCACGCCGCTTCACCTCCGGCAGGTTTCAGGGGAATAACCGTGTCCAGACCGAACTCGCGGGCATTGCGGAGATTGGGAATTTTTCCGCGCGCGGCAGCCACCAGCGATGTGTCGATCTCGGCGAAGATGATCTCTTCTCCAGTGCCGCCGGCAATGGCCAGAACCTTGCCCCACGGGTCGATGATGATGGAATGGCCGAAGGTCTCCCGCCCGTCCTCATGCACGCCGGCCTGCGCGGCGGCAATGACGAAAGCGCCGTTTTCAATGGCGCGGGCACGCAGCAGGACCTCCCAGTGCGCCTCCCCCGTCTGGCGGGTGAAAGCCGCCGGAACGGTCAGAACCTCAGCGCCGGCCAGTGCTTCTGCGCGGAAAAGCTGCGGAAAACGGACGTCGTAGCAGATTGCGAAGCCGAATTTTCCCAACGGAAGTTCGGCGATACGCGCCACTTCGCCGGGTTGATAAGCAGCGCTTTCACGCCAGCTTTCGCCATTGTCGAGATCAACATCGAACATATGGATCTTGTCATAACTGCAGATGCGCGAACCGTCGGGCGCGAAGAGAAAACCGCGATTGGCGATCTTGCCATCCGGGCGGGCAATGGCCGTGGAGCCGACATGGACATGAATGCCGAGCTCGCGGGCAAGACGGGCGGCCGTCGCAACGATGATATCGCCATCGTCATCCCGCAGTTGCGCACGCAGCGCCTGCCGGTCCTTCTGGATCGCGCCCGTCATTTCCGGGGTCTGCACATAAACGGCGCCCGCGGCAGCGGCCGCGCGCACCAGCCGTTCCATATCGGCAGCATTTCTTGCCGGATCGACGCCGGAGCGCATCTGGATGGCGGCAGCCTTGAAACTCATCACATCCTCCATGCCCGCAAATCGGGCCGATCAGGCGGCCAGCAGCGCGTCCAGCTTGCCGGCGCGCTCCAGCGCGTGCAGATCGTCGCAACCGCCCACATGCTGGCCGTTGATGAAGATTTGCGGGAAGGTCGTGCCGCCGGATTTCTCGATCATTTCCTGCCGGTATTCCGGTGTCGTGGTGGCGTTATATTCGGCATAATCCACGCCCTTGCTGTCCAGCAGCGCCTTGGCGCGCGCGCAATAACCACAAAAATCCCGCGTATAGATCGTCACCGGTGCCATGTTTTCAAAGCCCTCGCAAACGTGCGGCAAAACGCACGATAAAGTCATGTCATTCAGGTTTCATATAGGCCCGGAAATGGCCATTGCAAAGGTCAAAACCGTCACATCCGCGGCACCGGCCTTGCGCAGGGCGCGGCTTGCCGCACCCACCGTCGCGCCGGTGGTATAGACGTCATCCACCAGCACCACGCGCTTGCCATGAACATCGGTTTCCCGGCCGGGCGCAAGCGAGAAAGCGCCGCGCATATTGTCCTGCCGGGCGAGCGCGGAAAGCCCCACCTGCCGCTCTGTCGGCTTCACGCGTAGCAGTGTGCCGGCAAGCAAGGGTTTGCCGGAGGCCCTGGCGAGATGCCGCGCCAGCTCGGCGGATTGATTGAAACGGCGGCGCAGGAAACGGTGACGATGCAATGGCACGGGTACGATGCAATCACAGGCATCCACCGCTCCGTCGCTTGCCCGCAGCATCCACAACGCCATCAGGCGGGCGAGGTCGGTCCTGTCCTGATATTTCAGCCGGTGCACCAGCTTGCGGGCGGCTCCCTCATGGCTGGCGACGGCGCGCAGCCGGTCGAAGGGCGGCGGCTCGGCAATCGCCCGCGCGCTGACAAAACCCTCTCCGTGATCCCGCGCAAAGGGAATGCCGAGAACCTCGCAGAACGGGTGATCGATAAAGGCCACATCACGCCAGCAATCGGGACACAAAGCCCCTTCGCTGCCGGTCATGCGATTGCAGCCGGCGCAGGTCGGCGGGTAAACGAGGCGGAAGACCGAGCGCAACACGCCGTCTGCCGCCGACAAGGCCGCGGACTTCGATAGCAACCCCGAAAACAGACTTTCACCAGCGCCCATGAGGTTGACTTTACCGCCGAACGGGTGCCTTTGCGAGGGCGATAGTTCTATCCCGACACCGGGAAAACGATGCCCTGAGCGGCATGAGACCAACGATACGGCCCGCCGATCCCGAAGGCGCTTAAGGCCGAGCAGGCAAGACGATGGATATTCTCTTTGACCAGGCCCTGATCGAACAAAACCGCCGCCGGGCGTGGGCCAGGCGCGACGACAAGGCTCTGTTTCTTCTCGATATGGCGGCCGAAGAACTGGCCGACAGGCTCGCCATCGTCGAGCGCCAGTTCGAGACCGCGATCGAACTTCACGGCGGAACCGGCGTCACTGCCCGGCGGCTGGCGGAAACCGGCAAGGTGGATAACATTCGCCGTATCGAAACCGAAAGCTCTTTTGCAACGGATGCGAATATTCCCGAGGCCGCTTCCATGGAGCATCTGCCGCTTGAGGAAGCCTCCGCCAATCTCATCGTTTCACCGCTTGCCCTGCATCTGACCAACGACACGCCCGGTGCACTGATACAGATCCGGCGGGCATTAAAACCGGATGGCCTGTTTCTCGGCGCCATTCCCGGCAGCGGCACCCTGCAGGAACTGCGCGACGTGCTGCTGACGGCAGAGGCGGAACTGACCGGTGGCGCGAGCCCGCGTGTCATTCCCTTCGCCGATGTGCGCGATGTCGGCGCGCTGCTGCAACGGGCAGGTTTTGCGCTGCCCGTTACCGATGCGGAAAGCTACACGGTGCGTTACGATTCGATTTTTCCGCTGATGCGCGATCTGCGCGCCATGGGCATGGCCAATCCGCTGGCGAGCCGCAGTAGGAAACCGCTCAACCGCGCCTTTTTCCTGCGCGCGGCGGAGCTTTACGCCGAGCGATATTCGGATCCCGACGGGCGAATAAGGGCGACATTTTCCATCATCTATGTATCAGGCTGGGCGCCGCATGAAAGCCAGCAGAAACCGCTGAAACCCGGCTCCGCCAAGGTTCGGCTTGCAGATGCCTTGAAGACAACGGAGGTGAAGCTGTCCTGAGCGATCAGCCCGATGGTTTCAACTCGGCTAAAGTATCGACGATGAACTGAAACACGGCGTTGATATTGGTGCTGATGTCACCCGCGCCAGCGATGAGGGCGGCGGAAAGCAGCCCCGCGATCAAGCCGTATTCAATCGCTGTGGCGCCGTCTTCGTTTTTGCAAAAATTCATAAAAAAATGCAGCACAGGATATTCCCCATCCACCATCCGGTGCGTTCCGACAACCGGCATCTGCCCTGTTGAAATTGGCGCTATCCTAGGTCGGCGATGTGAGGAATCCGTTACCGTTGATGGTAAACGATCAGCAACCGCTCTCGTTGCTGTAACCCGTGACCACACAAGGCATATCCGGCATCGGCTGGGTGACGCTGCGGCGGATGGAATAGGTCTTGCCCATATCGGTCTTCTTGATGGAGCCCGTGCTGATCATATCGTAATTGTCGGGAAACTGCGCCACCCGCGTGGAGGATTTTCCGGCAAGCATGGGAGTGACGATGAGCGAGAGCGCAATAACCGCCGTGCCGAAAAGCAGCGCCACATTGAGCACGCCGGTGCGACGGGATTTGTCGGAATACAAGTGACGACCTTCCACCGTCTTCCAGAAATCCTCGTTCATGACCAACCTCGTCTCGCGCAGTTTACCGCTTCTTTAGCTTAACAATCTGCCAGAGGGTGCTGAACGATCTCTTAACACAGCCCCGTTTTGGCACGGCAAACCGCTGACAACAGCGCATTTTCACGAAGCTGTGACGGGATAATATGCGAGGGGCTTCGGGCGACTTCCGATTCTACAGCAAATCCTGCAGGAAGGGGATGAGCGGCTCATCGGCCGGCGGCATGGGGTAATCGCGCAGCGCCTGCGGTTTCACCCATTTCAGCGCCTGTCCTTCACGGCCATGCGCAATGCCCTCATAACGGCGGCAGACGTAAAGCGGCATCAGGAGGTGAAAGGTCTCATAGGTGTGGCTCGCAAATGTCAGCGGCGCGAGGCAGGCGACCTTGGTTTTGATGCCCAGCTCCTCGTCCAGCTCGCGGACAAGGGTTTCCTCCGGCGTCTCGCCATGCTCAACCTTGCCGCCCGGAAATTCCCACAGGCCCGCAAGCGACTTTCCTTCCGGGCGTTGCGCCAGAAGAATGCGACCATCCTGATCGAGAAGCGCGCAGGCGGCAACCAGCAGGATTTTTTTGCCAGCCTCGCTCATTCTCCCGCATCCTTGCGCCAGTAACGATAACGATAGGCTTCGGAGAAACCGAATTTTTCATAGAGCGCGATAGCGGGCGCATTGGTGGTGTCGACCTGCAGCCAGGCGCTTTTTGCGCCGCTTATTCTGGCCCAGCGCAACGCGGATGACAGGATCTGTGTGCCGAGACCCTTTTTGCGCTGCGCTTTCGCAACATCGAGCGAGAGAATGCCGGCAAGATCGTTATCCTGCACGCAGATGACGGTGGCGAGCGGATTGCCCTCCACTTCCTCATTGATGAAGAGGCCAAGCGTCGGTTTGATGGAGCTGACGATCTCCGCAATCGCCGGGCGCAGCGCCGGGTCGCCATCCGTGACCTTGATGCTCGCTTCGACAAAACGGCCGATATCGTGGCTCGGCAGGCTGACCAGCGTTTCCGGTAACTCGATGCCCGAGAGATCGGCGGTCATGACCATGACCTCTTCGAATACGGACCAGCCGTCCTCTACCAGGAAATCCTTGAGCTGCGGCGGCATCAGCGTCGTTTCGCGCACCACCAGCGGCCGGCCGAAATCTTCGAAGCGCTTGCGCGCCTTTTCCAGCCGTACCGCGCTGTTTCCATAATCGGACGGATCGAGCGGCACCACGCAGTTGATGCGCTTGGAGGGGTGCGAACCCGTCAGACGGATTTGCCAGCTGCCGTCATAGATCACCGACGAGGCAGGCCATGCCCGGAAGCTGACGGCTTCCAGACGGCGAACCAGCGGCAGATTGACGACCTTGTTGTCCTGCATTCTCTTCGGCTCCAACGGTCAGCTCCGATAGTCGCCGTTGATCGCAACATATTCTTTCGTCAGGTCACAGGTCCAGACGGTGGCAGTGCCCTGACCGAGGCCGATATCCACCTTCACCGGAATGTCTTCGAGACGCATTACCGCGCTGGTTTCCGCCTCCGAATAATCCGGATCTCGCTCGCCGTTGACGGCTACGCGCACGCCGCCAAACCAGATGGCGAGGCGGTCGCGGTCGGCCATTTCGCCGGACTTGCCGACGGCCATGACGACGCGGCCCCAATTGGCGTCTTCGCCGGCAACCGCAGTCTTCACCAGTGGCGAATTGGCGATGGAAAGGGCGATCTTCTTGGCGGCGGCGTCGTTCTCCGCACCCGTTACGGTGACTTCCACCATCTTGCGCGCGCCTTCGCCGTCACGAACCACCTGCAAGGCGAGATCCTTCAGAAGATCGTTCAATGCAGCGCGGAAACCGGCCAAGCGCTCATCATCGGCGCTCGTCACCTTCACCTGGCCGTCTTCAGCCGCTGCACCTGTCGCAAACAGCATCAGCGTATCGGAGGTGGAAGTGTCGCTATCGACCGTCACGGAATTGAAGGTCGGGCCGACGCCGGCCGACAGCAGGGATTGCAGGGCGGCGGGCTCGATATCGGCATCCGTCACCACGAAGGAGAGCATCGTCGCCATGTCGGGCGCAATCATGCCGGCGCCCTTGGAAATACCGTTGATCGTCACGATCACGCCGCCGATCTCGGCGGTGCGGGTCGCGACCTTGGGATAGGTGTCGGTCGTCATGATCGCCTTGGCGGCTTCCTGCCAGAAATCGGCCTCTGCCCTGACATTCATGTCGCCGAGGACACCGGCGAATTTCGTCGCATCCAGCGGCTCGCCGATCACACCCGTCGATGCCAGGAAAACCTCACCTTCGGAGCAGCCGACGGCGGCGGCGGCGGATTTCGCCGTCAGCTCGGTCGCGGCCTTGCCCTTGACGCCGGTAAAGGCATTGGCGTTGCCGGAATTGACCACCACGGCCCGTGCTACGCCGCCGCCGAGATTGGCGCGGCAGAAATCGACCGGGGCAGATGGGCATTTCGATTTGGTGAAGACGCCGGCGACACTCGCCGGCTTGTCGAACACCATCAAGAGAACGTCGGTGCGGTTCTTGTACTTGATGCCGGCGGCGGCCGTCGCCATGCGAACACCGCGCAGCGCGGGCATGTCGGGATAGGATTTCGGAGCGAGCGGGGAAACGGCAACGGACATGGGAAGCGCCTGAAATTCTGGAAAAGGGGTCTGGAATGCCTGAGATGAAACGGGGCGGCCCATAGCCGCCCCGTAACATTTGTTTTTACTGCTGCGGCTGAGCCTGCTGTTCCTTCGTGGCTTCGTCGTAGCCCTTCTTCAGCGTCTCATCCATGATTTCGATCTTCTGGTCGGCCTTTGCCTTCTCGATGAGGGCAACGTACTTGTCACGCATGACGAGCTGACGAACCTGCGGCTCGACCTGCTCGAAAGCCGGCGGCGGTGCGATGCGCTTGTCTTCCAGCTTGATGACGTGGAAGCCGAACTGGGTCTTCACCGGAGCCTTGGTGTAGGCGCCCTTTTCGAGGCCGAAAGCGGCCTCTTCGAATTCCGGCACCATGCGGCCCTTGCCGAACCAGCCGAGATCGCCGCCGTCATCCTTGTTGGAATCGGTCGACTTTTCCTTGGCGAGCGCGGCGAAATCCTTGCCCGAATCAAGCTGCTTGATGATGTCTTTCGCTTCGTCCTCGCTGGCGACGAGAATGTGCGCAGCCTTGATTTCCTCTTCCTGCGGCAGGGCTGCGACTTCCTTGTCGTAGCGGGCCTTTACTTCGTCAGCGGTGACGGCATCGACCACATGCTTGCGGAAATAGGCATTGTGCAGCTCACGGTCCTGGATGAATTCCATGCGCTTTTTAAAATCTTCAGTCTTTTCCAGACCTTCGGCGCTGGCGTTCTTCACCAGAAGCTTGACGTCGATGGCGCCGGAAAGGGCAGCGACCTTCTTCTGCTCGTCGGGAAGCTGCGCGAGTTGCGGATCGAGGTTGCTCATGGCGAGGTCGAGTTCGGACTGGTGGATTTCCAGATCGCCGACCTGGCGACGACCTTGTCTTCCTGTGCGAAAGCCGGAAGCTGGAGGCCGAGCGTGGCCACAATCACCGCAGCCGCAATTTTATTATAGCGCAACATTTTGAACCTTTCGGGGACAATGCCGGCTCCAGACATGGTTTCCGGCTCTGAAAAAACTTCCAAACACCGGAATGTGGCCATTCTGTAACGGGCAGAACCGTTGACATCATTTGCCCCCCCTCTTATCTGTCACGCAACCTCGCGTCCAGATACGTTGAAGGGCGAAGTCCGTCATTTGTGCTGAACGCAGCCATCAATGCGCTGGAAGAAGCCACCAAGGCGCTCTCCGACGAAGCGCTGGCGGCCAAGACCGCCGAGTTCCGCCAGCAGCTGGCAGACGGCAAGACACTCGACGACCTGCTGATCCCGGCCTTTGCCGTGGCCCGCGAAGCATCGCGCCGCGTTCTCGGCATGCGTCCCTTCGACGTGCAGCTGACAGGCGGCATGATCCTGCACGGCGGCGCCATCGCCGAGATGAAAACGGGTGAAGGCAAGACGCTGGTGGCCACTCTTGCGGTGTACCTCAACGCGCTCGCCGGCAAGGGCGTGCACGTCGTCACCGTCAACGACTACCTCGCCCAGCGCGACGCCGCCACGATGAGCCGGCT
>QFOL01000169.1 GCA_003241215.1 Agrobacterium fabrum
GGCCGCCTTGGTGCCATCGGTGAAGGAATTATACATTTTCGGATTGAAGTCGCCCTTGGCCACTTCCTCGTCCGTCCAGCCGAAATAACCCCAGACCGTATCAGGCGTCGAATAGCGGTAACGCGGCTCGAAATTCATGCCCTTGCCGGCGGAAACGACCTCGAAACCGGTAGCGCGGGCCCAGTCGACCAGTTCGCAGATCAGCGCCGGCTGGTCGCCGTAAGCCATCGAATAGATGAGGCCCTTGGCGCGGGCCTTTTCAGCAAGGATCGGCCCGACCATGACATCGGCCTCGACATTGACCATGACGACGTGCTTGTTGTGGTCGATGGCGCCCAGCGCATGGCGCGCGCCGGCCAGAGGATGGCCGGTGGCTTCGATCACGCATTCGATCTCGCCGCAGGCGAAAAGCTCGTTCACATCGTCGGTCACATAGGTCTTGCCGCTTTTCAGCGCGTCGGCACAGCTCTTCGCATCGTAACGCTCCTTCGGCCAGCCGACGCGGTCAAACGATTCCCTAGCCTTGCCGACATTGAGGTCTGCGACGGCGACCATGTGGAAACCGGCGATGCGCTGCGCCTGCGCCAGCACCATGGAGCCGAACTTGCCCGCGCCGATGAGGCCGACCCGCACAGGCCTGCCGCCGGCTGCACGCTCTGACAGAAGAGAATAGAGATTCATGTTTTGACATCCTTCGCTGGGGAAATTGCTGGCGAGAATGTCCAGTCAGCCCGGCGAAGGCCATGCGATACCGAGGCTGCGAAGGCTTGTCCCTCGCGGCACCGACGGCATGACGATCCAACGTTCCTCCCGGATACCGGCACGCCTTTGCGCCGGCTCTCGCGGTCGCCTCCCAAAGCAACCTTGAAAACAGAGTAGGAGCGTTCAAATATTAGTTCTATTTAGAAAATCAGATTCTTTGTTTAGCTTATCTAACAAATCATCAGGCCGATTTGCGCAACATCAGATCGGCGCTGAGGAGAATTCGCTCGCGCATCCGCGTCGTGTCATCCGCCTCCTCGTCCAGCTTCTGCAACAGAAGCTCGATCGACAGCCTGCCGATCTCGTTATAATTCTGCGCTACCGTGGTAATCGGCGGGCAGGCATAACGCGACAGCGGATGATCGTCATGGCCGGCGACCCTGAGGTCATAATCCGCACCATGGCCGACCCTGATGCCCTTCTGGAAGGCGGCGGCGATGACACCGAAGGCGATACTGTCATTGGCGCACAAAATAGTGCGCGATGGCAGAGACCCCGCCCCTTCCAGCAACCGGCCCGCCTCATCGAAGGCGAAACGCTCGAAATCCCAGGTGACAATATCCGGAACGTTGATCACCTGCGGTTCGAAACCGAGGCGCCGCATGGCCTCCTCATAGGCGGTGCGGCGCGTGGCGGCATTGGTATTGACCTGCGGCATGTCGAAGAAACAGGGGGGCTCGCCCGAGCGGCAGAGATAATCCACCATCAGCCCGACACTCTGGCGGTTGTCGGTGCCGACAAAGGCGGAGGTCTCGTCGAGCGGCGAATCGACATAAACGATCGGAATGCTGGCCGCGAGCTGCTCCAGCGTGGCACGGTGGGATTTGACGCCGAGAGGCGCGATGATCGCACCGGCAACATTCATCGACTTGAAGGTGCGGATGGCGCGGTCTTCGATTTCCGCCTTGCCGTCGGATGACAGCACGAAGGCAAGGAAGCCCGCCTCGTTGGCGATGAGCTCGATGCGGCTCGTCAGCGCCATATAGAAGGGATCGGTGGAGTTCGGGATGATGATGCCGATGATATTGGAACGGCGGCGGTTGAGATTGACGGCGAAAATATTGGGCCTGAAGCCCGATTTCTTCAGCGCATCCTCGATGGCGTCCCGGGTCTTCTTGCGGACCGAGGCCGGATCATTGAAGTATTTCGAAACAGTCGGGCGCGAAAGGCCGACGAATTCCGAAAACTCTTCCATCGTCCTGATAGATTTGGCCAAAGTGCTTGCCCCCATGAACTATTACATGTGGTACTTTATATCGACCGGCCTTCGCACGAAAAGCCGGTCGACTGCGGTTATCAACCACCAAACGATCATTCGGCTGCAAATTGCACTTTCATGGTGGCCGGATCGGATGGTTTCTTCGTAAAGAACGGCAGCATCTCCGAAAGCGGCAGCCGGTGCGAGACGAGCCGCGCCATGACATCGCCATCCGTTTCCAGAATGGCGAGCGCCTGCGGTATGTTGCGGTTCAGCGAATGCGAACCGACAAGCTTCAGCTGACGCCGGAAGATTTCGAAGGGCGCAACCGAAATGCGGGCATCCGGCGCGCAGACGCCGAAGAACAGCGCCGTGCCACCATCGGCAACCAGCGGGATCATCGCTTCCGCAACGGGGGCGATACCCGTCGCATCGGCGACGACATCGAAAGACTTCTGTTGCCGCAGGAGCGCTTCCGAACCGGAAACCGCTACCTGAAGCCCGAGACCTTCGGCAAAAGCCAGCCTGCTTTCGTTGATATCGGCAATCGTCACCGTCTCGATGCCGCGCGCTTTCAGCGACAGGGCAAGCAGCAGGCCGATGGGACCGGCGCCAAAAACCAGCGCATTTTCAGCCACCGTTCCGTTCTCGCCGATACCCGCGCTCTGCATGCCGTTGACGACGCAGGCAAGTGGTTCGGCCAGCGCCGCGACATGATAGGGCATGGAACCGATGCCATGCAGGTGATCGGCGTGTACGACGCTGAATTCCGCGAAACCGCCATTGTGGGAAACGCCATAGGCCTTCAGCGTGCTGCAAAGATTGGTCAACCCCTTCCTGCAACTCGGGCAGGTGCCGCAGGGCAGATTGGGATCGACCACCACCCGGTCGCCGGTCTTTATGCCCGTCACATCGGCGGCCACGGCCGCGACTTCACCGGCATATTCATGGCCCGGAATGACCGGAAAGGCACCGTCACCGTAACGCGCGTGGAGAACGTCGATATCGGTGTGGCAAAGGCCGGAAGCCTTGACTCGCACGAGCGCGTGGCCCGGCGGCAGATCGGCAACGGGAACTTCCGTCAGAACGGCCTGTCCCTTCTCGACGAATTGAATGGCATGCATGGTCATCTCCGGCTTTTCAGCTCATCCAGTTGCCGCCGTCGACATTATATGTCTGGGCGAGAATATAGTCGCTGTCGGAAGAGGCGAGGAAAACCGCCAGCCCCTTGATGTCGTCGGGCGTCGCAAAACGGCCGATCGGCACGGATTTGGCCACCGCCGCCTTCTTCTCGCCGGGCTTTAAGCCTTCCCATTTGGCGAAATGCGCATCGACCACTTCCCAATGCTCGCCATCCACGACGCCGGGCGCAATGGCATTGACATTGATGCCGTGCTTGACGAGCGCCAGCGCCGCCGACTGCGTGGCGGAAATGATCGCCGCCTTGGAAGCGCAATAAAGCGTCACCAGCGCCTCGCCGCGCCGGCCGGCCTGGCTCGCCATATTGATGATCTTGCCGCCGCGCGCCCGCTCGATCATCACATTCGAGACCGCCTTCATCATGAACAGCGGTCCCTTGAGATTGATGTCGAAGACCCGCTCATAACTTTGTTCGGTAATGCCATTGATCGGCGCCATGTCGAAGATCGCGGCATTGTTGACGAGAATGTCGATGCCGCCGAATTCCTCATCCACCGCCTTCACCACGGCGTCGATCTCGGAAAGATCGGTCACATCCAGCTTCACGGCCTTGGCGGCAGGGCCGATGGCGGCGGCGGAAGCCGTCGCGCGGGCAATATCGATATCGGCGATAATCACCTTTGCGCCTTCATCGGCAAAAGCCTGCGCGAAACCAAGCCCGATGCCGCGGGCGGCGCCGGTGATCAGCGCGACCTTGTTCTTCAATCTCATGTCGATCTCCGTGATGCATGGGTGGGCACTGGATGAACCCGGTCATGCGTTTGTTGTTAGATGCATTTTTTCCGGCAAACCCGAACACGGTACACCGGTTAAAGATTTGATATGCCTGCGCACCCCACACTCCCTCATTCCTGTGCTTGTCACAGGAATCCAGTCGACGCGCGTCGGCGCGGCGGGAGGAGTCTTTTTCAGCCCAAGGACTTGGGCTGGCTAGATTCCTGTGACAAGCACAGGAATGAGGAAGCAGGTGCTGTAACTCAAACTCCACCATGCCGCCCGCCCCCGAAAGGTGAACGGGCGGCACGCCGGGAGGACGCGGCTACTTGATGTAGCCCGCGCGGGTCATGTCACGTTCGACCTGTTTCTGTGCGCCTTCGAGCGCCGCATCGACGGTCTGCTGGCCGGAAAGGGCTGCCGCGATCTGCTGGCCGACAACCGTACCGATGGACTGGAATTCCGGTATGGCGACGAACTGCACGCCGGTATAGGGCACCGGATCCTTGGTCGGCTTGGACGGATCGGTCGACATGATGGCTTTCAGCACCGTATCCGCAAAGGGCGCGGCCTTCTTGTATTCCGGCAGCTCATAGGTGGATTTGCGCGTGCCCGGCGGCACGGCCACCCAGCCTTCACTTTCGCCGACCGTCTTCACATAGGTCTTGGACGTCGCCCATTTGACGAAGGACTTGGCGGTTTCAAGCTTCTTCGTGCTGTTTGGAATGGCAAGGTTCCAGGACCACGACCAGCTCGAACCGTTCGGCGTTACCTCGACCGGAGCACGCGTAAACGCGGTCTTGTCGGCAACCTGGCTCTGCTTGGGGTCATAAACGCGGCCCGCCGCCGAGGTGGCGTCGATCCACATGGCGCAACGGCCGGATGAAAACAGCGTCTGATTTTCGTTGAAGCCGTTGGCGGCCGCACCGGGCGGGCCGTAGGAGGTCATCAGCGCCACATAATCCGCAATCGCCTTTTTCCACGGCTCGCTCGTCAGCTGCGGTTTCCAGTCCATGTCGAACCAGCGGCCGCCATAGGTATTGATCATGGTGCCGAGGAAGGCCATGTTTTCGCCCCAGCCCGGCTTGCCGCGCAGACATATGCCATATTGCTGTTTCGACTTGTCGGTCAGCTTGGCGGCGAAATCCTTGATCTGGTCGTAGGTCGGATTGTCAGGCATCTTCAGGCCGGCGGCGTCGAACAGATCCTTGCGGTAAAGCGTGAACGAGCTTTCGGTGTAGAACGGCACGGCGTAAAGCTTGCCATCCACCGTCAGGCCCTTTTTGATCGGGTCGAGCAGATCGGCATAGTCATAATCGTCGCCGAGATCGTCGACCGGCGCCAGCCAGCCCTGCTTGCCCCAGATCGGCGCTTCGTAACCGCCAATGGTCATGATGTCGAACTGGCCGCCATTGGTGGCGATGTCGGTGGTGACGCGTTCGCGCAGAACATTCTCTTCCAGCACGATCCAGTTGATCTTGTTGCCTGTTTCCTTCTCCCAGGCGCTGGAAAGCTTCTGCATGATGATCATGTCGCCATTGTTGACGGTGGCGATGTTGATCTCTTCTGCCTGCGCCAGCCCGGCTAGAAGCCCGGCTCCAACCACAGACGACGACAGAATTCCAATGAATTTGCTCATGATACCCGCTCCTCCTTTACGGATGTCCACGCATAACAATACATGCGTAAATTTTTTATCTCGCGAAATTGCATCCATTGTCAACATCCAAAAATAAATCATCGCGCAGCCAAACCACCTGAAACCTGCGTAAATCCTTGTTTAAACCAGTATATTCACTTCACAATTTATTATTTCGCGCGTTTTTCTTGCTGCATTGCAGCAGATATTTCATCCATCAATATCTTGACGCACGTAAACTTTAACTGGTATTCGAGAAAATAACAGACCGGAAATGCACCTGCCCGGCAGGACGGCAGCACATGCTTATGGAGGAGACGATGAGGCAGGCATCTACACTGGCGCCGCAGACCCAGGGCCCGACCATCACGGCCGGCGAAATCCTCGTGGAGATCATGGCGACGACGGTGGGAAATGGCTTTCTTGAGCCGCAAACGATGATCGGCCCTTTCCCGAGCGGCGCACCGGCCATCTTCATCGATCAGGTGGCGCGGTGCGGCGGAACCGCCGGCATCATCGCTGCAGTCGGTGACGACGATTTCGGCCGCCTCAATGTCGAAAGACTGCGCCGCGACGGCGTCGATGTCTCGGCCATCGCCACTATTCCAGATCGCCCGACCGGCAGCGCCTTCGTGCGCTACCGTGAGAACGGCGCGCGCGACTTCGTTTTCAACATCGCCCATTCCGCGGCCAGCGAAACGCGGATGACCGATGAAGCGCAGGCGCTCATCGAAAAAGCCGGCCATGTGCACGTCATGGGATCGGCCTTCGCGATTGCCGGCATTGGCGACATCATTCTGGCGGCGATCGGACATGTCAGGGCACGTGGCGGTTCGGTGTCTTTCGATCCGAACATCCGCAAGGAACTGGCGCAGGGTGACGAAGGCCGCAGGCTGATCGACGATCTGCTTGCCGTCACCGATCTCCTGCTGCCGTCAGGCGAAGAACTTCAGGCCGCCTCCGGTCTCAATGATGAGGAAGCGGCGATAGAAAAGCTGCTCGCCTCCGGTGTCGGCGAAATCGTGCTGAAACGCGGCGCGAAGGGCGCAAGCCATTTCAGCCGCGCCCATGGGCGCATCGACGCCCCCGGCCTGAAGGTGGCGGAAATCGACCCGACCGGTGCCGGCGACTGTTTCGGCGCAACCTACCTCACCTGCCGCCGCCTCGGCATGCACCCGGCAAAAGCGCTCGCTTACGCCAATGCGTCGGGTGCCCACAACGTCATCAGGCGCGGCCCGATGGAGGGCGCTGCCAGCCTTGCCGAACTCGATGCCTTCATCGCCGCGCAATTGTCGGAGGAAGTCCTATGACAGCCATTCTGGAAAATCTCGCCGCCGCCCGCCGCGCCGGCAAACCCGCGGGCATCACGTCCGTCTGTTCGGCCCACCCCGTCGTCCTGCGCGCCGCGATCCGCCGCGCCGCCGCCAGCAAGACAGCCGTGCTGATCGAGGCGACCTGCAACCAGGTCAACCATCTCGGCGGTTATACCGGCATGACGCCCCGTGATTTCGTTGCTTTCGTCAACAGCATCGCGGCGGAGGAAGGACTGCCCGGCGAGCTCCTGATTTTCGGCGGCGATCATCTCGGCCCCAATCCCTGGCGCAGGGAGAAGGCCGAAGAAGCGCTGACAAAAGCCGCCGCCATGGTCGAAGCCTATGTGGCATCGGGCTTTCGCAAGATCCACCTTGATGCCTCCATGGGCTGCGCCGGTGAGCCGGCAGCGCTGGATGACGTCACCATCGCCAACCGCGCCGCCAAACTTGCGGCCGTTGCGGAAAAGGCCGCCACCGATGCCGGCCTGCCCAAACCGCTTTATATTCTTGGCACCGAAGTGCCGGTGCCTGGTGGCGCCGACCATGTACTCGACACTGTCGCCCCGACGGAACCGCAGGCGGCGCGCAACACCATCGAGCTTCACCGTGAAATTTTCTCGCAGCACGGTCTTTCCGAAGCCTTCAACCGGGTCATCGCCTTTGTTGTGCAGCCCGGCGTGGAATTCGGCAGCGACAATGTTGTCGCTTATGATCCGCAGGCCGCCGAAGCGCTGAGCGGCGTACTGGACGGCGAACCGCAGCTGGTGTTCGAGGCCCACTCGACGGATTATCAGACGGAACCTGCGCTGGCCGCGCTGGTGCGCGACGGGTATCCGATCCTGAAAGTAGGCCCCGGCCTGACCTTCGCATACCGGGAAGCGCTTTACGCGCTCGATATGATCGCTTCCGAGATGGTCGGCGATTATGGCGACCGGCCGCTGGCGCGGACCATGGAGGAGCTTATGCTCGCCGCCCCCGCCGACTGGCGCGGACATTACCATGGCGATGATATCACGCTCCGATTGCAGCGCCACTACAGCTACAGCGACCGCATCCGTTATTACTGGACGCGGCCGGAGGCGCTTGCCGCCGTTTCCACCTTGCATAAGGCGCTGGATGGGAAGACAATTCCCGAAACCCTGCTGCGCCAATATCTCGGCGAATTGCCGCTCGCGGCGGTTGCGGGCAGGACGATGGAGGAGGTTCTCGTTACGGCGGTGGATCAGGTGCTGGCGACCTATCATGCGGCGACCGGCGAAGGTCGCCACTGAGATATCGTCAAATCGGGCGTTAAACTTGCGTGCCCCGGCTGATACGCCGCGGGTATCGGTCTGGGAGGGACTATCATGGCAACCCGAAACACGAGCGGTCTTGCGCGGGTGATGCTTGCGCCATCGGTGCTGCTGTTGCTGGTGTGGATGATCGTGCCTCTGGCGATGACGCTGTGGTTCTCGTTCCAGAACTACAATCTCCTCAACCCG
>QFOL01000170.1 GCA_003241215.1 Agrobacterium fabrum
CAAGTTCAAGTGGGACCTGTTCTGCATGGCCGGTAACCCCGCCGTCCACAAGGACGCCTATGCCGGCTCCCCGAACATCAACGAAGGCAACATGTTCAACTCGCCTGACGGCATGATGTTCGACTCGACCGGCCTTCTCTGGATCCAGACCGACGGCGAGGACACCAACGAAGGCAACTTCGCCGGCCAGGGCAACAACCAGATGCTGGCCGGTGACCCGGCCACCGGCCGCATCGAGCGCTTCCTGACCGCCCCGAAGGGTTCCGAAGTCACCGGCCAGACCTGGTCGGGCGACAAGCGCACCCACTTCGTCGGCATCCAGCACCCCGACGCCCCCTTCCCGGATGGCGAAGGCAAGCTGCCGCGCTCGACCGTCATCGCCATCAAGCGTGACGACAACGCCCAGATCGGCTGACGTTCCGGCATGAGCGGAACCGGATCGTGACAAAACACCATCCGGTTCCACGCCATAAAACGCCGTGCACCCGAAGGATGCACGGCGATTTATTTACCGGCCATCCCGGTATTTCGTTGGCGACCTTCAAGACGATTGCCTCTTGAGGTCTCATGGGGCCCGCAAGCCCGCCGCAGCAAGGCTCAAGCGGGATGATTTCTGGGCGCAACTCCGCGAAGACTGTTATAAATTCCCCGCTTGCCAAGCGAGGGAGGACGTCCATGCACGATATAAGGGTCAAACGGATTTACGAGCCTGCCAGCGACGATGACGGCGCGCGCATCCTGGTGGACAGGCTCTGGCCCCGCGGCATGCGCAAGGAAACGGCACAGCTTTCGATCTGGCTGAAGGAGATCGCGCCGAGTAACGAATTGCGCAAGAATTTCTCCCATATGCCGTCGCGCTTTGCGGAGTTCACCCACCGCTATGAGGCGGAACTGTCAGCCAATCCGGACGCCGTGGCGCGCATGAAGGCATTTATGGCCGAGGGACGCGTGACGCTGCTTTATGCCGCCCATGACACGGAGCACAATCACGCCCTCGTTCTCGCGGCCTATCTCCGTTCGCGCTGAACATTCCGCCTCGCCCGCAGACCGGGCTGTTTCTCTACCCGGCAGGTTATCCGGTCTCATTCCGCCGGTTTCGAAGCCGCGTTTTCGATATAGGCGATCAGATTGTCCAGATCTTCCGGTTTGCTGATGCCGGCCAGCGCCATCTTGTTGCCGGGTATTTTCTTCTTGGGCGCGCTCAGGAAATCCCGCAATTCTTCCGGTGTCCAGACAAGGCCGTCCTCGCCGGCTTTTTTCATGCCACCCGAATAATTATAGTCGGGCACGCCGCCCGCCGCACGGCCGATAATGCCGTTAAGCTGCGGGCCGACCCTGTTTTTCGCGCCCTCGCCTATGGCGTGACAGGCGGAACAGCGCTTGAAGACCGCCTCCCCCTTGGCAACATCGCCCTCCGAAAAAGCGGGAACGGTGCCGGCCGCGAGCATCGCCGCCGCGATGATGATTATACTGCGCATCGTGTCATCCTTGTCTTGCCGCAGAAATACGGCCCGCCCGCAAATGCGGACGGGCCGGAGGGTTCTCTTCAGGTCGTGCCCCAGGCGGGCGTTCCCTTCTTGTAGGGAACGCGGTCTTCGAAACCGCCGGGGATTTCGTCGTAAACGAGAACTTCCGTGGCGCCGATCTTCGAGGTGAAGAAACCGAGCAGCGTCAGCTGTTTGACGAGCGTGAAGGCGTGCGGCTTCGCCGGGGTCTGTTCCGCCTTGGCCTGCTTGTCCAGCGCGGAAAGCAGCGTCTGCCGCTCTGCCACCGTCAGCTCCAGAAAGGCCTTCTTGTGTTCGGCCTGACTGCGCTTCTCGATGTCGGAAATTGCCGAGAGGAAGAGAGCACGCTGCTCGTCGGTGTAGCAATCCGCCGCATAGACGGCCATGAATGCACCCACTTCAGCATCCTTCGCCCCCGGCGTGGAGGTGCGGGGAATGATGGTTTCCGCCACCTCGTCCAGAAATCGGATCTCCTCCGGGCTGAACACATGGCCGCCGCCGGCCTGCTTGGCGGCATTTTCCGCGGCCATGACGACATCAGCACCGATCAGCGGAAGGCCGGTGGCGATGGCTATCAGTTTCAGCAGTTCGCGTCTGTTCATCACAGGTTCCCCTTCTTCATTTCGGAGACGGCAAAATCAGCCGCACGCGCCGTCAGCGCCATATAGGTCAACGACGGGTTGACGCAGGAGGCCGAGGTCATGCAGGCGCCGTCAGTGACAAAGACGTTGGGCGCATCCCAGACCTGGTTGTTGCCATTGAGGACGGAGGTTTTCGGGTCGCGCCCCATGCGGGCCGTTCCCATTTCGTGAATGCCCATGCCCGGCGCATAGTTGCCCTTCGAGGGTTTGACATTCTTGATGCCGACCGCCTCGAACATCTCGACTGCGTCATTGACCATGTCTTCGCGCATGTCGAGTTCATTCTGCTTCATCTCGACATTCATGGAGAGGACCGGCAGACCCCATTTGTCCTTCTTGTCATGATCGAGTTTCACGCGGTTGTCGTGATAGGGCAGCATTTCACCGAAGGCGGTCATACCGATAGTCCAGCCGCCCGGCTCAGTCAGGGCCTCCTTGTAATCGGCGCCGATATTCAGTTCCGCGATTTCCCGTTCCCAGCGCGAACGGCTGGCGGAGCCCTGATAGCCGAAGCCGCGCAGATATTTACGCTTGTCGTCTCCGGTATTGCGGAAACGCGGAATGTAGAAGCCCGCAGGACGACGGCCCTTGAAATAGAAGTCCTCGAAGCCTTCCACCTGGCCGGTCGCGCCCATGCGGAAATGGTGGTCCATCACGTTATGGCCGAGTTCGCCCGAGCTGCTTCCAAGCCCGCCTTCCCAGACATCGGTGGCGGAATTCATCAGCACCCAGGTCGAGTTCAGCGTCGAGGCGTTCAGGAAGATGATATCGGCGACATATTCATAGGTCAGGTTGGTTTCTGCATCGATGATCTCGACACCGCGCGCCTTCTTGGTGACCTTGTCGTAGAGGATCTCCTTGACGATGGAGAAGGGCCGAAGCGTGAGATTGCCGGTGGCGAGTGCCGCAGGCAGCGTGGATGCCTGCGTGCTGAAATAGCCGCCGAAGGGACAGCCCAGCCGACACTTGTTGCGGAACTGACAGCGCGTGCGTTCCTGATCGGGAAGTTCCTGGGTAATGTTGGCGCAGCGCGAATTGATGAGGTGGCGCGTGCCCTTGAACGCCTTCTTCAGCCGGCTGGCCACATCCTGTTCCACGAAATTGAGCGGAATGGGCGGCAGGAACTCACCATCAGGGAGAATGTCCAGCCCTTCGCGGCTGCCGGAAATGCCGGCGAAGCGTTCGACATAGTCATACCAAGGAGAGACGTCTTCATAGCGAATGGGCCAGTCGACGGCGATGCCTTCTTTCGCATTGGCCTCGAAATCGGTCTGCGACCAGCGATAGGTCTGGCGTCCCCAGAGCAGCGATCGGCCGCCGACATGATAACCACGGAACCAGTCGAAGCGCTTTTCCTCGATATAGGGCGTTTCCTGCTCATTGGCCCACATGCCGAGCGTCGCCTCTTCCAGCAGGTAATCGCGGCTGAGAACGGGATATTTCGCTTTCATTTCCTGCGTGGCGCGGTTGCGATGAGGATAGTCCCAGGCTTCCTTGTCGGCATTCTGATAGTCGGTGATGTGTTCGATGTTGCGGCCGCGCTCCAGCATCAGAACCTTCAGGCCCTTTTGCGTGAGTTCCTTTGCGGCCCAGCCTCCACTGATGCCCGAGCCGACAACAATCGCATCATAATAATTATCTGCCATGCTAACTCCTCCGATATGTACTTGAAAAAACGACGGGACGAAGCGCTTCCCGTCGCGGCGCGGCGGAAAATGGATATGCGTCTGTCGAACCTCATGCTCCCCGCCGAAACCCGCCGCCGGGGAGCGGTTCTGGTTTTACCGGCAGTGTTTACTGAATGGTCGGCAGGCGTTCGTTGAGGAACGCATTGCCCTTGGTCAGGACCGCTTCGGCATCGAGCGGAAGGTCGTGCTCAAGGATGAACCATTTTGCGCCGGCCTGTTTGGCCGCCGGCAGGATCGTTTTCCAGTCGAGAACGCCGGCGCCGAGTGTGGCGAAGCCGCGCTCGTTCTCCGCCGTGCCGGCCGGAGCATTGTCCTTGGCGTGGATGGCAAAAACCTTGCCCTTCAATGTGCCGAGGAATTCGGCCGGATCATTGCCGCTGCGCGCCACCCAGGCGACATCGACTTCGGCCTGCAGTTTCGGGCCGGCGGCATCGAGCAGCAGTTCCAGCGCCGTCTTGCCATCGAACTTGACCATTTCAAAGTCGTGGTTGTGATAGGCCATGGCGAGGCCTGCCGTAGACAGCTTGTCGGCATAACCGCCAAGTTCCTTGCCGAAGGCCGTCCAGCCGGCGGCATCCTTCGGACGGTCTTCCGGCTTCAGGAACGGCACGGTCACGACGGGATTGCCGACGGCCTTCTGCTCGGTGATGACCTCATCGAGGTTGCCGCGCAGCTTGTCGACCGGCACATGCGAAGAAATGACCTTGATCTTGTGCTTCTCCAGCAGAGCGTTCAGCTCGCTTGCACTGACCTTCTGCATATCCACGGTTTCAACTGCCGAAACGCCGGCGCGGTTGAGGATGGCAAGCTGCTCCTCAAGCGTTCCGGAATTGCGCAGCGTGAACATCTGCGCGGCGATCGGCAGCGTCTTGCTGTCTTCGGCCAGAACCGGGTTCGTGATGCCGGCCGCCAATGCTACAACGGCTGCCATGCTTGCGAATTTTGACTTGAACGTTTTCAAACGCGTAACTCCCTTTCCGTTTGATCAATGTGACGACACGTGTGCCCATGCCTTTCCCAGCCTTCCGGCCGGGTCATGCCGGGCACCACCTCCTGTGCCCTGCGTCGTCCGTCCTCGATATGCGATGATCTAGATGTCGATCCCTACCCAGGACGAGGTCCGACTGGACCGGACGGCCGCATCGATGAATGCGAGACCCGCAAGGCCATCCTCTATGCCGGGGTAAATCACCTCCCCGGCGGCTGTCTTTCCCTCCCTTTTTGCGATGATTGCATCGGCGGCTTCGCGGTAGATCGTCGCAAAACCCTCGAGATATCCCTCCGGATGCCCTGACGGCACGCGGCTGACCCGATTGGCGGCCGCACCCGCGCCCGCACCGTTGCGGGTAATCAACCGCTTCGGCTCGCCGTAAGGCGTGAACCACAGTTCGTCCGGCACACGGTGGTGCCATTCCAGCCCGCCCTTTTCGCCATAGACCCGGAGCGACAGGGCGTTTTCATTGCCGACCGCGATCTGGCTTGCCCAGAGCATGCCCTTGGCGCCGCTTTCGTAACGCAAAAGAATATTGGCGCTGTCATCCAGCTGCCGTCCCGGCACGAAGGAGGTCAGATCGGCATAAAGGCTCGAGGGGATTTCACCCGTCACGAAGGCGGCGGCATTGAAGGCATGGGTGCCGATATCGCCGATTGCCCCGCCCGCGCCGGAGCGGCTCGGGTCCGTGCGCCATTCCGCGCCTTTCGCACCGGTCTTTTCGACTGCTTCGGTCAGCCAGTCCTGCGCATATTCAGCCTGGACATGGCGCAGCTTGCCGATATCGCCGTTTGCGATCATCTCCCGCATCTGCCGCAGCATGGCGTAACCGGTGTAGTTGTGCGTCAGGATGAACAGCCTGTCGGATGCCCTGACGATCTTTGCCAGTTCTTTGGCCTCTTCCAGCGTCGCGGTGACCGGCTTGTCGCAGATGACATGGATGCCGGCGTCGAGAAACGCCTTGGACGGGGCAAAATGCAGGTGATTGGGGGTGACGATGGCGACGGCCTCAATCCCGTCCACACGGCCGGCCTCGGCCGCCGCCATTTCCTCGAACGACACATAGGAGCGCTCGGGCGCAATGCCGAGCAGCGTTGCCGAAGCGCTGGCGCGTGCCGGATCGGAAGAAAGCGCGCCGGCCACCAGCTCGTAACGGTCATCCAGACGGGCTGCGATGCGATGCACCGCACCGATGAACGCGCCCTGACCGCCGCCGACCATACCGAGACGAATGCGGCGGCTGTTGAATTTCGCTGTTGTGGGAGACATGGGATTTCCTTTCACAGACCGAGGAGGCGGCGGTTGGCGGCATCATCGACACCGCTTTTGGCGAAATCGTCGAAAGCCCGCTCGGTCACGCGGATGATGTGATCTTGAATGAAGCCGACACCCTCACGCGCACCGTCTTCCGGGTGTTTCAGCGCGCATTCCCATTCCAGCACCGCCCAGCCGTCGAAGTCATATTGGGTGAGCTTGGAAAACACCGCGCCGAAATCGACATGCCCGTCGCCCAGCGAACGGAAACGCCCCGGCCGGTCGACCCAGCCTTGATAACCGCCATAAACGCCGGAACGGCCGGTCGGATTGAACTCGGCATCCTTCACGTGAAAGGCGCAGATGCGCTCGTGGTAGATGTCGATGAAATCGAGATAATCCATCGCCTGAAGGACGAAGTGGGAGGGATCGTAGAGGATGTTGGCGCGCGGATGGTTACCGGTGACCTCGAGAAAACGCTCGAAGGTGACGCCGTCATGCAGGTCCTCACCCGGATGCAGCTCGTAGCAGAGATCGACGCCGTTTTCCTCGAAAGCATCGAGAATGGGCGTCCAGCGCTTGCCAAGCTCGGCAAAGGCCATTTCGACAAGACCAGCCGGACGCTGCGGCCATGGATACACGAACGGCCAGGCAAGTGCGCCGGAGAAAGTCGCATGGCTCTTGAGGCCGAGATGCTGCGAGGCTTTCGCCGCGCATTTCAGCTGGTTGGCCGCCCATTCCTGCCGCGCCTGCGGTTTGCCGCGCAGTTCAACTGGCGCGAAACCATCGAACATTTCATCGTAGACAGGATGAACGGCGACGAGCTGGCCCTGAATATGGGTCGAAAGCTCGGTAATCTCCACGCCAATCTCGGCCAGACGGCCCTTGATGTCGTCGCAATAGGTCTTGGATGCGGCGGCTTTTTCCAGATCGAAGAGCCTGGGATCGGTCGGGACCTGAATGCCCTTGTAACCGAGGGAAGCCGCCCATCGGCCGAGATTGTCGAGCGTGTCGAAGGGGGCCTTGTCCCCGACAAATTGCGCGAGGAAAATCGCCGGGCCTTTGATCGTCTTCATGTCCTTACACTCCTTGCATTCACAGTCTGGCCGCTACCGATGCGGCGGGCGGCAGGGCGCGACCGAGCCGCGCACCACCAGTTCCGTATCCAGCACGATGGTTTCGGCCGTGCGTTTGCCGTTCAGCCGGTCCACCATCAGCGCCATGGCCCTGCGGCCCATTTCCTGGCGGGGCTGGCGCACTGTCGTCAGCGGCGGCTCAAAGGCATTGGCGAAAATGATATCGTCGAAGCCGATGACGGAGACATCGGCAGGAACCGAAACGCCGCGCGCCCGCAATTCGCTGATCGCGCCAATCGCCATCTGGTCGCTCGAGGCGAAGATCGCGGTGAAGGCAATACCGCCTTCGAGAAGACTGCCAATCGCCTGACGGCCGGCCTCGATGCTGTAATCGCCCGTCACCACTAGTTCGTCACTGTAAGTTATGCCGGCCTCAGCAAGTGCCGCGCGGTAACCGTCGAAACGCTCCTGCGCCAGACTTTCCGGAACGGGGCCGGCCAGATGCACGATCCTTTGATGCCCTGCAGCGATGAGGTGGCGCATGGCGTTGATGGAGGCGGCGCGGTTGTCCACCTTGACGGTCGGCAGCGCGAGGCCGGGCACCGTTTCCGACGCAATGACGATGGGCGGCAGCGCATCGCCCTGATCGAGAAGCTCGGAGGGAAACTGGCCGGTCATCAGGATAAGCCCGTCGGCATGTTTCTGGCGCACCATGTCGATATGGGTCGCCACGCGGTTCTCGTCGTTGCGGGCGTCGCCCATCAGCACCTTGAAGCCCGCTTCGCCCGCCGCCTCCTCAACGCCCTTGTAGATTTCGAGATAAAACGGGTTGCCGATATCGCGAACGAGAAGGATGACGGTGTTGTTGGATTGGCGGCGGAAACTGGCCGCCTGCGCATTGGGAACGAAGTTCGCCTGCCGCACGGCGTCGAAAACCTTCTTGCGGGTTTCCGGGCGAACCTTGTCGGGTTGTTGCAGCGCCCGCGATACGGTCGCGATGGAAACGCCCGCGAGAGCTGCCACTTCCCTGATATTCGAACCTTGGTCTTTGCTCATCTGTCACACACGCAACTGCTTTTGGCGGCCATAAAGCAGCATCAGCGCTAGCAACGTGACACCGAATATGATCTGCCGTGCCCAT
>QFOL01000625.1 GCA_003241215.1 Agrobacterium fabrum
GATCGTCGCGCTTGAATCGACCATCATCACCCATGGCATGCCCTACCCCGGCAATATCGAGATGGCGGAAAGCGTCGAGCAGATCATCCGTGATCAGGGTGCGGTTCCGGCCACCATCGCCGTCATTCACGGCACGCTGCATATCGGCCTTGAGAAGGACCAGCTCGAGGCGCTCGCCCAGACCACCGACGCCATGAAGGTTTCGCGCGCCGATATCGCCTTCGCGATTGCCGAACGCCGCACCGGCGCCACCACGGTTGCCGCCACCATGATCGCCGCCGCCCGCGCCGGCATCCGCGTTTTTGCGACAGGCGGCATCGGCGGCGTGCACAAGGGCGCTGAAGAGACCTTCGACATCTCCGCCGATCTGACCGAGCTTGCGAAGACCGGCGTGATCGTCGTCTGCGCCGGCGCGAAGGCGATCCTCGACATTCCGAAAACGCTCGAGGTTCTCGAAACCAATGGCGTGCCCGTCATCACCTTCGGTTCGGAAGAATTCCCCGCCTTCTGGTCGCGCTCCTCCGGCCTGCCGAGCCCGCTCTCGCTGAACAGCCCGGCGGCGATTGCCAATTTCCAGGCAACCCGCGAACAGCTGGGTATCGATGGCGGCATGCTGGTGGCCAATCCCGTGCCCGAAGCAGACGAGATTCCGCGCGAGGAAATGGAAATCTACATCAACCGCGCCATCTCCCACGCCGAGCGCGACGAGGTCACCGGCAAGGAAGTCACCCCCTACCTGCTCGGCGACATCTTCCGCCTGACGGACGGCCGCAGCCTGGAAACCAATATCGCGCTGGTGCGCAACAATGCCCAGCTGGCTGCGGAAATCGCGGTCGCGCTGAACTAACCGCCGGGGTTGGGATCATCCTCAAGTTTGCGGGTGACGGCAGGGTTCGAAAACCTCTCCTCCGTCATGCCGGACTAGATCCGGAATCCAGCCACGGCGCGTCTGCGCCGTGAAAGAGTCTTTCGTGATCAAGGACTTGATCACGCTGGACCCCGGATCTGGTCCGGGGTGACGGATTGCGGAT
>QFOL01000626.1 GCA_003241215.1 Agrobacterium fabrum
AGTGACGACGCGCTTTGCGCGCGCGATCGTTGCGAACTGACCGCGTTGCCTGCCATAGGCACCTTTCCCTTTTATATGCTCTTTGCGAGCTTATTTATAGAATTCCAAATAGAGGCCGGGCGGCGCCCAGCCTCCTGTCGTGACCTAGCCGACGATGGAGCCGATCAACGGACCGGCGGTGCGTATTGCAGGCCGCCCTTGGTCCAAAGCGCGTTCTGGCCGCGCTCGATCTTCAGCGGCGAGCCCGCACCGACGTTGCGGCCGAAGACTTCGCCGTAGTTGCCCACCAGCTTGACGATGTTATAGGCCCAGTCGTTGGTCACGCCGAGATCGGTACCGATCTTGGTGCCTTCTTCCGTGCCGAGCAGACGCTTCACGTCCGGGTTGGCGCTGTTCTTCTGCTCGTCGACATTCTTGGAGGTGACGCCAAGTTCTTCGGCGTTGACCATGGCGTAGTGAACCCAGCTGACGATATCGAACCACTGGTCGTCACCCTGGCGAACGGCCGGGCCAAGCGGCTCCTTGGAGATGACTTCCGGCAGAACGACGTTTTCGTCCGGGTTCTTCAGCTTCAGACGGATTGCGTAGAGACCCGACTGGTCGGTGGTGTAGACGTCGCAACGGCCGGCATCATAAGCGGAGGTTGCGTCGGCTTCCTTTTCGAAAACGACCGGGTTGTACTGCAGATTGTTGGTCTTGAAGTAGTCGGCGAGGTTAAGCTCGGTGGTCGTGCCGGTCTGAACGCAGACGGCGGCGCCGGAGAGCTCGAGAGCGGACTTCACGTTGAGACTCTTCTTGGCGATGAAGCCCTGGCCGTCATAATAGTTGACGGTGCGGAAGTTGAAGCCCAGCGACGTGTCGCGGCTGATGGTCCAGGTGGTGTTACGGGTCAGAACGTCGACTTCACCGGACTGGAGAGCCGGGAAACGGTCCTTGCTCGAAAGGGCGACGAACTTGGCTTTCGAAGGATCACCGAAAACCGCGGTGGCAATACCACGGCAATAGTCCACGTCGATACCGGACCA
>QFOL01000171.1 GCA_003241215.1 Agrobacterium fabrum
GCATTGGTTTTGAAGTGATGCGGGAAAATCAAGAAGTCAATCGGTATCGAAAATGTCGGCAATCAAAATCGCGGCACGTCTGGCCATTGCATGTGCTGCGCTTGGCCTTTTATCACAGGCCGCTTTTTCGCAGGATGCCTTTAAAGACTTCAAGCAGCTCGGCGGCACGCCGAAAATGCCGAAACTCAATGCTTTCACCGCCCCGACAGCGCCAAATGCCCCCGAAAGCACCGCCCGCGATATCGCCATGGAAGCCAAGCTGACCAGCGAAGGCGAAGCGGTGAAGGAAGGCCTGTCCTGGCGCGTCTTCAGCCCCATTCCCGGCGCCGACGGCAAGCTGCCGATGCTGGCAAGCTCCGAGGGCGGCTCGGCGGAATTCCATCTGGTGCCGGGCGAATATTTCGTCAACGTCGCCTTCGGCCGCGCGGGCGTCACCAAGAAGCTCAATGTCCCGACGTCAGGCAACGTCCAGAAACAGGTGCTGATTCTCGATGCCGGCGGTTTCGTGCTGAATGCGGTTGCGGGTTCCGACAAGCAGATTTCCGGCAACCAGCTCAAATTTTCCGTCTATTCGTCAGACGCCCGCCCCGATGGCGAGCGCGGCCTCGTCATGTCCGATATCAAGCCCAACACCATCGTGCGGCTGAATGCCGGCACCTACCACGTGGTTTCCGAATATGGCAACGTCAACGCGGTGGTGCGCGCCGACATCCAGGTGGAAGCCGGCAAGCTGACCGAAGCGACGCTGCAGCATCAGGCGGCGCAGATCACCCTCAAGCTCGTCTCCGAAGAGGGCGGTGAGGCGATTGCCGATACGGCCTGGTCGGTGCTGAACGGCGGCGGCGACGTGGTGAACGAAAGCGTCAGCGCCTTTTCGACCATGGTGCTGGCGGAAGGCGAATATACCGCCATCGCCCGTAACAAGGACAAGGTTTTCCAGCGCAATTTCAAGGTGACCTCGGGCCGGGATTCGGATGTCGAATTGCTGATGAAGGATCAGGCACCGGAAGATATGACCGGGGATTTCGAGTAGGTTTCGCTGCCTGCTCAAAGGCGGAGCGCCTTGAAGGCCCTACACACTCCACGTCATCCTCGGGTCAAGCCCGAGGATGACGTGCAGAGAGCTTTTAGCGCCCCTCACCCACAAACAAAACGGCCCCCGAAGGGGCCGTTGTCATTTCTCACGCAACCTGCTTCTTCGCCGCAAGCTTGCGCTTCACATCCGGCGGCGTCGCCTCGTCCACAAGGCTGGTAATCGCGTCTTCCAGCGACATCGACGTCTGGTTCTGCGAGCCGAGACGGCGGATATTGACGGTACGCTCTTCCGCTTCCTTGCGGCCGCAGACGATGATGACCGGAACCTTGGTCACCGAATGCTCGCGGACCTTGTAGTTGATCTTCTCGTTGCGGAAGTCGGTCTCGACCGCCATGCCCGCCTCGCGCAGCGCTTCGGCCACTTCGCGACCGTAATCATCGGCATCCGAGGTAATCGTCGCGACCACGACCTGAAGCGGCGCGAACCACAGCGGCATGTGACCGGCGAAGTTCTCGATGAGAATGCCGAGGAAACGCTCCATGGAACCGCAGATGGCGCGATGGATCATCACCGGCTGCGTCTTTTCGGAGTTCTGGTCGATATAGAAGGCGCCGAAACGTTCCGGCAGGTTGAAGTCCACCTGCGTCGTGCCGCATTGCCATTCACGGCCGATGGCGTCCTTCAGCGTATATTCGAACTTCGGCCCGTAGAACGCGCCCTCGCCCGGCAGAATGCCGGTCTTGATGCGGCCGCCGGACTGCTCCTCGATGGTCTTCAGAACATCCATCATCACGCTTTCGGCGCGATCCCAGAGATCGTCGGAACCGACACGCTTTTCAGGGCGCGTGGAGAGCTTGACGACGACTTCGCTGAAACCGAAATCCTCATAGACGGAGAGGATGAGGTCGTTGATACGCAGGCACTCCGCCGCCATCTGCTCTTCCGTGCAGAAGACATGCGCATCGTCCTGGGTGAAGCCGCGAACGCGCATCAGGCCATGCAGCGCGCCGGAAGCCTCGTAACGATGCACGGTACCAAATTCCGCAAGACGGACGGGCATTTCGCGGTAAGACTTCAAGCCATGCTTGAAGATCTGTACGTGACCCGGGCAGTTCATCGGCTTCAGTGCGAAGACGCGCTGATCAGCTTCCTCGTCATCGGGATGGGTGAAGGCATGGGCGGATTTCACCGCGAACATGTTTTCCTGATACCAGCCCCAGTGACCGGAGGTTTCCCACAGCGACTTGTCCAGCACCTGCGGCGCGTTGACTTCCTGATAGGTATTGGCGAGCCGGCGGCGCATATAGGCCGTCAGCGTCTGGAACATGCGCCAGCCCTTGCCGTGCCAGAACACGACGCCCGGGCCTTCTTCCTGGAAATGGAACAGGTCCATTTCGCGGCCGAGACGGCGATGGTCGCGCTTTTCGGCTTCAGCCAGCACGTGCAGATAATTGTCCAGCTCTTCCTGCGTCGCCCAGGCGGTACCGTAGATGCGCGACAGCATCGCATTGTTGCTGTCACCGCGCCAATAGGCGCCGGCCACCTTCATCAGCTTGAAGGCCGTGCCAATCTGCCCCGTGGAGGCCATATGCGGGCCACGGCAGAGATCGAACCAGTCGCCCTGATAATAGATCTTCAGGTCCTGACCTTCCGGAATGGCGTCGACCAGCTCGACCTTGTAGTTCTCGCCCTTGGCGGCAAAAACTTCCTTGGCCTTTTCGCGCGACCAGACCTCGCGGGTAAACGGCTTGTTGCGCAGAATGATTTCCTTCATGCGCTTTTCGATCTTCGGCAGATCTTCCGGCGTGAAGGGTTCGTTCTTGGCGAAGTCGTAATAAAAGCCGTTCTCGATGACAGGGCCGATCGTCACCTGCGTGCCGGGCCACAGTTCCTGCACGGCTTCGGCCATGACGTGGGCGGCATCGTGACGGATGAGCTCCAGCGCACGCCCGTCTTCACGCGTGACGATCTCGATCTTGCCATCGGTGATGGTCTCGGACAAATCGCGCACGGTGCCGTCAAGCGCAATGGCGACAGCCTTCTTGGCAAGCGATTTGGAAATGGATTCGGCGACCTCGCGGCCGGTCGTACCGGCGGGGTAGCTGCGCACGGATCCATCGGGAAATGTAAGGGAAACAGTTTCAGACATTGTCTAATCTCCTGTCCAGTCCCGCCAACGAATGCGGGTGGTGTTGGAATAATGATTTGCCCGCGACACGCGGACAGGCAGGCTGATAAAGGCTTTTGCCATTGCAGTCAAAGGCGAAGGACAGGTCAGCGAAGCATTTGCGCGAGACCATTGACCGTATTGGCGTTGCGGGTCGTGCCGATACCGAGCCTTTTGGTGGTCAGCACGGACAGCAGCCTGCTCTCGCTCGGCTTGCCGCAAAAATCGATCCACAAGTCGCCGCCGACCACGGCAATTTTTTCCTGCTGGCGATACATATCGAGCAATCCAAGAACCTTGCCGTCAAGCGGCTCCCGCATGACCCGAACGCAGACGTCAGGCGGATTGCCGTGCGGAAACGGGTTATCCGCCGCCAGTTTCAGCCAGTTGCCGCCCGAACGAACCAGAATATCGACATGTTTGCCGAAGCGGTCTTCGAAGGCGCGCTCCAGCCTGTCCTCAATCTCTCTAACAGGTACCGCCCCGGCGCGGAAAACCAGATTTCCGGTCGCGACAAGGGTCCTGCATTCGGCAAATCCCAGCTCTTCCGCCAATGCCCTGAGATCGGCCATGACGAGCCGCTTGCCGGCACCCAGCACGATGCTGTGCAGCAGGGCCACATGGTCATTCATCGATGCGGGCTCCAGTAACGCCACGGCATCCACCAGCGCCTGCTGCGATCGATTGCTTCCGGCACCGGGTCCAGCCCGCTGGTTCCGCCCGGGCCGCAGCGCGCGACGCGAAACAGCGTCATCCATCCGCCGGCCCAGAGCCCATGGCGGGCAATGGCTTCATAGCCATATTCGGAGCAGGTGGGGATATGACGGCAGGAATTTCCGATAAAGCCGGATAGCGTCAGCTGATAAAGCCGGATGAAACCGACGCCCAGAAGCCGCCCCGGCGTTTTGGCAAAAGTGCCGCCCCAGTTGCGGGATCGCCCGGCCCTTACCGCCTTCTCGGAATGCCGGCAGCCCGGTTCGCCGCACATCGCCTAACCCGCGACGTTCAGAACCGGCCGGCCTTCGATCTGGTCGAGCGCATCGACCACCGCTTCGAAGGTCAGCATGGTGGAAGCGTGGCGGGCCTTGAAATCGCGGACAGGCTGAAGCACCCTCATATCCTCGAATCGGCCCGTCGGCCCCTCACCGTCCTGTTTCAGCATGGCGAGCATGTCTTCCCGCGCCTGCCGGATTTCGCCGCTGGAAGCCCCGATGATGTGATGCGCCATGATGGAGGCGGAGGCCTGGCCGAGCGCGCAGGCGCGAACCTCATGCGAAAACGCCGTCACGATGCCGCCTTCGACCTTCAGATAGACCTTGAGCTTCGAACCGCACAGACGGGAGTGTTTTTCGGCGCTGGCGTCGGCATCTTCAAGAACACCTGTCAGCGGAATATTCCCGGCAAAGTCCAGAATGCGATTATTGTAGATATCGTCCATCGTTGGTGCCCGGCGCGCTCAAAAATGCCCAAAAACGGGACAGGTCAAATTTTTCAAACACAGCGTTTGTCGCAGTGAAGCTTTCCTGCCCTTCGTTCTCATTATATGCTAACGAGCTTTCTGGACATCAAGCCGTGATCAAATTAACGGCTCCGATACCGAAATAACAGCATCGGTCTTGCCAAAATGCTGTAAAACAACCAGATAGCAGCAACTGCGAACATGAGTTCGCGATGAAAAACGAATTCAGGTGCGGCCTTTACCCGCATCGGGAGAGACGGAATGGATGCGATCGTGAAGAATTTCCCCGGCGCTGGCGCAAAACCCGACGTGGCAGAAGCTCGCCCAAGCCAGGCCGAAGCGGAGGAAGCAGTGCGCGTTCTTCTGCGCTGGGCAGGAGAAAATCCGGCCCGCGAAGGACTTCTGGATACGCCGAAGCGCGTCGCCAAGGCCTATCGCGAGCTTTTTGCCGGTTATGAGCTCAACGTTCAGGACGTGCTCGGCACGACCTTCGAGGAAGTCGGCGGTTATGACGATGTTGTGCTGGTGCGTGACATCCCCTTCTTCTCCCATTGCGAACACCATATGGTGCCGATCGTCGGCAAGGCGCATGTCGCCTATCTTCCGGCGGGCCGCGTGCTCGGCCTGTCGAAGATCGCCCGTGTCGTCGAAATCTTCGGCCGCCGCCTGCAGACGCAGGAAAACATGACCGCGCAGATCGCCAGATCGATCGAGGAAACCCTGAAACCGCGCGGCGTGGCCGTCATGATCGACGCCGAACATATGTGCATGTCCATGCGCGGCGTAAACAAGCAGGGCTCGATGACGCTGACCACCAGTTTCACCGGCACGTTCAAGAACGATCCGGCCGAACAGGTGCGCTTCATGACCATGGTGCGGAACCGCTAGGCGCCGGGCCGAAAGGTGTAGCGCGGGGTTTTAAAAACCCGATGCTCAGACAAAGTGGCGGGCTGATTCCTTTTCCCTGCCGCTTTGACATTCTCTGCTTTTCTCCCCGGGGTAGCCATGTCCATTTCGTTTCCGTCCGCGCCTGCGGACAAGGAAGTGCTCGAAAACGCAGGTCTCTTTTCGCCGAAATTCGATGCCCACGGCCTCGTCACCGCCGTGGTCACCGATGCGCGTGACGGCGAGTTGCTGATGGTCGCGCATATGAATGCGGAAGCCCTGTCGCTGACGCTGGAGACGGGCATCGCTCACTATTACAGCCGCTCGCGCGACAGTATCTGGAAGAAGGGCGAAACGTCAGGCAATCTGCAGACGGTGAAGGAATTCCGCACCGACTGCGATCAGGACGCCGTGTGGCTGAAGGTCTCCGTCGCCGGCCATGACGCGACCTGCCACACCGGTCGCCGCTCCTGTTTTTATCGCACGGTCGAACTCTCCGACGGCCAGGCGGTGACGAAGATCACCGACGATACCCGCCATTTCGATCCGGCGACCACCTATTCCGCAAGTTGAACGGCCACCTTCCATCGGCCGCACCAATTTGCTACCAATATAGCGGGTTCCGGGGATAGGACGGAGCCTGACGGAACTGGCAGGGAGTGCGGTCATGTTGGGATGGGGAAATCGTCACAATCATCTTGCGGCTGGCAATCCCGAAGCCCTAGGCAATGAACCGCCGGTCAACCAGATCGTCGATACGCGCAGGATTGCGCTCGCCCTTGGCGGCGGAGCGGCGCGCGGCTGGGCCCATATCGGCGTCCTGCGGGCGCTGGATGAGGCCGGGGTGAAGATCGGCATGATCGCCGGCACCTCGATCGGCGCGCTGGTGGGCGGTTGTTATCTCGCCGGCAAGCTCGATGAGCTGGAAGAATTCGCCCGCTCGCTGACGATGCGCCGCATTGCCGGCCTGCTCGATCTCACCATCGGCGGCGGCGGGCTCTTCGGCGGCATGCGGCTGACCAAGCGCATGCAGGAACATCTGGAAGGCCTGCGCGTCGAAAACCTCGATCATCCCTTCATCGCCGTCGCGACGGAACTGCGCACCGGCCACGAGGTCTGGATTCACCAGGGCGATCTCGTCACCGCGCTGCGCTCTTCCTATGCGCTGCCGGGCATTTTCGAACCCGTGCAGTGCAACGGCCGCACCCTGATCGACGGCGCGCTCGTCAATCCCGTGCCGGTTTCGGTCTGCCGGGCCTATGAGCAGGCGCTGGTCGTCGCGGTCAATCTGAATTACGACCTCTTCGGCCGCTCCGCCGTGGTCAAGCACGCCGCCTCGCCATCGCATGGCGGCGTCGCACCGGCGGTGGAAAGCCCGCCGCGTCCCGGCCTGCCGGGTGTCATGGTGCAGGCTTTCAACATCATTCAGGACCGAATTTCGCGCTCGCGCCTGGCGGGCGACCCGCCCGACCTCATGCTGCACCCCCGCATCAACGATATCGGCCTCTCGGAATTCCATCGCGCCAGCGAAGCCATCGACCGGGGATATGAGGAAACGCGTTCCCGCATTCCGGAGCTTGAGCGCATGCAGCAGGCATTCCGGCGCTAGCGCCCTGCTTTAAGCACGAAACAGATAGATGAAGCGCCCAGCCGTGGTGAGACCATGTATTGGTATATCTCAATCCTGCCCCCGACCGACGAAAACACACTATGCGACACGGATCGATTGATCGGGTTTCTGGAAGAACAACCTGAACTCAAACGGACAAACGATGTCAGCTTTGCGTCGGCGGAGGGTCAGCCCTGGATCGACATCACCATCGTGAAAGGAACGGCCGATGGCAACTGGTCAAGCAGCGGCAAATTCATTTCACAGTTCAATCGGGTTGAAATTGTCTGCGCCGATTGTCCACAGCGAGACTTCTACGTGGACATATCCACCAAAATAGCCGACTTTCTTCAATGGCGATACGTGACGGAAGGCGATGTATGAGTCCCGGCCCGAGGCTGAAGCTTTTCCAGCTGTCTGACGCCGGGACGCAAGATCATCCGGCAATATAGGCCTTGATGTGCTCCGCTTCGGCTTCGATCTCGCCGATCCGCGCCTTCACCACGTCACCGATGGAGATGATGCCGGCAAGCCGGCCATTCTCTTCAACCGGCACATGCCTGAAGCGTCCGCCCGTCATGATTTCCATCAGCTCATCGGTGGTGGAATTGTGATGACAGCGAATGACATTCTTGGTCATGGCCACCGACACGGATTGCTGGAGGGAAGCGGCACCCTGGCCCGCCACGGCCTTTACCAGATCGCGTTCCGTGAAGATGCCGAGAACCACGCCATCGGCGTCGGTCACGACAACGGAACCGATCTTATGCGCATGCAGCGTTCCCGCCGCCTCACCGATGCTGACCTCCGGACCGACAGTCACGACGTCCCGGCCCTTGCGGTCGAGAAGATCCTTTACGAATGTTGGCATGCCTTCCTCCTCTTTTCAGCGATACGCAGCGCCGCAGTCTCCCCCGGCGGTTGCAAATCATGGGATATGGTGCGCTGAGGACCGCATGAATGCAATCCCGGATGGGAGGCGCAAAAGCAAATTTGCGCCACGGCCGACAAGGAGCGTGATCAGCTCAGACCAAGCGTCGATCGAAAAGCCCGAAGAACAGGAAGCCGAGCAGAAAGCCGAAGACAT
>QFOL01000172.1 GCA_003241215.1 Agrobacterium fabrum
CTCAATCGCCGAACAGGCGGTGACGACGCTTCTGACCCAGCGGCACGGCACACGGGATTTCTACATTCTCAATACCGACGATATCCGCCAGACCATCACGAGCACCACGCAGACGCTGACCCTTCTGATTGCCGCCATTGCGGTGATTTCGCTGCTGGTCGGCGGCATCGGGGTGATGAATATCATGCTCGTTTCGGTGTCTGAACGCGTGTCGGAAATCGGCGTGCGCATGGCGGTGGGCGCGCGACGCACCGATATTCTGCGGCAGTTCCTGATCGAGGCGGTGCTGGTCTGCATCATCGGCGGTACACTGGGCGTGCTGGGCAGCCTCGGCTTCGGCGCGCTTTTTTCCGCCTTCAGCAGCAATTTCGCCATGGTCTATTCCACGGCGTCGATTATCGCCGCCTTCGTCTGCTCGACGCTGATCGGCGTTGTCTTCGGTTATCTGCCGGCGCGCAACGCGTCGAAGCTCGATCCCGTCGCGGCTTTGTCTGCGGGGTAAATCCCCCCGCCGGTCACGCCTTGTTTTTTTCGACGAAGCGGATGGCGTCGCCAACGGTCAGGATCGTGCTTGCGGCGGAATCTGGGATTTCCACCCCGAATTCCTCTTCGATTTCCATGACGATCTGAACGGTCTCGAGCGAATCCGCACCGAGATCGTCAGCAAAACTGGCGTCGTCCACGATGGTGGCGGGGTCTGCGCCAAGCTGGTCCACGATGATTTTTCTGATACGTTCTGCAATGGTGGACATGGTGAGACTCCGCGAAAGTTGCCTGCCGCCGGATCCGCCCCATCCTAACCTCGCCGGATGATATCCCTGCGAAATCAAACTGGATTTTGCGAGGACGGGGCGGCAGGGTCAAAGGGTCGGAACATCGATGACACCCGGACGTAGCATGCCTTTCGCGGCTGCGAAAGGGTGTCGACCATGAGTAAGCGCCCCATAAAATGACGGGTGCTCGCCACACTAACCAGTTTGTGACTGGAAGCGATGGACCGCGACGCGGTAAAGCTCGTTTTCCGTCAACAATCAGCCAGATTTCGCCGAGCATCAACGTCATGATCCAGTCGTCCCCGGAACGCTTCATATTGCTCGATGGTATAAGGGGCGTGGCTGCGCTGTTCATCGTGCATCGCCATGCCGAGCAGTTTTTCGGCCGGGATCCGGCCTCGAGCTATCTTGCCGTGGATCTGTTTTTTGCGCTGAGCGGTTTCGTGCTGGCGCATGCCTATAGCCGGAAACTGCGCGAAGGAGCGATCACGTCCGGCTTTTTCATGAAGGCGCGCTTCGCGCGCCTTTACCCGCTCTATGTGCTGGCGCTGGCCTTGATGGCGGTCTATTTCATCTGTCTTTATACGCTCGGTCTACCGACGCCGATTGACGATCTGCACCGCCTTGTCGATCCCGGCGAGCTTGTCTTCGCCCTCGTAACCGGGCTGCTCTTTTTGCCCGCACCCTTCACGCTCACGCTGAACGGTGCGCTGTTTCTCGTCAGCCCGGCATGGTCGCTCTTCAACGAACTGGTGGTGAATGCATTTTATGCCCGCTGGGGTGTGAAGGCCACGACGAGACAGATTGCCGCAGTGCTGGCCGTCAGCGCGATTGTGCTGGTGGTGGCGGCTGCGGAGTTCGGCCGTCTGCATGCCGGTTTCCGCTGGCATGAAATGTATGCCGGCATGGGGCGGGTGTTCTTTTCGTTTTTTGCCGGCGTGCTGATTTACCGTTTCCGCAACCGCGTGCCGGCGCTGAAGCCCGTGCAGGCCGCACTTTGTCTGCTGCTGGTCTGCCTCATTCTGGCCGTGCCCATCTCGCGCGAGCTTCGGCCGTTCTTCGATCTTGCCGTTGTCCTGCTTGTCTGGCCGCTGCTGCTGTTTGTCGCCAGCAAGACGGTTCCGGGGCAGAAGGTGGGTGCGGTGTCCGTCTTTCTCGGCACGGCGTCTTACGCGGTCTACGTGCTGCATATCCCGCTTCTGGCCTGGACGGAGTTCCTGGCCCCGGCGGCGATGCGGGAGACGGTCGCCCTGCCGGCCGGTATCGTCTTTCTCATCGCCACGACCTGCCTGTCATGGTGGCTGACGGTCTATTACGACCAGCCCGTTCAGAAATGGCTGAAGAACCGGCTGAGAAAGCGGAATGACATCCGCCAGCCGGTATGATCCTGCCGCGTATCCGCAAACTTCAATAATGGGCGAAGATCGGGGCCGTCAGCACGAAAGCTGCGACGAGGCTGATGATCGTCAGTTTCGCCGCTCGCATGCGGCGCATTTTGCGGCCGCTCCAGTCATACGTCATACTCACCCTCCACGCAGACGCAAAACTTGCCGGTATGGAACAAGTCGGGTTCGGCGCAGGCTGGTCGCGGTCCCCGCAATTCAGCTTCACGCCATTCCATACCCAAGCCGCCAGTACGCCTGATCGCGCACGGAAGGCTCAATTTCAGTGTTGCCTGATATACGGCTTTTGCCAAGCCGTTATTTTCATCGGTGATTTTGAAGGCCGCTTCGCGTGTTTTCCATGGAAGCGACGACCGCATCATCGGTAAAGTGGCGGCAGGCCCTGGATGGCGTAACGCGGCAGCGGTTTCCACGGTTTTACGCGTTCATGCTTGTGGACACCGAACAGAAACAGCATTTCCTCGGAAATATCGGCGGGGTCGGTCAAGCCATCCTGAAAAAGCTGGATCACCTTGCGGGCTGCATTGTTATACAGAATGACTTCGTCATCCATGGTGTGGCGATCATAACCGAGGCCCTCCAGCACGGACTGGAGCATTTTGAGGTCATCGGAGGTGATGATGCAATTTTCATATGCGGAAGACATTTTGTCCTCCTTTCTTGTGGGGTCCACAAAAGCCGATGCGTCGCGTCGCCATCCGGAGGGGCTGTGGAGACGTTCTCGCGCCCAGAAACGCGGGCAACGCCAGGGAAACCGCTCCCGGCCCGTGCCGCCATGCATGTCGCGTGAATTCCGGATCGTTCCCGCCGGTCAGCAGGCGGAACAGGGCTCTGAGTGCAACGGGCCTGACGGCGGCAACGCCCTTTAATTACCGATGGGGAAGCGTGCGCCGTTTAAGGGGGATAGGCAAGTTAATTCCGCTGACGGCGGCGAAGGATGCGGCAGGCAACAAAAAAGGCCGGGGCAATATTGCACCGACCTTCCTCATATCGCTCTCAACACCAGTGCCAGTACATCCGTGGTCAAAAGTCCGAAGCGAAAACAACCGCGAGTGCAATATCATTTGCGCTCACCAGCGATTGCCTTGAACGCCATATAGGAAAGCAATGTGGCCAAAACAAGTCCGGATCGACCGGATATTTCAGATGTCGTCAACCTCCGCCGGGAGACACGTCTTTTGCGCCGTCATCCGGCAGGCTGCCCGCGCCCGGCGTCTTTTCATAGTCGGTGAGGGAAGGCTTGGCATGCGGGCCGGCGGGCGGAATGTCGTTCGGACTGGAAGGTCCTTTTTCGGCTGTTTTGGGTTTTGTTTTCTTCGTCATCTCGCATCCTCCTTTATAGGGAAAACGCTCCGGAAAAGGCGAGGGTTCCGTCTCCACGCCGCGTCGAGGCGCATTTCCGCCGTCAGCGGCGGGAACGCGGCTTTTTCTCTTCCCGGTTCATGTCCCGCCCTACCCATTTGAAGAATATGACAAGGCTGACGCCGATGATGATGAGCGGAACGAAGGATTCAAAACTGGACATGACTCACTCTTTCTTCCCCCGGCCATCATTTTACCGGCATGGAAGAAGCGCGTAATCTGTGGAATATCGTCCGTTCTTTTTTGGCAAATGCCGGCCCGAGCTTCGATGGGCCACGGGCCGGAATAAGCTAAAGGGGCAGTGATTTTACCGGCTGGGAGCCGCCTTCGCGAGCGCTTCTCAGCGCCGCCACGCCTGTCAGAACGGACATGGCGCCGGCGCGCGAACCCGCCCGCTGCCGCAGTCGGTCGTTGGAGCCGGGCTTGAAGATCATGTCGCGCATGCGGTTGTCGCCGCCATAATGGCCGCCCGGCTCATGCGGCACCCAGATGTGCTCGACACCGCCACCGAAGCTTTTCACCAGCAGGATTTCATCGGCCGGCGGCTCCGTCCACGGCTGCTTTTCATATTGGCGCATCTCGATGCGGCCCTTATGGCCGTTGAAGGCGATGTGGTGGCCCTCGATCGGCATGTAGGTGTTGAGCGAATAGGAGACCTGTACGCCGCTGGCATAACGGATCGAGGCGCTCATCGTATCGGGTATGTCGATCTCCTCGCGGAAGACGCAGGCATCGCGCATATAGCCGTCAATGCTCGAAGGGTCTTCATAGAGCGCATCGAGGAAGGGATCGGCGCCGAGGTCCATGAAATAATCGCACTCGCCCTTGTGCGGACAGGTGCGACAGCGCGTTCCCCGGAACGGGCCGTTCTTGCCATAATGCAGCAATTGCCCGAAGCCCTTCACCTCGACGGGATCGGAATCGAGATACCAGTTCAGGAGATCGAAATGGTGGGTGGCCTTGTGCACGAAGAGGCTGCCGGAATGTTCGGTAAAGGCGTGCCAGCGGCGGAAATAATCCGCGCCGTGCTGGTTGTCGAGATACCAGTGGAAATCGACGGAGGTAACGGTGCCGATGGCGCCGTCGTCGATCAGCTCCTTGATGCGTGCCGCCGTCGGCGAAAAACGGTAATTGAAGGAAACATCGACGCGGCGGCCGCTTTTGGCCTCCGCCGCGCGAATGCGGTCGATCTTTTCCGGGGTGGTGGTCATGGGCTTTTCGCTGATGACATCGGCGCCGCCTTCGAGCGCGCGGATGATGATGTCGTCATGGGTGTCGTCAGGCGTACAGACGATTACCAGTTCCGGGCGTTGCTCCAGCATCATCCGGTCGAAATCATCGTAAAGCGGCGCGCTCGATCCCATCATGGCGCGGGCGCGCTCGGCGCGCATCAGGTTCAGGTCGCAAATGCCGACCAGTTCGACATAGTCGCTCCAGCCGGCCAGCAATTCGCGACCCCACATGGTGGTGCCGCGATTGCCGGTGCCGACCAGCGCATAGCGTTTGCGTTTTACCCTTTCAGGCATTGTCTCTCTCCCGGATATCTCAACAAACAGTCTTGAAACGCTCGACCACGGTGGCGAGAACCTCGTCCATCGGCCGCGCCTGCCAGCGATGCGAAAAGATTTCCACTTCCTGCGGACCGTGGAAGCCGGCGGCCTCGATCATGGCGCGAAATGCCTTCAGGTCAATCACGCCGTCGCCCATCATGCCGCGATCATTGAGCGGATCGGTGGTCGGCACCAGCCAGTCGCAGACGTGGTGGGCGAGAATCTGCCCGTTCCTGCCTGCGCGCGCCACCTGTTCCTCCAGTTCCGGATCCCACCAGACGTGGTAGACATCGATGGCGACGCCGGTGCCAGACCCCAGCCTGTCGCAGAGATCGAGCGACTGTTTCAGCGTGTTGAAGCAGGCGCGGTCGGCGGCGTAAAAAGGATGCAGCGGCTCGATGGCGAGCGGCACCCCGGCGGCCCGCGCATAGGGAAGAAGTTCGGCCATGCCGTCCTCCACCATCTGCCGTGCGCCTTTCAGATCACGCGAGCCGGCGGGCAGGCCGCCCACGACAAGCACGAGGCAGTCTGCCTTCATGGCGGCGGCCTCATCGACGGCGCGTTTATTGTCCTCAATGGCGCGGCGGCGGCCTTCCGCATCGGGTGCGGGGAAAAAGCCGCCACGGCAATGGCCGCTGAGGCGCAGGCCGTTCTGCTCGACGATGCGGGCGGCTTCCGTAAGACCAACGCCATGCACCTGCTCGCGCCAGGGCGAGATGGCGGTGATGCCATGGGCAAGGCAGGCATCGACGATGGCGCCGAAATCGCCGCCCTGCCGCACGGTGGCGAAATTGATGGAAAGGCCTTCAAGGCTCATCTCGGTATCTCCCCTTGTTTTGCTTCACCCGATGCCACGGACGGCCAGAAACGCCTTCATGCGATGCGTCGCCAGATCCGGCTCGGCCAGCACATTGGCCTTGTCGGCCAGCCGGAAAAGCTCGGCGAAATGCTGCGTGGAGCGGGTGCTTTCCTGCCCGCCGACCATGGTGAAATGGTCTTGCAACCCGTTGAGATAGGCGAGGAACACCACGCCGGTCTTGTAGAAGCGGGTCGGCGCCTTGAAGATATGGCGCGACAGCGCCACCGTCGGCTCGAGAATATCGAAAAACTCATTGTCCGCCCCGCGCTTCAGGCTGGCGAGCGCTTTCGAAGCAACTGGCGCTATGGCGTCGAAAATGCCGAGCAGCGCATCCGAATGGCCCTTCTCGTCACCGGCGATCAGTTCGGCATAGTTGAAATCGTCGCCGGTATACATGCGAACGCCCGATGGCAGACGGCGGCGCATGACGATTTCCTTTTCCTTGGAGAGAAGCGAAATCTTGATGCCGTCGATCTTGTCTGCATTCTCCTCGATCATGGCTAGGCAGGTTTCCATGGCCTGCATGTGGTCACCGGAACCCCAGTAACCCTCAAGGGCCGGATCGAACATCTCACCCAGCCAGTGGATCACCACTTTCTGGTCGGCATGGGAGAGAACCCGCGCATAGGCCTTGAGATAATCATCCGGGGAACGCGCCGCCGCAGCCAATGCACGGCTCGCCATCAGGATCACGCGTCCGCCTTCTCCCTGAACAAAATCAAGCTGTTCCAGATAGGAGTCGACAATCTGGTTCAGGTCGTAACCGCCGCCATTCAGATGGTCGGTGCCGACGCCGCAGGCAATCAGCGCATCCTTGCGGCTGGCCGCCTCCTTCAGCGAACGGGAAATCAGTTCCTGCGCCTGCGGCCATGCGAGCCCCATGCCGCGCTGGGCCGTGTCCATCGCCTCGGCGACACCGAGGCCGAGATCCCACAGGCGGTGACGGAAACGTAAGGTGGCGTCCCAGTCGATGGCGGGCGTCAGCCATGGGTCATTATCGGCAAGGGGATCGGCCACCACATGGGCGGCGGCGAAGGCGACGCGGTTGAAATCCACCGCACTGCGTTTTTCAACCGCAACCGGCGTGCCTGATAGTCTGTAGACTTCAATGCTGCGGTCGTCCTTCGGAAGCTTGAGTTCGCTCACCGTCGCCTCCTCAGGAAAGGGCGGGAACGTCGAGCCAGCGGCGTTCCTTCCAGGATTTCAGTCCAAGCTCGGCAAGCTGCACGCCCTTCACGCCTTCCATGAGGCCATAGGGCCACGGGTCGTTGTCGACGAGGTGGCGCACGAACATTTCCCACTGCGCCTTGAAGCCGTTGTCATAAACGACATTGTCCGGCACCTCCTGCCAGGTCCTGTAGAAATCGATGGTCTGCGGCTGGTCGGGGTTCCACACCGGCTTCGGCGTGTTGGTGCGGTGCTGGGTAAAGCATTTTGTCAGGCCCGCCACCGCCGAACCATGGGTGCCGTCCACCTGGAAGGTCACGAGGTCGTCGCGGCGCACCCGCACCGCCCAGGAAGAGTTGATATGGGCGATCACGCCGCCTTCCAGCTCGAAGGTGGCATAGGCCGCGTCGTCGGCATCCGCCTCATAGGCTTTGCCCTGCTCATCGAAACGTTCCGGAATATGGGTCGCGCCGAGGCAGCTGACGGATTTCACCGGACCGAACAGGTTGTCGAGCACATAACGCCAGTGGCACAGCATATCGAGAATGATGCCGCCGCCATCCTTCAGACGGTAGTTCCATGAGGGGCGCTGCGCCGGCTGCCAGTCGCCCTCGAAAACCCAGTAACCGAATTCGCCACGCACCGAGAGGATTTTCCCGAAGAAGCCGCTGTCGCGCAGCATGGCGAGCTTGCGAAGGCCGGGAAGGAACAGCTTGTCCTGCACCACGCCGTGCTTGATGCCGGCGCTTTCGGCCAGCCGCGCAATCGCCAGCGCCTCTTCCATCGTGTCGGAAATCGGCTTTTCGCAATAAACGTTCTTGCCGGCCTTGATGGCTTTCTCCAGCAGGCTGCCGCGCATCTGCGTCGTGCCGGCATCGAAGAACAGCGTATCATCAGGGTTTGCCAATGCGGCGTCGATGTCGGTCGTCCAGCGCGCGACATTGTGCTTTTTCGCGATTTCCTCGATTTTCGCGCCGTTGCGGCCGACCAGAATGGGGTCGAGCATGACCCTTTCACCATTCTTCAAAACCACGCCGCCCTGATCGCGAATGGCGAGAACGGAGCGCACGAGATGCTGGTTGTAACCCATGCGGCCGGTGATGCCGTGCATGATGACGCCGATACGTTT
>QFOL01000173.1 GCA_003241215.1 Agrobacterium fabrum
ACGCCACCGGCGCCGATGATCAGAACGTTCTTCTTCATTTCAGGTGATGCCTCCTTTTCCCCGCAGGGATGAGCTTCGTTGGATGTTGAAACAGGGTTTTAAGACAGGCTTTGCTCGAAATCGGCAAAGTCGAATTCACGAACGGCGCGCACGGTGCCGTCCAGTTCCTTGATGGCAATCGCCGGCATCTTCACGCCGTTGAACCAGTTCTTCTTGACCATGGTGTAACCGGCCGCATCCTGGAAGGAGATGCGGTCACCCACCTTCAGCTCCTTGTCGAAGCGGAAGTCGCCGAAAATATCACCGGCGAGGCAGGACTTGCCGCAGACCATATAGGGGTGTTCCCCCTCATTCGGCGAAACCTTGGCGGTTTCACGATAGATCAAGAGGTCGAGCATATGCGCTTCGATGGAGCTGTCGACGATGGCGAGGTTCTTGCCGTTGAACAGCGTGTCGAGAACCGTCACCTCAAGCGTCGTGCTCCTGGTGATCGAGGCTTCGCCCGGCTCCAGATAGACCTGCACGCCATATTTTTCCGAGAAAGCCCGGAGGCGGTCACAGAACTGGTCGAGCGGATAATTGTCACCGGTGAAATGGATGCCGCCGCCGAGGCTGACCCATTCGGCGCGCGAGAGCAGCGATCCGAATTTCTCCTCGATCTGCGTCAACATGCGGTCGAACAGGGAAAAATCGCTGTTTTCGCAATTGTTGTGGATCATGAAGCCGGAAATACGGTCCATGACCTTGTCGACCTTGGCGACATCCCATTCGCCCAGCCGGCTGAACGGGCGCGCAGGATCGGCAAGATCGAAGCTCGAGGAGCTGACCTGCGGGTTGAGGCGCAGACCACGCGTAATGCCGGAAGCCTTGTCGGCGAAACGCTCAAGCTGACCGATGGAATTGAAGATGATCTTGTCGGCATTCGCAATCACCTCGTCGATTTCGTAATCGGCATAGGCGACGGAATAGGCATGGGTCTCGCCGCCGAATTTCTCGCGGCCGAGGCGCACCTCATAAAGCGAGGACGAGGTGGTGCCGTCCATATATTGCGACATGAAATCGAACACCGACCATGTGGCGAAGCACTTCAGCGCCAGAAGCGCCTTGGCGCCGGATTTTTCCCGCACATAGGCAATCTTCTCCATGTTGCGAAGAAGTTTTGTCTTGTCGATGAGGTAATAGGGCGTCTGCAGCATGTCGTTTCACATATTGATTGAAGTCAAGGTACGTCTCGATGATGGGCCTTATATGATGCTTGTGACAGGAAAACAAATGTCCGGCACCGAATTCCTGGAAAATCGCCCCCGAGCCGAAATGCCTGTGAAGAAAACACCTCCCCTTGCGGAACCAAGCCGGCATGGACGCGTTTGAATGACGGACAGGCGGGTGTTTCGGCCGCCGTAACGAAGGTTCGTGAGCGGCGGCAATGTGTAACATGCCGCCATTCCCATCAACGATGTTCAGGAAGGACTTCACCTATGGCAAGCGTGCGTAGCAACGTAAATGACAAGATCCAGCAATCCCTCGAAAACGGTGATGCAGCCGATGTGGCGGCGCAGCTCGCCCAGCTTCGCGAAGATCTGGCTAGTCTTGCCAAGAGCGTGAAGGCGCTCGGCGTCGGCGCTTCGCATGAGCTGAAGGCGCAGGCCGCCCGTGTGGCCGATGATGCCCTCACCGCATCCGGAGAAATGGCCGACAGCGTTCGCAATGAAATCTCCACGCTCAACGACAACCTCACCGACCACGTCCAGAAGAACCCGCTGCAATCCCTCGGCATCGCCGTCGGCGTCGGTTTCGTGCTCGCCCTGCTGACGCGTCGATAAGGCCGCGCTCATGCTTGAGGCATTGCTGGTCTATCTGGGGGAGACCCAGCGCGAGGGGCGCGTCGTTACACGGCGATTGCGTGCGACCATAATCCTGTCGGTTCTGACCGGGATATTTTTTCTGATCGCCTTCATCGCCGCGGTGGTGGCGGGGTCCATCTACCTTGCCCGGCATGTGGGTGCAGGCCCTGCGGCGCTCGTCGTCGCCGGGACCGCGTTCCTGCTCGGCGTCATCATGCTGGTGGCGCTGGCGATCGTCAAACGCCCGAGGGTCTATGCCGCACGTCCTGCTGTCGCACCTTTGACTGCGGCGCCGCTTGCCGCAGCACCGCTCGCCCTGCAATCGCTGCTGACACTGGCGATTCAGGCGCGCCCCTATGCGACGCTCGCCGTGGCAGTCGCCGCCGGTTTCCTGGCCACAAGGGTCAATACAAAAAAGTCCAAGTAACTTCTTGGCGGCACGAGAAGGCGAACCGCGCGTCCAGACGATGGATGCGCGGTTTTTTTTATGTTACCCGCGAAGGATAGACTGGTTGATGGCGTTACCCGCCATGCCGCCCTTATTTGAACAAAGTGACATACAGTCTCGGGCAGTCTCGGCGCGTCCGTAATTTTCTGAAAGGCAATTGATGAAAAAGAAAGTCCTTGTCGTCGGCGGTGCCGGCTATATCGGTTCGCACACCTGCCTTCTCCTCTCCGAGCGAGGATATGAACCGGTCGTTTTCGACAATCTCTCCAACGGGCATGAGGAATTCGTCCGCTGGGGGCCCTTCGAACAGGGCGATATTCGCGACCGGGCGCGGCTGGACGAGGTCTTCGCCAAACACCGGCCGGAAGCCGTTCTGCATTTCGCCGCGCTGATCGAAGTCGGCGAGTCAGTCAAGCAGCCCGTCGCTTTCTACGACAACAACGTCATCGGCTCGCTCAACCTGCTCTCCGCCGCCATCGATGCAGGCGTCACGGCCTTCGTTTTTTCGTCCACCTGCGCAACTTACGGATTGCCGGAACAGGTGCCGATCGATGAAACGCACCGGCAGGCGCCGATCAACCCCTATGGCCGCACCAAATGGGTGGTGGAGCAGGCGCTGAAGGATTACAGCACCTATAAGGGGCTGCGCTCGGTGATGCTGCGCTATTTCAACGCTGCGGGCGCGGATTTCGAAGGCCGCATCGGCGAATGGCACAAGCCGGAGACCCACGCGATCCCGCTCGCCATCGAGGCCGCACTCGGCCGGCGTCAGGGCTTCAAGGTGTTCGGCACGGATTACGACACACGCGACGGCACCTGCGTGCGCGACTATATCCACATTCTCGATCTCGCCGATGCGCATGTGCGGGCCGTGGATTATCTGCTGGATGGCGGAGAAACCGTCGAACTCAACCTCGGCACCGGCACCGGCACCACGGTGAAGGAATTGCTGGCGGCGATTTCGGAGGTCTCCGGCCGCCCCTTCCCCGTCGAATATACCGGACGCCGCGATGGCGATTCCACCACGCTGGTCGCCAATAACGACAAGGCGAAGGAGGTTCTCGGCTGGGAACCGCGTTATTCCCTGTCTGACATCATCAAATCCGCCTGGGCGTGGCATTCCTCCCGCAATGCCGGGGATTGAATAATCGGCGATCCGATACAAAAAGACACCGGCCTTCTGGCCGGTGTCTTCCGCGAGACGGCTAATTGAAGCCGGTCCCGCTCCTGCCTCCCAGGTATGGGAATTAGGGCTTGGTGGCTGAAGTCGTCGTGCTGTCGGGAGCCGCAGGCATTGCCGCATTCTTTTCGCTGGCCTTCTGTTCCAGCGTCTTGAATTCCGGAGCTGACTTCAGCGTTTCCGCCGTTTCCGTCGTTGTCAGGCGGATGGTGCCGTCCTGCGCGTTGCGCGTCATCGTGACCTTGTCCATCGGAACGGCAACGTCCTTTGCACCGATGCCGAGGAAGCCGCCGACGCCGATCACGGCCGCAACCAGACCGCCATCTTCTTCCATGATGAGGTTAGTGACGTTGCCGATGCTTTCATCGGCTGCGGTATAGACCGCCTTGCCGATATAATCGTTGGCGCTGACCTGCGTTTCGTCCTGTTCGGTCAGATAGGCGCCGCCCGTCGTTGCGGCCGCGCTGTCATTGGTCGCAGGAGCCGCAGGCGTCATCGGGGTGGCGGGGGTCGCCGGCTCCGTCTGCGCGCCCGGATTTTCCGGCGCAGGCTGGGTAGTACCCTGAGCGATGGCCAGCGGCGCGAAGGCCGTCGTGCCCATCAGGGCGGCGGTGACAAGGATCATAAGTTTCTTAGCCATTTTCGTACCTTCCTTTCATCGTTCTCAACTGGCCGGCGGAGATGAATTTCATGTCCGCTTCTCGGCCGGTTCGTCTGGCAAACGGGTCGGTCGTTGAAATAGTTCCGATTTTTTCAATCACGCCGACGCAATTATCGTCTGCCGCAACAACCGAAGGTAAAAAAACAGGCATTGCTAAAGGGGGATGGCGCGGTATTATCCCTGCCGTAACAATGCCGTAACTGCCGGAGTTTTTGTATGCCTCGACCCGGCAACAGACTGAAAGACATGATCTCGGCCTTGCGTCGCCGCAGTGCGAATTTTTTCCCGACCGCCTCCATCGGCACCTATCTGGTGGTGATGGCAACCGTCATCACGCTGCCGCTCATTCTTTTCGGCGGCTACCTGATGCTGCGCCTCGAAGCGGAAAAACGCGACGACCTGCAACGGGAAACCATCGAGGATGTCCGCGTCGTCAGCCGCAACATCGATCGTCGCCTGCAGGAAATCGCCACGTCGCTCAACCTCCTGTCGCAATTCCCGGAACTTGAGAGCGGCAACCTCGCCGCGTTTCAGGGCCGTGTCGCCGGCAGCCTGAAACGGGAGGGCCTCTACGCCATCCTCGCCACCAGGGACGGCCAGCAGCGCCTCAACACGCGCCTCCCCTATGGCCAGCCCCTCGGCAAGGTGCCGGACGAGGCCAATCTCACAAAGGCGATCGAATCCCGCCGCATCACCGTCTCGGACATGTTTTTCGGCGCGACCAGCAAGGAGTGGGTGTTCAACGTCACCATGCCGCTCAACGCGGAACTGGGCTCGGCCGGGGACGCCCTGATCCTGACGCAGAACGCCAGCGACCTGAGCCGGCTCATTCCCACGGAAAACCTGCCGCGCAACTGGGGCGTCGCCATTATCGACGGCACCAACCGCGTCGTCGTCTCCAGCGCGCCCAGCGAGGCGGAGGTCGGCAAGCCGTTTTTCACCCCCGACATCGTTTCGGAAATGCAGGCCTTCAGCGGCAATTTTTTCGACGGCAAGGGTAATCTTTACGCCTATGCGCAATTGCCGGGCTGGCAATGGAAGAGCGTGATGTGGGGCCCGCTCGCCTCAAACCAGGCGGCGTTGATAGTTACATGGCGGCAGATGATGATCGGCAGCCTGATGCTGGTGCTGATCGCCATCGGCGGCGCCTATCTGGTCGGCCGGCAATTGCGCAGCTCCATCCGTGACCTGACCCTGATGGCCGAGCGCATCGGTGAGGGCGAGATCGTCGCACCCGTCGATACCAAGATCAAGGAAGCCAACCAGGTCGCCATCGCGCTCTCCAACGCCTCCTTCGACAGAAGCCAGTCGGAAGAGCGCCTGCAACTGCTGCTGCACGAACTGGTTCACCGCTCCAAGAACATTCTGACACTGGTTCAGGCAATGATCAGGCAATTGGGACGCGAAAATAAAAGCATCCCGGAATTCCAGAAGGAGGTCGATCACCGCCTGCGCGGTCTTGGCATGTCGATCCGCGCCCTGGCGGAAGTTCAGTGGCAGGGCCTGCCAATCCGCAGGCTGATCGAGACTCATCTCGATGTTTTCGGCACCGTGTCGCAGCGTTTCGTTCTCACCGGAGATGACTTCATGCTTTCTCCGGAAGCGGCGCAGAATTTTGGTCTCGTCATCCATGAGCTGACGACGAATTCCATAAAATATGGCGCATTGTCGGCTGCATCGGGAAAAATCACCCTGCGCTGGCAATCCGTTGAAAAGGACGGGCGACAGATGCTCCATCTGGTCTGGACCGAAACGGGCGGGCCGCCGGCAAGAGAGCCGAGCCGCAAGGGCTTCGGCACCACGGTCATCAAAAGGCACGCGGAAGGCGCCTTTGGCGGACAGGTGGTGACCGACTATCGCGAAACCGGTTTCGAATGGTCCCTGGAAGCGCCGATGCGTTATTTCACGCCCAAACGATCGGAACAGACAGGCACACATTGAGGCAGAAAAACTGTGCAAAACAGCCTGACCTCCCGCCTATGTCAAAAAAATGTATTTTTCGGGAACCGAATCATCTCTGGCGTGTTTTTACTGCAGGCCAAGCAATTCCCCCGTCCCCGCCTGAAGCTTGGCTGAAAATAAACAGGTTTCGCCCCTGAAAACCTGTCATAAAAATAGCACGGCTCCCCTGTGGGCCGTGCTTTTTATTGTGCTGCGGACGATGCGGGCGGAGCCTCGCATACATCGGCGTGAATTCAGGACTCCGCACCATCACCGGAAGGAAATTTCAGCCGGTAGACGATCCGCTCCGGCGTCAACTGATATTCGGCGCTTCCTCCCAATGCGGACGGAACCACCTTTTCCAGCACGACGCTACCGAAACTGCCGCGCCGGGTCTCCGCCGGCTCTTTCGACGGCATCATCGGCTCATTCCATTCAACGATGTAAAAATCACCCTCCTGACGACATTGCAGGGATATGGGCGGGTGATAGGCGAGATTGCCGCTGTGGCTGACGGTGTTGACGACCAACTCATGGAAGGCGAGCCCGATATAAAGCGCGCCATTCGGATTGAGCAGCAGGTTTTCGCCTTCCATATGGATGAGGTTCGGATATTCCGGCACGTAGAGGTCGAATTGCTGGCGCAGGAGTTCGAATATCCGCGCCCCCCGCCAGTCTGAATCCGTGATGAGATCCTGACTTTGGGCAAGGGCATGCAGCCGGCCGCGGAACTTTCGCAGGAAATCATCCTTGGTGAGGCTGAAACGGGCCGTCTGGCCGGCAAGGCTCTGGATGATTGCGAGCAGGTTCTTCGAACGGTGGCTGACCTCACGCAGCAGCGAGCGCAGAAGCTGCTCGCGCCGCCTTTCCGCCGTCACCTCGCGAATGGTGGTTTTCATCACCACCTGGTTCGACTGGTTGAAGGTGGAATGCACCTGAAACTGGAAGACGCGGTCATTGCCGGCATGGACTTCCAGCATGCCGCGGCTGCCGGCCGCGTTCATGTCCTTCTTGAGGTCGGCAAGCCGCGCCGACAGATCGTTACCGAACAGATTTTCATCGGTCGGCCGGGAATCGGCCGGCAGTTTCCAGACATCCGGCAGATTGGCCACGAAAATATAGTCGCGGTTCCAGTCCTGCAGCATGACTGTCTCACCCGAATCGAGCAAGGCGAGGACAAGCGAATCGTGAAGCTCGCTTTCGTCCCTCTCCGCGTTATGCCATGCCAGCCGATGCAAATTCGTCTCCTTGCAGAAAGCCGCAGGGAAGCCCCACGACCGTAACCGCCAACGCCCGGGCGCCGGACTGGTTCCCGGTCAGTCTGCGGTTTCGGCAAAATTCACGCCGCGACGCGTGAGCTTTCGTTGAAAAACAGGGCCTGGCTGATAAGCGCTTTCACCATGTCCGGGTTGAAGGGTTTCGTTACAAGGAAGGTCGGCTCGGGCCGCTCGCCCGTCAGAAGACGCTCGGGGAAAGCCGTGATGAAGATGACCGGGAGGGTGGTCATCTGCAGGATGTCTTTCATCGCGTCGAGACCGGAGCTGCCATCGGCAAGCTGGATATCGGCAAGGATCATCTTCGGCTGGGTGCGATGGAAAAGATCGAGCGCTTCCGTGTGCGTGCGGGCGATACCGGTGACACGATGGCCGAGATCGGTGACCATCTGCTCGATATCCATGGCGATGAGCGGTTCGTCCTCAATGATCATGATATCGGTCGCCACCTGGCGGGCGATTTCGGACGCCGCTTCGTCGATGAGATTACCGACCTGATCCTCGGAGACTTTGAGAACCTCTGCGGTTTCCGAAGGCGTGAATTCTTCGACCGTCGTCAGAAGGAAGGCCTGACGGGCCAGCGCCGGCACGGCGGAGAGGTTGGCCGAGGCGCGTTTTTCCCATCCCGACAGGTTTTCGTCGGTCTTAATATTGATCGTGACGGAACTAAAGATCGATACGAACAATTGATAGAGCGAAACCCGATCGCTGCTTGTCTGCGGAAAAATGCTGATATCGGCGATCAGAGCTTCGAGCGTCGCCGCAACATAGGCATCGCCCGTCGATTGTGAGCCGCAAACGGCACGCGCGAACCTGCGCAGATATGGCAGGTGCGGTGCGATGCGTGTAGAAACTGACATGGAATTCTCCCCTTTCATGCGG
>QFOL01000174.1 GCA_003241215.1 Agrobacterium fabrum
GGTCGCCATCGCCATCATGTTCGACCGGGCGAGCCAGGCTTTCGGCAAGCGCCTGCAGAAATACCGCGAGGTCTCCCATGGCTAAAAGCATCGAAATCAAGAATCTTTACAAGATCTTCGGCAAGCATCCCGAGAAGTACCTCCAAGCGGTGCGAGCAGGCATGGACAAGGCCGAACTGAACGACAAGCACAACCACGTGCTCGGCCTCAACAACATCAACATCACCATGCCGGGCGGCAAGATCACCGTCGTCATGGGCCTTTCCGGCTCCGGCAAGTCGACGCTGATCCGCCATATCAACCGGCTGATCGACCCCACGGCCGGCGAGGTGCTTTACAACGGCGAGGACATCTGCGGCATGAGCGCCTCGGCGCTCAGGCAATTCCGCCGCCACAAGACGGCGATGGTGTTCCAGAAATTCGGCCTTCTGCCGCACCGCACCGTGCTGGAAAACAGCGTCTACGGCCTCGATATCCAGGGCGTGCCGCGTGGGCAAAGCGAAGAAAAGGGCCGTTACTGGCTGGAGCGTGTCGGCCTTGCCGGTTACGAGGATTATTATCCGAATCAGCTTTCCGGCGGCATGCAGCAGCGTGTCGGCCTTGCCCGCGCACTTGCCAATGACGCCGATATCCTGCTGATGGACGAGGCCTATTCGGCGCTCGACCCGCTGATCCGCGTCGACATGCAGACCATGCTGCTCGATCTTCAGCAGGAGCTGAAGAAGACCGTGGTGTTCATCACCCATGATCTCGACGAGGCGCTCAGGCTTGGCGACCATATCGCCATTCTCAAAGACGGCGAAGTGGTGCAGCAGGGCGACGGCCAGAGCATCATTCTCTCCCCGGCCGATGGTTACGTCACCGAGTTCGTGCGCGACGTCAATCGCGGCCGCGTGCTGCAGGCGACCACCGTTATGGAGCCGCTCGAAAGCCGCCCCGAGGGCATGCCGGTGCCGGAAAACGCGACGCTGGAAACAATCGCCCGCGACATGTCGGAGGCCAATGAGACGCAGGCGCATGTGGTTGATGAGGACGGCAAGCCGGTCGGCAGCATCGGCCTCGATACGCTGGTGGCTGCGATGGTGACGCCCGCGCCGCAGGAGGCGGAGGTCAAGGTGGAAGCGGCGGAGGAGCCGGAGACGGTGCGGCAAGCGATGGCGCCTGCGGAGAAGGAGACGGCGTGAACCGGTTCGTCCCGTTTCTCAGGCTCTAAACCTCTCCGTCGTCATCCTCGCCCTTGAGGCGAGGATCCATGGCCCAAGGTTGGTTGAGTGAAAAAAAGGATCCTCGCCTCAAGGGCGAGGATGACGCGGAATGTGAGGTGACCTACCGGCATCAATGCCGTCCTGCTCTCGCCTTCTGCGCAAACGACTGCTATCTCTTTGCGCATCCGCCCTCCATGCAAAAACGAAGCACTACTTCGTCGGCTGTCAAGCCTCCACCGTCGCTGCAATGCAGCAAGCGCAAGTTTCGGGCAAGTCGCCGCCGTTAACCATTCGTTAACTTTTGAACGCGGAATCACCGACATGCAGATCGAAAGCAATATTGGCGGATCCAATTATCAGGGTCGCATCCGGGACATTGAAAAAGCCGGCAGCGTGCAGGCCGCGCCTGAGGAACAGGCCGTGAAACGCGGCCCCGGCAATCCCACCGTTTCCAGCACCATTCTTTCCCAGTCGCTGGCCAATGTTCTGTGGGCCGTCGGCAATGGCAGCGCGCCCGCCTACCAGGACATGCCGGCCGCCTCCGCCGAGGACAAGGCGGAAGCGCAGGCCGAATGGGTACGCAGCGCCTATTCGGAATATACCGAATAGGCTTTTAGAACAAAGCTCTACCGCTACCTCCATCATCCTCGGGCTTGACCCGAGGATCCGGGCTTCAGCGGGTATGGATCCTCGGGTCAAGCCCGAGGATGACGCGGAGAGATTCAAGCGCTTTGATCAACAAACTGAAATAGCCGATTCCCATCAACCCTTTGCCGGGCTGACCTCCACCGTCACATGCGACAGTTCATGTATGGCGGCAAGTTTCTGCTTATAAAAAGCCGGTGCTTTCGGCGCCTGCGACTGGATCGCCACGATGGCGGCGTGATGCCCCGGCCCCACTTGCCAGACATGCAGGTCGGTGATGCGATCCTCTTCCGTTTCCACGCTTTGACGGATTTCCTGCGGCAGATCTTCCGTATGCGCTATCGCATCAAGCAGGGTTGTCGCCGTGGAGCGGACGAGCCCCCATGACCAGCGGGCGATGACCAGACCGCCGACAATGCCCATGGCAGGATCGAGGAAGGACCAGCCGTTCCATTTGCCGAGCAGCAGCGCGACGATGGCCAGAACCGAGGTCAGCGCATCGGCAAGCACATGCAGATAGGCCGCGCGCAGATTATTGTCCCTGCCGCCCTTTGCGCCGTGCTCCGCATGCGAACCATGGCCGTGGTCGGCGTGGCTGCCGTGGCCGTGATGGGCGTGCGAGCCATGCGAGTGACCATGGCCATGGCCGTGATCATGATGATGGTCATCCTTCAGGAGCACGGCGCTGACGAGATTGACGGCCAGACCGATGACGGCGACGAGAATCGCCTGGTTGAAATCGATCTCAACCGGATTGACGAGACGCATGGCGCTTTCGACGGCGATCAGCAGCGCCACCACCGCCAGCACGATGGCGCTGGCAAAGCCCGCGAGATCACCGAACTTGCCGGTGCCGAAGGTGAAGCGCGGATTGCGCGCCTCGCGCCGGGCATAAAGATAGGCCAGCGCCGAAATCAGCATCGCGCCCGCATGGGTGGACATGTGCCAGCCATCGGCGGTGAGCGCCATGGAGCCGAACCAGTGCCCGGCAACGATCTCCGCCACCATCATCACGGTGGTCAGTGCAATCACCATCCAGACGCGCTTTTCATTGCGCTCATGGTTCTGGCCGAGAAAAACATGGTCATGGCCGCTCGCCGTGAAATGTTCGGATGTCGTCGTCATGTCGCTGATCCTGTTCGATCTCTGGAGTATTTCATTCACGCAGGTCCCCTCCCAAAACCGTCGATGCCTTGGGAAACGGGCTAGCGGAGGTAGGTCTTCAGCACCTGGGCCAGCTCTTCCGCCGCCCTGGCCCGCTCGTCTTCATTTTCGGCATGCACCACATGCTCGTTCAGATGCTCCCGCATCACCTCCCCCGTCAGACCGGAAAGCGCGCCGCGTACCGAGGCGAGCAATTGCAGCACCTCACCGCAGGGCCTGGCATCCTCCAGTGCCCGTTCCACCGCTTCCATCTGGCCCTTGAGGCGGCGGATGCGGGCAAGCAGCTTTTCCTTGTCATGGATCGTATGGGACATGAGCACCTCATATACTATAGGGGGGTATACTATATTCCAGCGATTTTCCATTCAAGCCCCCGATGACGCAATCCTCGCGAATGTTTCGGCCCTTAAAAGTAGCCCATCAAAACTTAGGGGACTCAGTCATGACGACTATCGCAGCCACCACCAGCATCGCTTACGCCTCTCCGGTCCGGACCCTTGAGCCGACAAGAAACAGGGAAACCCCTTCCACCACCGAGGCCCTGCTGGAGCTGACCCGTGCGGCCCATCGCGCCATTTCGAGCGCCGAGAGCGTCGCCACGACCGTATCGCCGGTCGCCGGTGTTTCGGCCGGTCTTGCCGCCGCGCTGTGGAACCTCGACAGCGGCGCCGCCGCCACGAGCACGCCCGCCCCTGTAATGACCGCCGCCGCCCAGCCGGAAGCCGCCTCCAGCCTTGAGACCGAAGTTTTAAAGGCCCTGGCCCAGGCGCTCGGCGTGGATGACGCCGCCTGAGACCCATTGAACAGCGAGTGGAAAAGCCATATCTCTAGAGACTGGAGATATGGAGAAAGCCATGCTGTCCATCGGTGAACTGTCGAAACGTACCGGCGTCAAGGTGCCGACCATCCGCTATTACGAGCAGATGGGCCTCATCCGCGAGGCGGACCGCTCGGACGGCAACCAGCGTCGTTACGAAAAATCCGACCTCGAAAGGCTGGCCTTCATCCGTCATGCGCGCGATCTCGGGCTGAACATCGAGGCCATCCGCGAGCTGATCGCGCTCAGCCAGCACCGGCAGATGCCATGCGAGGGCGCGGACCGCATTGCCGCCGAACACCTTGCCCATGTGCGCGAAAAGATCGCCAGCCTGAAGAAGCTGGAGCACGAGCTGGAGCGTATCGTCTCCCACTGCCATGGACACTCGATCGAGGATTGTTATGTCATCCGCGCGCTTTCCGATCACGGCATGTGCGAGGGCGAGCATTAAGAGCGATCCGCGAACCGGACTGACATTCACCTGTCATCCGCGCCCTGTATGCGCCTCCCACCTGTTGCAAAAAGAAATGCCGGATGGCCGCGATATTTCCCGAAATCACCCCCTTTGACACTGTTTTCCTTGATGTTTCCGAGGGCCACAGGCTGCATGTGACCCTTGCCGGCAATCCGGCTGGGCGGCCTGCGGTGCTGTTGCATGGCGGCCCCGGCTCGGGCCTGTCGGCGACGGCGCGGCGCTACTTCAACCCCGCCCTTTACCGCATCATCCAGTTCGACCAGCGCGGCTGCGGCAAAAGCACGCCGAACGCCGCCGGGAGCCTGGCGCACAACACCACGCATCACCTGGTCGATGACATGGAGGCGATCAGGTCCGCGCTTGAGGTCAATGACTGGCTGGTTTATGGCAGCTCCTGGGGCGCCACGCTGGCTCTCGCTTACGCCCAACGCCATCCGAAACGCGTGCGCGCCATGGTGCTGGCCGGCGTCACCACCACGCGGCAGAGGGAAATCGACTGGCTATACAAGGGGCTGGCAATGTTCCTGCCGCAGCAATGGCAGCGCTTCATCGCCGCGATTCCCGATCATTTGCCAAAGGAAGACCCGGTTGGCGCCTATTACCGGCTTCTAAACGACCCCGACCCCGCCATCCGCGCCATGGCGGCGCTTGAATGGCATTTGTGGGAGGCGGGTTCGATCAGCGCGCAGGACACCTCAGCCTTTCCGGAGAAATGGCGCGACGACGATTATATTCTCGCCCGCGCCCGCCTCTGCGCCCATTATTTCCATCACGCGGCCTGGCTGGAAGACGGCGTGCTGCTGCGCAATGCCAGCGTGCTCACGGGTATTCCCGGCATATTCATCCAGGGCATGCGCGATTTGCAGGGGCCGCCCATCACCGCTTACGAACTTGCCGCGGCATGGCCGGGAAGCGAGCTGATTGCCGTCGATGGCGCCGGCCACTCCACGGGCGATGTGGGAATGGAAGATGCGATCCTGTCGGCAATCGCGCGATTTGCGAATTGACCCGCTTGACAGATTACGGATTCGGGCGCATTGCATTTCCCATGATCAACGAACGCGCACCCATCTCCTGCTCGTACTTTTGGGCCTACCTCTAAGGGCGGCTCGACAGATCATATTGTCAACAAGCCGCCGTCAGGCGGCTTTGTTGTTTCTCAAGCGTCCTGACGGCACCGATAAGACCAAAGGACCGAAAAAATGACCGAAGACAGCTCCCTTACACTGGAACGACCGCCCGTCGTCATCATTCGCGGCGCCCGCAAGACGGATTTGCCCGAGCTCAACGAGATGATCACGCTGCTTGCCTCCTACCACGGCGATGCGGCGGCGATCACGCCGGCGAAACTGGAACGCGACCTGTTCGGCCCGCTGCCCTGGGTGCACGGCCTCGTGGCCGAAGCCGATGGCGCGCTGATCGGCTACGCCCTGCTTCTGCCGCTCTACAGGGCGCAGGAAGGCCAGCGCGGGCTTGAGCTGCATCATCTCTTCGTGCGCGACGGACACCGTGGCCATGGCACCGGCCAGCATCTGGTTTCCCGCGCCCGCGATATCGCCAAGCGGCTCGGCTGCGACTATCTTTCCGTCAGCGCCACAACAGGTAATGTCGCGGCACATCGTTTCTACGAAAACATGGATTTCGCGCCCCGGCCGGTCACCGGCATGCGCTACATGCAGTCCATCGCCTGATTAAAAACCACGGAGACGGCCATGACACGGATCGCCATTGCGCTGGCGCAGGATTTTGCGGACTGGGAACCGGCCCTGCTTGCGGCGGCGGCGCGCAGCTATCTCGGCGTCGAGATCGTCTACGCCACTCCCGATGGTGCGCCGGTGATCTCGATGGGCGGGCTGAAGGTGACGCCTGACACGTCCTATGGCGCGCTCGATCCCGAGAATGTCGACGCTCTCATCATTCCCGGCGGTCTCAGCTGGGAAAAGGGAACCGCTGTCGATCTTGGCGGGCTGGTGCACCGGTTTCGCGACAGGGACCGGATGGTGGCCGGCATCTGCGCGGCGGCAAGCGCGCTCGGCGGCACGGGCGTCCTGAACGGCGTCGCCCATACCGGCAATTCGCTGGCATCGCACAAGGCCTATCCTGCCTATGGCGGCGAGGCGCTTTATCGCGACCAGCCGAAAGCGGTCAGCGATGGCGGCATCGTCACCGCCGCCGGCAGCGCGCCGGTCAGTTTCGCTGTGGAAATCCTGAAACACCTCGGCCTCTTTGGTCCGGAAGCCGAGGCGGAACTCCAGGTTTTTGCGGCGGAGCATCGGTGAGGCGGACGCTGATATTATGGGTCACGCAAGCCCGCCCACCCTCATTCCTGTGCTTGTCACAGGAATCTAGCCAGCCCAAGTCCTTGGGCTGAAACGACTCTATGCGTCGCGCAGACGCGCGTCAGCTGGATTCCTGTGACAAGCACAGGAATGAGGTGCTGCAAAATACAAGCGTCTTGGCACCCTCATTCATCACCTCCGATCCAGCACCCGGCACATGCGCGCCGCTGGCTCCTCGCCCTCCCCGGCAATCGCACGGCGAATATCGCGGCTGTTCAGATGCAGGCTGCGGCCGGCCGGTAAATTTGCACGTTTTATCTTGGAAAGGGCCGCCCCGACGAAGGCGGCCTCGTGGTCGTGGAAAAAGGCGAGAGCCGCCTCTCCTGCCGGGCTTGGCCCCAGCACGGCCTTGAAGGCAAGACGGTGCACGGCGCAGAAAGCGCCGTGACCAGGGACGGCAAAACGCAGCGCATCGAGTTCCTCACTCCACTCCGCTGCGTCCTGCATAGTCTCAAGCCGACTGGAAGCGCTTCAGGAAAAACGCGCTCAATGTCCCGAGCAGCGCCCAGAAAACGAAGCTCGTGACGGTCGCGGCGACGATGAACTGACGCTCCAGCGGCAGCGGCGCCAGCGCATGTTCGCCTTCCGGCGGCAAGGGTGCGCCGACCACATGCGGTGCAACGATCAACACCAATGCCAATACGATGGCCCAGGGTTCGCGGCGGAACGCGATCAGCGCAATGCCGCCCGCGGTTGTGGCAACCGTCGCAAGCCACCAGATCTGCCGCGCCTCAAGAGCGGCTGCCGGACTGCCCGGCAGTTCCGGCGGCAGGCCGATCATCGGGGCCAGCATGACGGCGGCAAAACCGGCAACGCCCCAGAGAAGGCCTTCGCGCCAGCCGCCACTGGTGCCACGCAGCGAAATGAGGCCGGTCAGTACCAGCGCATAACCGATGGCGGTCAGGACATTGGCGGCGACGGTATAGGCGGTACGCTCGAAGCCATCGGCCGGAGCCCAGGCCTCGTCATTGTGCTCATGGGCGGGAACGGCGGCACCGGAGGCCGGCGCATCATGGCTGTGGGGCGCTTCGCCGGCGCTTTCATAGGTTTCCGCCTGCAGGATGAGCGGCGTGGTACTGACAGCCTGCATGGCAGACACGGCCAAACCGCCGAGAATGCCGACGAGAACGGCGGTAAAGACGATATTGCGAAAAGATGACATGCCGTTACCCCTCAATGGCAGGGGAAGGCATTGGCATGCCGCGTGTCGTGCGCGGCATTGTGAACGGCTTCCACGGGCGAAAAGCCGACAAAACCGACAACGAACAGGCCAAGCACGATCGCCGTCAGCGATTGCGCAAAGCTGGCTGTTTTTGTGGAAACGGCCGAATTTGCCGTATTCTGATTGATGGACATGGTGACCCCTCTCCGGCGCGACCCCGCGCCTTTGGACGCGGCCAAACGGCACAAGCCGCAAGACCGCATGCGATACACTTCACCACGGGGATACGAGACTGACACAGGAAGGCATTGATCCCGCCACCTGACATTCCGCTCTTCCGGACACCCCGCCGGCATGGACATTTCCGTGATGGCAGGTCTCCTGGCTTACGGGTCAAAACCTGAAACACCTTCCCGGCA
>QFOL01000627.1 GCA_003241215.1 Agrobacterium fabrum
ATCGGTGTTGATCTGGCGCCAGATGTTGTCGAACTCGGCGTCAACCAGGCCAGCCGGCGTGTCGAACTTGTACATCTCGTCCAGCTGGTCGAGGATCTGACGCTTGACCTTCTGGCGGGTGACGTTGCCATACTGGCTTTCGATCTGGCCCTTGACGATTTCCTTCAGCTTTTCAGCCGATTCGAGACCGAGCTTCTCGGCCAGTTCGTCGTTGATTTCGACAGCAGCGGCAGCAGCAACTTCCTTGACGGTGATGTCGAAGGTGGCGTCCTTGCCGGCGAGGTTCGCAGCCGGGTAGTCGGCCGGGAAGGTCACGGTGATGGTCTTTTCATCGCCGGCCTTGACGCCGACCAGCTGGTCTTCGAAGCCGGGGATGAAGCGGCCCGAACCGAGAACCAGCTCGGCATCTTCAGCAGCGCCGCCGTCGAAGGCAACGCCGTCAACCTTGCCGAGATAGTTCATGGTGACGCGGTCGCCATCGGCGGCCTTGCCCTTCTTGGGCTCAAAGGTGCGGGCGCTTTCGGCGATCTTGAGGATCTGCTCGTTGATTTCGTCTTCGGAGACTTCAACAACTTCGCGGGTAACCTTGATGCCGTCATTGGCCTTCAGTTCGATGGCCGGAATGATTTCGTAAGCAACGGTGAATTCGAAATCGGATTCGGCCGACAGGATCTTTTCGGCTTCCTGCTCGTCTTCGGTCATCGAGATAGCAGGCTGCGTCGCAGACTTCTCGCCGCGGCTGGAAAGGATTTCGGAAGGCTTTTCACGAACCAGCTCGTTGACGAGGTCGGCCATGATGGACTTGCCGTACATCTTCTTCAGGTGGCCCATCGGCACCTTGCCGGGACGGAAACCGTTGATGCGAACCTTGTCCTTGGCGTCAACCAGGCGCTCGTCCAGACGGGCCTTCATGTCGGCGGCCGGAATAACGACCTTGAGTTCGCGCTTCAGCCCTTCAGCGAGCGTTTCGATAACCTGCATTTTCCTAACCTTCACATCATGGCGGCGGTGCTCAGAC
>QFOL01000628.1 GCA_003241215.1 Agrobacterium fabrum
GGCGACAGCCGCAATTGCAATGATGGCCGCTCCGGCGCTGGCGCAGGAAAAGCTGAAGATCGGCATGACCTTCCAGGAGCTGAACAACCCCTATTTCGTATCGATGCAGGAAGCCCTGAAGGAAGCCGCCGCAAGCATCGGCGCCGACGTCATCGTCACCGATGCCGGCCACGATGTGGCAAAGCAGATTTCCGACGTTGAAGACATGCTTCAGCAGAAGATCGACATCCTGCTTCTGAACCCGACGGACAGCGCAGGCATCGAAGCCGCCGTGCATGCCGCCAAGGCTGCGGGCGTGACCGTCGTTGCCGTCGACGCCAACGCCAACGGCCCGGTCGACACTTTCGTCGGTTCGAAGAACCGCGACGCGGGTTACCAGTCGTGCAAATATCTCGGCGAAGCCCTTGGCGGCAAGGGTGAGGTCGCGATCCTCGACGGCATTCCGGTCGTGCCGATCCTGCAGCGCGTTGAAGGCTGCAAGGCGGCGCTTGCCGAATTCGCCGACATCAAGCTCGTTGATACGCAGAACGGCCGTCAGGACCGCTCCGTTGCTCTCGGCGTCGTTGAAAACATGATCCAGTCGCGCCCGAACCTGGCCGGTATTTTCTCGGTCAACGATGGCGGTGCGATGGGCGCACTCGCGGCGATCCAGGGTTCCGGCAAGGACATCAAGCTGACCTCGGTGGACGGCGCTCCGGAAGCGGTAAAGGCGATTGCCGACGGTGGCCCTTTCATCGAAACCACCGCGCAGTTCCCGCGTGACCAGGTGCGTGTCGGCCTTGCCATGGCGCTTGCCCAGAAGTGGGGCGCACGCGTCGTGCCGAAGGAAGTCCCGATCGACGTCATGGTCGTCGACAGCAAAAACGCCGGCGAGTTCAGCTGGTAAGAACTCCTCCCAGGCCCCGTCCCCGTCTTGTACGGGGGCGGGGTTAAATCCCGACCATTGAGGAGGGTGAAATGCTGGAACTGAATGGAATAAGAAAAAGCTTTGGCAAGATCGAAGTCCTGCGCGGCGTC
>QFOL01000629.1 GCA_003241215.1 Agrobacterium fabrum
GGTATCGTCTGCGACAGCTCCACCGGCGGCGCTCATGAGGAGCGGCTTTTCGCACAGATCACCCCGATGCTGGAGCTTGGCCTCACCCGCCTGCCCATCCGGCGGTCCATCAGCCCCGGCGACCTCATGGCGCTGTGGAAATCCTACAAGCACATCAAAAGTTTGCGGCCGGACATTCTGCACGGGCACAGCGCCAAGGGCGGCGCTCTTGCCCGGCTGATCGGCTCACTCCTGCGGGCAAACAGGTATCGCGTAGCCCGCCTCTATTCACCGCATGGCGGCAGCCTGCATTACGCCAGAAACAGCCTCAAAGGGCAGCTTTTCCTGCGGCTGGAACGGTTTCAGGAGCATTTCACCGATGCGCTCTGTTTCGTCTGCAATTTCGAGCAAGCAACCTACGAAACCAAGGTCGGCAGGCCCCGCACCCGAACGGCGATGATCTATAATGGCGTGCAGGAAAGCGAGTTCGAAACCGTCGCCGCCCGCGACGATGCCGCCCGTTTCCTCTACATTGGCATGCTGCGCGACCTCAAGGGACCCGACGTCTTCATCAGGGCATTCGCCAAAATGGAACGCAGCATCGGCCAGCCCATGTCCGGCGTGATCGTCGGCGATGGACCGGACCGGGACAAATATGCGGCCATGATCGACAAGGCCGGGCTTTCCCAGCGGATTTCCATGCATGCGGCAATGCCCGCCAGACAGGCCTTCGAACTGGCGACGACAGTGGTCGTGCCTTCGCGCGCCGAAGCCATGCCCTATATCGTGCTGGAAGCGCTTGCGGCGGGAAAAACCGTGATCGCCTCACATGTCGGCGGCATTCCCGAAGTCCTTGGAGAAGACAGTGAAGCGCTGGTGCCGGCAGGCGATGCGGATGCGCTGGCGCGGATCATGGTCAAGGATGCGGAGGATGTGGAGTGGGCGCAGCGGGTCATGCCCCGCCCCGACAGCTTCAAGGCGAAATTTTCAACCCCGGTCATGGCCAAAGAGATGATGAAGCTCTATCGCGACCTGCTA
>QFOL01000630.1 GCA_003241215.1 Agrobacterium fabrum
GTTTCGGTGTGTACGCCGTAAAACCGGCATAGACGGTAAAATTTATAGCCGGTCCCCTTAATCGTTGCGCTCTTTCGTGTCAAAGACAAACTTCGGGTGTGGCCTGCCCCGGCGCAACCCTTATGCGGGGATGCCGATATAAATGGGGAGGCGTGACACACTCTATTATATGGATGACGGATGCACAGGCGGGAAGCTGCATGACCTTTACAATCGCCATAGACGGGCCGGCTGCGGCGGGCAAGGGAACGCTGTCGCGCAGGATCGCCGAGACCTATGGTTTCCACCATCTCGATACCGGCCTGACCTACAGGGCGACCGCCAAGGCGCTTCTGGACGCCGGCCTGCCGCTCGATGACGAGGCCGTGGCCGAGAAGATGGCGCTCGAAGTCGACCTTGCGGGGTTGGATCGCTCCGTTCTTTCCCGGCACGATATCGGTGAAGCCGCATCGAAGATTGCGGTGATGACGCCGGTAAGGCGCGCGCTCGTGAAGGCGCAGCAGCGTTTTGCCGCGAAAGAGCCGGGCACGGTGCTTGACGGGCGCGACATCGGCACGGTGGTGTGCCCGCAGGCGCCGGTGAAGCTTTACGTCACGGCCTCTGCCGACGTGCGGGCGCGACGCCGTTATGACGAAATTCTGGCCAATGGCGGCAGCGGCGATTATGATGCCATTTTCGCCGAGGTGAAAAAACGCGACGAGCGCGACATGGGCCGCGCCGACAGCCCGTTGAAGCCGGCTGAAGACGCGCACTTGCTAGATACGTCGGAAATGAGTATAGAGGCGGCGTTTCAGGCCGCGCGGACGATCATCGACGCCGCCCTGGAGAAACAGGTTTCTCGCGGAACCGCTTGAATTCGGTCCGCGTTTAGTCCGGAATTGCCCGAAGACATGTCCTTGCGCCGGAAAGCCTTTTTGAAAAGGCGGGCATGGGGTCGGGTATCAACAACACTAGCCCACCGGCGCTTTTGTATTCGCCATTGCGCGGATGCAATCAGGAGATTTCATGTCA
>QFOL01000175.1 GCA_003241215.1 Agrobacterium fabrum
ACAAGAAGCCCGGCTTCTATTCCATGCTGGATGTGCTGGGCCTGTCGCAGGCGGAATAAGCTTCCGCCGCGACTTTCACCCTAATTTTCAACCGTGAATTCCACCGTATCGGCCGAGAAGCGGCTGATGGCATATTGCACCGGCACGCCATCCATGTCGGCATTCAGCGCCTGGGTGACGAGCAGGATGGCTCCTGGCGACAATTCGAGATCGGCCAGATCCTGCGTATCCGCATGGCTGGCGGAGATGACAGTGGAAATACGCACGTAGTCCGCCACGCCCAGCATATTGAAGGCAGCGGTGATCGAGCCGCTCTTCTGATAGGCCTCCCCTATTCCGGCGAAACGTTCCGCCGGGAACCATGTGGTGGAGCGGGAAACCGGCCGGTTATCGGCCTTGCGCAGCGTTTCGAGGCGTATGAGCGGCGTGCCTGATGGCAATTGCAGCCGCGCCGCCAGATCGGCATTAGCGGGCTCGGTCGTGTGAGACAGAAGCAGCGCCTCCATTTCCTTCACCTGATCGGCAATACCCGCCGTGAACCGCGTGCGTCGCGAGATCGGAAAACTCAGCCGATCCTTGCGGGCGATCATCGTACCGCGCCCCTGCATCGGTTCGAGAATGCCTTCACTGGCAAGCGCAGCAATCGCGCTCCTGACGGTATGGCGGTTGACGCCGAATTTTTCGGCGAGCGTCATTTCCGGCGGTAACATGCCGGTTTCATCGTGATCGCCCGCTGCAATCTCGCCTCTGATCCTGTCAGCAATCTGCCGCCAGAGCGCCACGCCGTTCTTTCTTTTCATTGCTGCCGAAGGGCTCATGTCACACGCTTGTCATTCACCAACGTTAAATGTACCTTATATTGTATAGTTGTCTATATCAATAGACATTAGAGGTCAAGCGATGATTCACGAAACTGCAGACTTAAATGCAGACAGAAAGCGGGTGGCGGCGCTTCTTGCCCGCGCCACCGTTCAGGAACTCGAAACCGTCTGGAACCGGCAGGATGAAAGCCCCCGGGCGGAAAATGTACGCGGCCCGGAAACCGGCCTCGTCATGGTCAAGGGCCGCATCGGCGGCGGCGGCGCGCCTTTCAATCTCGGAGAAACGACCGTAACCCGGGCAACCGTCAAGCTTGCCTCCGGCACTGTCGGCCATGCGCATGTCCTTGGCACCGGCCGCAAGAAGGCCTGGTACGCCGCCGTTTTCGATGCACTCTGGCAGGAAAGCCCGACACGGGATTTCATCGAGGCCGAACTTCTTTCGCCGGTCGAAAGGCGGCTGGCCGAGGAGAAGGACAGGAAAACAAAAGAGACCGCAGCAACACGGGTCGATTTCTTCACCATGGTTCGAGGAGAAGACTGATGAGCGTCAAGGCCGAAGCATTGACGGGCGGTTTTTCCGACGCCGTCTTCGATTCCCAACGAATTTTCAAGAAGCTTATGGACGGCATGGCCCGGCCGGGCACGCCGCAGACAATCGAAACCGCCGTTGCCCCACCATCGCCGCTCGCCCCTGCCACCGGTGCGGTTCTGCTGGCGCTCTGTGACCACGATACACCGGTCTGGCTGAGCGGCGCCCTGCGGAAAACCACCGTCCCGGGCTGGATCGGATTTCATACCGGTGCAGCCGTGACGGAAGAAAAAAGTGCAGCACATTTCGCCGTCATCGAAGCGGGAAGCGCCATTGTCTCCTTCGGGCTCTTTGCCCAGGGAAGCCAGGAATATCCTGATCGCTCCACAACGCTCATCATCGAGTTGCCTGATCTGGATGGCGGGCGGGAATTGCTGCTCTCCGGCCCCGGCATCCGCCATGTCAACATCATCAGCCCCTCCGGCCTGCCGGACATATTCCCGATGCTTTGGACGGAGAACAACGCCATCTTCCCGCGCGGCATCGACGTCATCCTGACATCAGCCGACAGATTTGTCTGCCTGCCGCGCACGACGCGCATCCAACCCGTGGAGGCATAAGATGTATGTTGCTGTCAAAGGCGGGGAAACCGCCATCGCCAACGCCCACCGGCTTCTGGCCGACAAGCGGCGTGGGAACCGCGACCTGTCCGCAATGACGGTGGCGCAGATCGTTTCGCAGCTTTCGCTCGCCGTCGACCGGGTAATGGCGGAAGCCTCGCTCTACGATCAGTCGCTTGCAGCCCTTGCCGTCAAGCAGGCGCGCGGCGACATGATCGAAGCCATCTTCCTGCTGCGCGCCTATCGCACCACGTTGCCGCGTTTCGGTTATTCGGTTCCGGTGGATACGGCTGACATGACGGTCCAGCGGCGCGTTTCCGCGACCTACAAGGATCTGCCCGGCGGGCAGTTGCTGGGACCGACCTTCGACTATACCCACCGGCTGCTCGATCCCTCGCTGCTCGAAGATGAGACCGTCGAACCCGCCAGCCAAAGGGAAGGCGAACCTGATTATGTCATGCGCGTTTCCGATATTCTGGCCCAGGAAGGGTTGATCGAAAGCGATGGCGATATGCCCGATGACCATATTGCCGGCGACCTGACGCGGGAACCGATGGAATTTCCGATGCCGCGCGACCTGCGTCTGCAATCACTGGCGCGCGGTGATGAAGGCTTCCTCCTCGCGCTCGCCTATTCGACGCAGCGCGGTTATGGGCGCACGCATCCCTTTGTCGGTGAAATCCGCATTGGCGAAGTGGAAATCGAACTTGATGTGCCGGAACTCGGCTTTGCCGTGTCGCTCGGCGATATCCAGGTTACCGAATGCCAGATGGTCAACCAGTTCAAGGGTTCGGCCAAGGCGCCGCCGCAGTTCACCCGCGGTTACGGACTGGTCTTTGGCCAGAGCGAACGCAAGGCGATGGCCATGTCGCTGGTCGACCGGGCGCTGCGTGCGGGCGAATTCGGCGAGGATGTGGTTGCCCCGGCGCAGGACGAGGAATTCGTCATTTCACACGCCGACAATGTGCAGGCGACTGGCTTCGTCGAACATCTGAAACTGCCGCATTACGTGGATTTCCAGGCCGAACTCGGTCTGGTCAGAAAAATGCGCGCCGATTTCGAGGCGATCAATGCCGATGGTGCGGAATGGATGGGCGATGCGGCCGAATAGCTCAGCGGCCGTGCTGCTCGCCGAACCACAGGGCGCAAAAGACGGTCGATGCTGCAAAGACAGCAAAGAACACGGCTGCAAGAATTCCAATCTCCATGAGCTTGTACTCCTTTTTTCACAAGGCTAACGCGCAATGCTTAAAGAAGTTTCATTTGACGACGGGCTGGCTGCCTACAACTTCGCCTATCTGGACGAACAGACCAAGCGAATGATCCGCCGGGCGATCCTGAAGGCCATCGCCATTCCCGGTTATCAGGTTCCCTTCGCTTCCCGTGAAATGCCCATGCCCTATGGCTGGGGCACCGGCGGCGTGCAGCTGACTGCCTCCATCGTCGGCCCCGACGATGTGCTGAAGGTCATAGACCAGGGCGCCGACGACACCACCAATGCGGTTTCCATCCGCGCCTTTTTCCAGAAGGTCGCGAATGTTGCCGTGACGACCCGCACGAAGGATGCGACGATCATCCAGACGCGGCACCGCATTCCGGAAGAGGAACTGCATTCCGGACAGGTCCTCGTCTATCAGGTTCCCATTCCCGAGCCTTTGCGCTTCCTCGAACCGCGTGAGACGGAAACCCGCGTCATGCATGCGCTGGAAGAATATGGCCTGATGCACGTCAAGCTCTATGAGGACATCGCCCGTAACGGCCGTATCTCCACCACCTATGCCTATCCGGTGAAGGTGGCCGGGCGTTATGTCATGGACCCGTCGCCGACCCCGAAATTCGACAATCCGAAAATGCACATGTCGGATGCCCTGCAGCTTTTCGGCGCGGGGCGTGAAAAGCGTATTTATGCCGTGCCGCCCTATACCGATGTCGTCAGTCTCGATTTCGAGGACCACCCCTTTGAAATCCAGCGCTTCGACAAACCCTGCGCCCTGTGCGGCGCGGAGAATGTCTATCTGGACGAGGTGGTGCTTGATGATAAGGGCGGGCGGATGTTCGTCTGCTCCGATACCGACCATTGCGAGGACCGCCGCGCCCATGGCCACAAGGGCCACCTGCTGGCGGATGTGAAGGAGGCCGCAGAATGAGCGACGCACCGCTTCTGAAAGTCCGGGACGTTTCCAAATATTACGGCGACCGCGCCGGTTGCCGAAACGTCTCCTTCGAGCTTTATCCGGGCGAGGTTCTGGCGATCGTCGGCGAATCCGGTTCCGGCAAGACCACGCTGCTCAACTGCATTTCCACCCGGTTGATGCCGACGGCGGGCAGTGTGGAATATCGCATGCGTGACGGTTCGGTGCGTGACCTCTACCATATGGGTGAAGCCGAAAGGCGTTTCCTGATGCGGACCGACTGGGGTTTCGTGCACCAGAACCCGGCGGACGGGCTGCGCATGGCGGTTTCGGCCGGCGCCAATGTCGGTGAGCGGCTGATGGCCGTCGGCAACCGGCATTACGGCAATATCCGGCAATCGGCCAGCGAATGGCTGGAGCGGGTGGAAATCGGCACCGACCGTATCGACGACCAGCCGCGCGCCTTTTCCGGCGGCATGCGCCAGCGCCTGCAGATTGCCCGCAACCTCGTGACGTCACCGCGTCTCGTCTTCATGGATGAACCGACCGGTGGCCTCGATGTCTCGGTGCAGGCGCGCCTGCTCGATCTCGTGCGCGGCCTCGTCACCGATCTCGGCCTTGCCGTCGTCGTCGTCACCCATGATCTGGCGGTGGCGCGACTGCTGTCTCACCGCATGATGGTGATGAAGGGCGGCGACGTTATCGAGCACGGCCTGACCGACCGGGTGCTGGACGATCCGCGCGAGCCCTACACGCAATTGCTTGTTTCCTCTATTCTGCAGGTTTGACGCCATGCCGACGCCTCTCATCGTTTCGGAAGTCTTCAAAAGCTTCACCATGCATCTTCGCGACGGCATCGAATTGCCTGTTGTCCGCGATGTCAATTTTTCCGTCTCGGGCGGCGAATGTGTCGTGCTTGGCGGCCCCTCGGGCATCGGCAAGAGCTCGATCCTGAAAATGCTCTACGGCAATTACGCCATAGATAGCGGGCAGATTCTTATCCGCCATGAGGGTGAGGTCGTCGATATCGGCAATGCCTCGCCGCGCACGATCCTCGATATCCGCCACCGCACGATCGGTTATGTCAGCCAGTTTCTGCGCACCGTGCCGCGTGTCGCTGCCATCGATGTCGTTGCCGAACCGCTTCTGGCGCGCAAGGTGGCCGCCGGGGAAGCACGTGAACAGGCGGCGATGCTGCTTTCCAAACTCAACCTGCCACGGGAATTGTGGTCGCTTCCGCCGGCGACATTTTCGGGCGGCGAGCAGCAGCGGGTGAACATCGCACGCGGCTTCATCACCGATCATGCGATCCTGCTTCTCGACGAGCCGACAGCCTCGCTCGACGCCACCAACCGGCGCGTAGTCGTCGACATGATCCGGGAAAAGAAGGAGAAGGGTACGGCCCTGCTCGGCATTTTCCATGACGAGGAGGTGCGTGAAGCCGTGGCCGACCGCATTCTCGATGTCTCGCAATTCTCCCCCCGGAAGGCTGCGGCATGAGCGTGAAAGTCGGTATCGAGCCCGTCATCCATGACACTGCCCGTGTCGCCAATTCCTCGATCGGCCGCTACACCGAAATTTCGGAGCGCTGCCGCATCGAGGAAGTCGAGATGGGCGACTACTCCTATGTCATGCAGGATGGCGCGATCTGGTGCGCCAGCATCGGCAAATTCGTCAATATCGCCGCCTCCGTCCGCATCAATGCCACCAATCACCCGATGCAGCGGGCAACGCTGCATCATTTCACCTATCGCGCTCACAGCTACTGGGACGATGCCGAGAATGAAACGGAGTTCTTTGCCGCCCGCCGCGCCAAGCGCGTGGTGATCGGCCATGATGTCTGGATCGGCCACGGCGCGACAATCCTGCCCGGTGTCACAGTCGGGAACGGTGCGGTGATCGGAGCAGGTGCGGTCGTCTCGAAGGACGTGGCGCCCTATACCATTGTCGGCGGCGTACCCGCCCGGCTGATCCGGGAACGTTTCCCCGCTGAACTGGGCCGGCAAATGGATGATCTGAAGTGGTGGGACTGGGATCACGCCGCATTGCGCGTCGCCCTCGACGATTTCCGCAATCTGGACGCCAAGGATTTCGTCGCAAAATATGGCGGGTGAAATCTCGCCTTCGGCATGGCAAGTGCGAAACCCGGGGCGAAACCCCGGGATTTTTGTCGATACGCTCTAAAATGCGGGGTGGCTTCAACGCCCGGGCATGCCTCCCAAGAGCTTCGTCGGCGAACAGGCCGACGCCAGGCCCGGGAAATCTGTAATATTTTATTCATCAAACTGACATCCCCACTTCACGCACTGCTGTTAGGTCGAACCCCGTCAAAAGAAGATTGGACGGGGAAATGAGCTTTCACCTGAAGCAAGTCACGCGCCGTTTCGGCAACCACACTGCGGTCGATTCCGTTGATGTCGAGATACCGCAGGGTCAGATGGTCGGCGTGATCGGGCGCTCGGGTGCGGGAAAATCGACGCTGCTGCGCATGATCAACCGCCTCGTTGACCCCTCCTCGGGCTCCATTCATTTCAACGACACCGAAGTTTCGGCGTTGAAGGGCGCGGCGCTCCGCAACTGGCAGCGCGACTGCGCCATGATCTTCCAGCAGTTCAATCTGGTGCCACGCCTTGACGTGCTGACCAATGTCATGCTTGGCCGCCTCAATCACCGTTCGACGGCGCTCAGCTTGTTCAACATCTTCACCCATGAAGAGCGCCTGATGGCGATCGCCGCGCTGGAACGGCTCGGCATCGAGCATGTGGCCATGCAGGCGGCAGGTACGCTTTCCGGCGGCCAGCAACAGCGCGTCGCCATTGCACGCGCGCTGATGCAGTCTCCGAAGATGGTTCTGGCCGATGAGCCGATCGCCTCTCTCGACCCCCTGAACGCCAAGATCGTGATGGATGCGCTACGCGACATCAACGAGCGCGAAGGCATCACCGTCATCACCAACCTGCATACGCTGGATACGGCGCGCAATTATTGCGAACGCATCATCGGCATGTCTCAGGGCCGCGTCGTCTTTGACGGAACGCCCGCCGAACTGACGGCTGCGGCGGTGACCGAGATTTACGGAACCGATTCCCAGGGCTCCGGCATCGACGAGACCATGACCTCCACCAGCATCAATATTCCCGGCGCGCAGCTTGCCGCGCGTCCGGTGCAGCAATCTGCCGGCCCCGAACCGCTCGCTCTCGCCGGGCTCTGAGGAACCGCTCAGCATCGTTTGCGCCCGCGTCAAGGGCCGATATTTCACAACAAACTCCGGCTCGCCGGGAAACAGGAGAAAGTCCATGTTGAAGAAAGTCCTTCTTTCGGCAGTCGCCCTTGGCGTTCTGGCCGGTTCCGCCATGGCTCAGGACGTCAAGGTTCTGCGCATCGGTCTCGACGGCTCTGAAAACGAAGCTGACCAGATCCGCAACACCAAGTGCGTTGCCGATGGCCTCAAGGCTGCAACCGGCGTTTCCGAAGTTCAGGTTTTCCCGTCGCCGGACTATAACGGCGTCATCCAGGGCCTGCTCGGCGGCACCATCGACATCGCTTCCATGGGCGCTTCCTCCTACGCCAAGATCGCTCTTGCCGATCCGAAGGCCGTCGATCCGATCCTGACCACGGCAGGCGCCGACGGTTCGACCGGTTATTACACCATCATGGTTGCCCGCAAGGACAGCGGCATCAAGACGCTGGCTGACGCCAAGGGCAAGAAGATCGGCTTCGCCGATCCGGACTCCACCTCCGGCTTCCTCGTTCCGAACGTGGCTATCCCGAAGGAAACCGGCGTTCCGGTGAAGGAATATTTCTCCGAAACCGGCTTCGGCGGCGGCCATGAGAACCTCGTTCTCGCCGTTCTCGACAAGAAGTTCGACGTCGGCACCACCTTCGGTTCGGGCGTTGGCAAGTGGGAAGAAGGCTATACCGCCGGCAACCTCTACCAGATGGTCAAGAAGGGCAACCTCGACATGGACGATATCGTCGAAGTCTGGAAGTCGCCGCTGATCCCGAACGGCCCGCTGATGGTCACCAACAAGCTCGGCGACGCGATGAAGCAGAAGGTCGAAAACTTCTTCATGGAACTGCCGAAGAAGGACCTC
>QFOL01000631.1 GCA_003241215.1 Agrobacterium fabrum
TGCGGATAGACCGCATAGATGCCCCTGTCCTTCGAAATATAGTCATCGAACAGCGTCACCAGCTCGCCGGACTGGATATAGGGCCGGGCGATGAAATCCGGCACCATGGCGATGCCGAGGCCGGCGCGCGCCGCGCGCAGCGTCGCCTGCGGGCTATTGACCTCGATAGGCCCGCTGATGGCGACGGAGTTCGAGCCGCCATCCGGTTCGAAATAGCGCACGGAGTTATGAAAGCGCGTATTGGTGTCGATGATGAAGGGCACGCGGGCGAAATCCTGCGGCCCGTCGAGCGGCCCGTATTGTGCCACGAAATCCGCCGTCGCCACCGCATAGACCCGGAAATCGGAAAGCTTGCGGGCGATGAGGCCCGAATCCTCCAGCCGGGTTATCCGAACCGCAAGGTCGAAACCTTCCTCGATCAGGTCGACGAATCGGTCCTCGGCGACGATTTCCAGCGACAGTTCCGGATTTTCCTTGGCAAAGTCTATCAGGCTCTGGCCGACATCGGCGTCGATGAAGGTGCGGGGAACGGAAATTCTGAGCTTGCCCTTCAGATCGGCATTTTTTTCGCGCACCAGATCGGCGAGGTTGTCGATCTCCTTCAAAATGTCGGAAGCGGTGCGGTAATAGGTGTGCCCGGCTTCCGTCAGCGAAAACTGCCTTGTCGTGCGGTTGAGGAGCAACGCGCCGAGATCGTCCTCCAGTTCCCGCACATATTTGGATAGCAGCGCCTTGGAGCGCCCCGTCTTGCGCGCCGCGGCGGAAAAACCCTCCGCTTCGACAACATCGATAAAGGCGCGAATGCGGGTCAGCGTGTCCATGAAAATTCTCCGGTTCGTTCCACATAATTGAACGCTGGAGGGCGACTGTTCAACCTTAAAATCGCTGCCGAAAAAATCCGCGATATGATGAAAAAATCCTCTTGATTATGACGGCGAATATTCTTATCTCCCGTGCTGCCCAAAGTCGCACGTGCCCATGTGTGTCCGCCGATTCCTCGATGTGGTG
>QFOL01000011.1 GCA_003241215.1 Agrobacterium fabrum
CTTCGGACCCGTGTAATGGAGAGGAATAAAATGCGGTATCTGCACACGATGGTTCGCGTCAAAGACCTTGGCGAATCACTTAAATTCTATGTCGACCTGTTGGGTCTCACGGAAATACGCCGAATCGAAAACGAAAAAGGCCGTTTCACTCTGGTGTTTCTTGCCGCGCGTGACGACATTGCTGCCGCCAGGGAAAAAAAGGCGCCAAGCCTCGAGCTCACCTATAACTGGGACACTGAGGACTATACCGGCGGACGCAACTTCGGCCATCTGGCCTATGAGGTCGACAATATCTATGACTTCTGCGCCCGTCTCCAGCAGAACGGCGTCGTCATCAACCGGCCGCCGCGCGATGGGCATATGGCCTTCGTGCGCTCTCCGGATGGCATTTCCTTCGAAATTCTGCAGAAGGGCGAAAGCCTCGCACCAGCCGAACCGTGGATATCTATGCAGAATACCGGTTCCTGGTAGCAATTTTCCGGTGGGTAGCGGCGTTTTCGGGCGCTCTTGCCTTGTCCGGATGGGATGAGGCATAGTCCGCGAATCAAAACGGCTGGTTCCGTTTTGGGGAAGCACACGATTCCGTTCCCGTGCTGCCGTTGGAAATGCAAGATACGGAGGCCACTCATGAAAACTGTCGAGAGCGCGAAGGGACGTCTTGTCCGTCAGCGTCTTGTCGTCGCGGTTTCGCTGCTCGGGCTTTCCGGATGCGTTTCGGCGGTGACCGACGATGAGATGGCCGCCAGTACCAAGAAGCCGGAAATTGCCGCACAACAGACGCCGCAAACCGCCGCTTCGGCCGCGGCCACTCCCGCGGCCGGTGCGCAGCCGGGGCAATATGTGGATCCGGCCGTGGCATCTGCGGCCGGAGCGGCGACGCCCGCCCAGCCGCAGGCGTCGGGCGGCCCGGCGCAGGCCTATGGCGCCGCCCCCGATATCGGTGGCTTGACGACGCAGCCGACAGCGATTTCCGCCGGGACAACCAGCATCTATTCCACCGCATCCGCAGCCGTGCCCGCCGGTGCGGCGGGGGCGCCAGGCACGGCCGCCGCCACGGGTGCTCCTTCCCAGAAAATCATTCCCGCCGTCAGCAGCGTCTATTCGGCGCCGGTGCAGGCGGCGCAACCTCAGCCTCAGCCAATCTCCGCGCCTGTCCAGGCTCCGGCGACCGCTCAGGCGCCGGTGGAACAGCGCAGTGAAAATCGTCAGCCTGCCGCCGTTCCTGTGCCGCAGCCGGAGCAGGTCGCTGCTGCGCAGCCTGCAATCAACGCCGGGGCGACGGGCGAGGGGCAGGAGAGTGAAGGCAAAGGTGTGACGCTCGCGGCGTTTTTCGCCGGCGCGGCCAAGAAGCGGCTGCCGAAGATGATTGAAAGCGGCACTGCGGGCAAAACGCAGGTCGCCGCCTTGCCCGGAGCCGCGGACGGGACGATGGGCATTGCGCTTTCCGGCCGCTCGATGATGTCCGACGAATTCGATGACGCCCATCTCGATGAAGAGGATGACCAGCCGACCGGCCTGATGAAGCTCGCTTCGCTCTCGGGCCTCACCCGCGTCTCTCCGAACGGGCTTTTCCTGCAGACGGACCGCGTCGAAGTTGGCTGCTTCAAGCCGGAACTGGTGCGGATGATCAAGGATGTGGAGCGCCACTATAACAGCCCTGCGATCGTCACCTCGGGCTATCGTCCGCCGAAGGGCATAAGGCAGGGCTCCAAGCACTATACCTGCGATGCCGCCGATATCCAGATCAAGGGCGTCTCCAAATGGGAACTCGCCACCTATCTGCGTTCCCTGCCGGAACGCGGTGGCGTCGGCACCTATTGCCACACCGAATCGGTCCATATGGACACGGGTGAGCCAAGAGACTGGAACTGGCGCTGCCGCCGTACCGCTCCGCGCAGATGATCTCCCGGTCGGGCTTGCCGGAATATTAGACCCGGCGCTGCCCGCTTATTTTCACTGCCGTCTCAAAATGCATTCAGCTTCGTGGAAAAGGCGGCCCGGCGGCGGATGGAGCAGGGCGGCCAGCCTATTGGCCGGGCGATTGGCAGGCTCAATCCGCAGGGCAGCGGATCGTAGCGGGTGCGGTATCGCCTGTCCGCATCACTCCAGGGGTTCAGGCTGGTTCCGGTTTCCCCTTGGGGCGCTCTTCGTCCTCGACGAGGCCGGCATTCGCCTGCAGATGCAGGCCGATCACGGCAACGATAAAGAAAAACCAGACAAAACCGGCGCTCAGCAGGACGATCGTTTCCAGAAATGCGTAAAAGAGCACGTAAAGCCAGACGCCGACATAAAGCCGTGTCAGCGGGCTCTTGCGCGTCGTCTCATCCATTTTGCCAAGATAATGAAGCGGCAGAAGATAAATCCACACCAGCACCAGCACCAGGCCGGGCACGCCGCCCGCAAGCACAAGGTCGAAATAGCCATTATGTGCAGCCGGAGCGGTCGCCGCCCAACTGTTGCTTTCAATGAAACTCGACATCAGGGCATCACTGCGCCAGAAGGCCTGATAACCGTATCCGAGGATCGGTCTCTCACGCATATAATCTATGGCGATGGTCCAGATATCGGTTCTGCCCGTGAAGCTGGCGTCGATCCCCATGCGGGTCAGCATCTGCGAAAACACCGGATCGACTGTGGTGCCGACGACCACGACGGCGAAAACCACCATCAGCAGCGTCACGACCGTGTAGCGCCATCGGGGCCAGCGCACGATGAACCAACCCGTGCCAATGATGATAGGCATCAGCCCAAGCGCCGTCTTGCCGCCCGACTTGACCAGAAAGATCAGCGACAGGATGAGAACCATCAGCCCTCCGAAAAAGGACCAGCGTTTGCAAAGGTAGATTCCGATGATGATCAGCACCGACATGATCGAGGCGGCTTCGTTCTTGTGATTGAAGACGCCGCGCCAGTTGCCCGCGAGAAACGGCTCCAGCGCGTCGCTGGCCTGATGAATTGACCGTGCGGGTAAAGCGACGATACCGAAATAACACAGGAACAGGATAAGCCACACGCAGGCGGCCAGCATCGTGGTGAAATGCCTTTCCGTGCGCGGCAATTGCAGAAAGCAGCTGGCAAGGACGGAGATGATGGCGCACATGGCGAGCCGCCGCAATGAAAACGTCGGTGCTTGCCCGACTATCGAGGTGAAGGCATACCAGCCGAAGATCGCCGTCATCAGCAGACGTGGTGTGAAGACGAGCGAGAACGAGCGTTCCTTCGCCATGAAAGTCACGAAACAGAAAAGCAGGGTGATCGCGGTTAGCTGATTGACCAGGTTGGAACCGGCCGCCATGGCCGACCCTTGATAGGTCGACGAGAGCGAGACATAGGGCAAGAAGCCGACCGTGAAGTAGAAGAACGTCACATAAAACAATATGTCCCGCCAGTAGCCACGCCCCTGTTCTTCGTGCACTGCATCCATAAGGGGTTGTTCTCTTCCTGTTTCCATGGCTGCGCAGACGGTGTCCGAACTTGTCCCGATTACATGAATATCCTGCAGAAATGCTATTTTTTAGTTATGTGTAATGCACGGAATGATAGTGATCCGTCGTCGGAAATATCGGGATTTTACGCTGGAGCAGGGTCATTCAATGTTCCGTTCTACTTCGTTCTGAACCCGTCGGCGGGAGGGGTCCGGCCGGGATACCAGATCCTGAAGACTATGCCGACACTATCAAAATCGACGATGTCGCGGCATATAAATGTCCGTGAACAGGATGGTTACGCAATGGCATATGCGACGGTTGTTTCCAGGGCGAATATCTATGGCCGGCGGGTTCGTCAGATTTTAAGTATTTTTTGAACATATACATCATCAATCCTTGCAAGCATCGTAATTAGGGTAATTCCGTGACTTTTTCGATATGGTGTGACCCGCCGCCTCCGTCTGTATTCGAGGCGAAGGACGTGAACGGCTGAGGACTTCAGGAGCGGCAATGCAAAAGGTTTATTCCATCCAGTTTCTGCGGGCGCTCGCGGCGTTTTCGGTCCTGCTGTTTCATATAATCGGCGAACCATTTACGATTGGAGCGGCGGGCGTGGATGTCTTTTTTGTCATCTCCGGCCTTATCATGGGATCCTTCGCAACGACGGTGGGGCCGGGGGCGTTTTTATATCACCGGCTGGTCCGTATCGTGCCCCTATACTGGGCTGTGACCCTGGTAATGTGCGCCGGTGCGATGGCGGGCGTTTTCTCCACCTTCACCTTCACCCTCGAACATCTATGGAAATCGCTGCTTTTTGTTCCATATGCCGGCGACAACGGTGAGGTGGTTCCCCTGCTGGTCGTGGGCTGGACGCTCAATATGGAAATGTTCTTCTATATTGTATTTGCGCTCGGGCTTGCTCTGCGCGCGCCGCTGGCCGTAACGGTCGGCATCCTGTCCGTGATGGCGATTCTGGGGCAGGTTTTCGACTGGCAATCCCCCTTCATGCAGACCTGGACATCGCCGCTTTTGCTGGAGTTCCTTGGTGGTCTGCTGCTGTCGCGCTTTATGTTTCAGGGAATGCAGGCGGGTATCGCAGCGCTTGTCGTGGCATTGACGGGTTTCGTTGCTGCGGCTCTGATAAGCGAGCAATCCGGAATGTTACGCCTGATGACGTGGGGCGTACCTGCCTTTTTCCTTGTGGCGGGATGCGTGTGGCTTGAGAATGCCGGGTTCTGGCCCAGACGCTTGTTGAAGCCCGTCGAGATTGTCGGGGATTCCTCCTATGCGCTTTATCTTCTGCACGGCCTGGTGATTTCGATCGTCCATAAGCTTCTGGCGCCCGGATTTCTTTCCGGGATTGTCATCGTCATCGTTGCATTGACCGTGTCGGTCCTTGCGCATTTCCTGTTCGAAAGGCCGTTGATCAAGCTTTTCAGACGCAAGGAGGGGAGCAGGCAGCGCCGGCAAGAGGCCGTGGCGGCGCGCTGAGGTGAGGTTCGGCCGCCGTAAACATGAGGCCGAATCTTTTTCGCTCATCCAATGTGTGACAAGAAGGATTTCGAGGTCTGCGCGGAGGATGCCTTCCCCGCACGGCCGCAGCTCCGGATACCAGCCTTCGGCAGATGGAAGATCATCTCACCTCTCAGACCATGGAAGACAGGTGCAGGGATGATTTGCCTGAAATCAGGCCGGCTTTATTGTTAAGTGATTGATTTTTGTGGTGAGAGCGCAGGGATTCGAACCCTGGACCTACTGATTAAAAGTCAGTTGCTCTACCGGCTGAGCTACGCTCTCCCATGTCGGGGCTTGGCTGCCCTTCGGAAGTGCGCGGAACATAGGTAGAGCGATCCGTTCGGTCAACCCAAAAAAAGCGGTTTCGACAATCAATCCGTTTTTTTTTGTCGCACCCCCGAAAAGGTGATTGGAGAGAGGGGGCGGCTGGGGATAAAACCGGCTTCAGGCGTGTCGGCCAGAGGGGGGAAATCCTTTTGCGGCAATGACATGCACGAAAATGAAGCGTGAAGCGGCGGCGAATCCGGAGAATCGCGGCGGCTTTGCGGGATGCGGAGTTCTTTCTTGTCGATTGCCGATATTTCCCTGTTCAGCGCGCTTCTGGCCGGCGCTCTCTCGTTTCTGTCGCCCTGCGTTCTGCCGCTGGTGCCGCCTTACCTCTGTTATATGGCGGGTGTTTCGGTCGAGCAGTTCCGGACGGAAGATACCGCGCCGCGGCCGGAGATTCGCAGGGCCGTGCTGTTTTCGGCCTTCTTCTTCACGCTCGGTTTCGCCACTGTTTTCGTGGCGCTGGGGGCCGGCGCCTCGACGATCGGCACGCTTCTGCGCCAGAATCTCGACATTCTCGCCAAGATCGGCGGTTTCATCATCATCCTCATGGGCCTGAATTTCCTCGGCGTGTTCCGCATTGGCCTGTTTTCGCGCGAGGCGCGGTTTCAGGGGGCAGGCAAGCCTGCCACCCTGTCCGGGGCCTATGTCATGGGCCTTGCCTTCGCCTTCGGCTGGACGCCCTGCATCGGCCCGGTTCTGGGGGCGATCCTTGGCGTCGCCGCCGCACGCGATACGGTGGGCGACGGTGCGGCGCTGCTTGCGGTCTATTCGCTCGGCCTTGCAGTGCCGTTCTGGATTGCGGCTGCCTTCTCCGGTTCCTTCATGCGTTTCCTCGTCCGCTTCCGCCGCCATCTCGGCCTTGTGGAAAAGCTGCTGGGCGTGTTGCTGGTGCTGACCGGCCTCGCCTTCATGTCCGGTTTTATCACCAATGTGGCGATCTGGTTCCAGGAGACCTTTCCGATCCTGATGAAAATCGGTTAAGCCTGCCGCGGAGATTACTGGCAGGGGAATGATCGTGGCCGATATCGTCGGATTGCTGTTGCCGTTTTTCGGCCTGATCCTCATCGGTTACGGTGCGGCGCGGATCACGAAGCAGCCCGTCGAGGCGATGGGCTGGCTGAACACTTTCATCATCTATGCCGCGCTGCCGGCGCTGTTTTTCAAGCTTGTCTCGAAAACGCCGGTGGAAGAACTGGCGCGCATGGATTTCGTCGCCGCCAGCCTTGCCTGCACCTATGGCATTTTCTTGGCTGTGTTCCTGATCGGCCGGTTCGTGCGGAAAAACAGCCTCGCCGAAACGACCATCCAGAGCTTCGCGGCGAGCTACGGCAATATCGGCTATATGGGGCCGGGCCTTGCGCTTCTGGCGCTTGGCGAGAAGGCGGCGGTGCCGGTAGCGCTGATCGTCTGTCTGGAAAATGCCGCCCATTTCATTGTCGCGCCGGCGATGATGGCGGTTGCGGGCGGTGACAAACGCTCCCCGGCGAAGCTTGCGCTGGATGTGGCGCGCAAGGTCATCACCCATCCCTTCATCGTGTCGGTGATCGCCGGCTTTCTGGCAGCCTCGCTGTCATGGCAGCCGCCGGAGGCGGTGCAGCGGCTGGTGGATTATCTGGCGCAATCGGCGGCGCCCTGCGCGCTCTTCGCCATGGGCGTGACGCTGGCGCTTCGGCCGATGAAGCGGGTGCCGGTGGAAATCAGTTACATCGTGCCGGCAAAGTTGATCCTGCATCCGCTCGCCGCTTATCTCGTGCTCTCTTCGCTCGGGCGGTTCGAGCCGGTGTGGATCTATTCGGCCGTGCTTTTGGCCGCGCTGCCGACCGCGACGAATGTTTTCGTCATCGGCCAGCAATATCACGTCTGGCAGGAGCGGGCGTCGGCAACGATCCTGATCTCGACGGTGCTGTCGGTCCTCACGCTGACCGGCGTGGTGTATTTCATCCAGCCTTTTTGAAGCTGCCGAACAGCAGGGAAGGCAGGGCCTTCAGCCCGCGGCCCGGCTCGATGCCTTCGCGCATGACCATGCTTCTAAGCGTGCCGATGCCGGAGAGTACATGCAGGCCCGCCGCGCGCGCCATCTGCACCGGCAGGAGGTCGGAAAGCAGAGAGCGGTTCAGGAGATCGACGCTCAGCGTGCGGCTGTAGACATCCGCCCGCCGCCTGCGGTCGAAACTGCTGCCGGCATCGGCGGCAATCGGCCGATCGGAGACGGCGCTCAGCAATTCCGTCAGGGCGATAATGTCGCGCAGGCTGAGGTTCAGCCCCTGCGCGCCGATGGGCGGAAAACCATGCGCGGCCTCGCCGATCAGGGCGACGCGGCCCTTGCCGAAGCGATGCGCCGTCATGGAAGAGAGCGGCCATGCCTGCACGCTGTCTTCGACGGTGACTGCTCCGAGCATGGATTGCATGCGCTCTTCGACCTGGAGGCTAAGCGCTTCCAGCGGCAGCACCGTCAATTCCTCCGCCTGTTGCGGGGTGACGACCCAGACGAGGCTGGAGCGGTTTGCGGGCAGGGGAACCTGCGTGAAAGGGCCGGTGGGGGTGTGGAATTCCGTCGAGACATTGCCATGTGACCGGCTATGGCCGAAGTTCAAGACAATGGCCGTCTGCGGATAAGACCAGGATTTGACACCGATGCCGGCGGCATCCCGCACCATCGATTTGCGGCCATCCGCACCGATGAGGAAATCGGCGGAGAGCGTCTCGCCGTCCGCAAGCGTCACCGTCACGCGGTCGTTGCCGATGTCGATCGTCTCGGCGGAGGTGTCGAGGCGGGTAATATTGTGTTCCTGCCCGACCGCTTCGCTCAGAACGCCGAGCAAAGCCTCGTTGGGGATGTTCCAGCCAAAGGCGTCGAGCCCGATTTCGGAGGAGCGGAACTGCACGGTGGGCGCACGCAGCAGGCGGTCGGTGCCGTCGATGATCTGCATGGTGGAAAGGCGTGCGGCCGAAGGCGCGATGCGCGACCACAGGCCGAGACGGTCCATGAAGCGGATCGACTGGTCCATCAGCGCCGTGGTGCGCTGGTCCTTCCTGTCGCTGGAAGGTGCGACGAGCGCCACGTGGCGGCCCGCCCGCGCCAGCGCGATGGCCGCGATCTGGCCCGCAAGTCCCGCACCTGTTATGGCGATATCGAAGTGTCTCATGGTCCTGATCCGTTGTTATCTGCAAGACATCATAAAGGCTTTGCGCGGGTAAATCCACTTCGGCTGCGGAACATCCGGTTGTGAAGATTCGTTGGTTGCCCTGCCATATTAGTCCTAGGATAAGCGGATTGGGCCGGTTGCAAAGCGTGGTGAATGGCCGCATACCGGAATAAACAGGGCGGATGAAAAAACGGGGCGCAGACGCTGACCATGAAAGTTTTCAACTACAAGCGTGTTCCCTACGCGGAAATCCGCGCCTTTTCCGTTCATATTCTGACGGCGTCGGGGTCGTTCCTGGCTTTTCTCGGGGTCGTCGCCGCTTCCGAACACCGCTTTGTCGACATGTTCTGGTGGCTGGGACTTGCGCTTCTGGTGGATGGCATAGACGGTCCCATCGCCCGCAAGGTCCGGGTGAAGGAAGTTCTGCCCAACTGGTCCGGCGATACGCTCGACAACATCATCGACTACGTGACCTACGTGCTCCTGCCCGCCTTTGCACTGTACCAGAGCGGCATGATCGGTGAACCATGGTCCTTCGTCGCCGCCGGCATGATCGTGGTGTCCAGCGCCATCTATTATGCCGATATGGGCATGAAGACGGATGAATATTTCTTCTCGGGCTTTCCCGTCGTGTGGAACATGGTGATCTTTACCCTGTTCGTGATGGATGCAAGCGCGACCACGGCCATGATCGTGGTGACGGTTTCGGTGTTCCTGACATTTCTGCCGATCAATTTCCTGCATCCGGTGCGGGTGAAGCGGCTGCGGCCGCTCAATCTCTTTGTGGTGTTCATCTGGTGCGCGCTTGGCGGCTACGCGCTGCTGATGCATTTCCAGACGCCGACATGGGCGGTGGTCGGCTTCGTGGCGAGTGGCATCTACCTTTATTGCATTGGCGGAATTCTGCAGTTTTTCCCGTCACTCGGCGCGAAATGATGAAAAGATAAAGCTGTTTATTGTTTGTGCAAATTGCATTTAAGCAGCGTCTTTTTCAGTTGTGCGCAGCAGCAAAACAGTTATCAATACATCATGATGGCGCAGCATTGCATACGACTTGCGGCGCGATTGGGAACAATTACCACGGCTGTTGAAACGCCTCGCAGAAGGTACGGATGGCCGGTGAGAGAGGGAACTCGTGACTGGAACTTTGGCGCCGGAGGCCATGCCTCTCCTGTCGGTTCGCAAGCTGACCAAGCTGTTCGGCAATTTCGCCGCCTGCAACGGCATCGATCTCGATATTGCGCCGGGCGAAATCCATGCGCTTCTGGGGGAAAACGGCGCGGGCAAATCCACGCTCGTCAAGATGCTGTTCGGTGTCCTTTCGCCGACCGAGGGTGATATCGTCTGGCAGGGCCGGCCGGTTTCCGTCGGTTCGCCAAGCGAGGCCCGAAGCCTCGGCATCGGCATGGTCTTCCAGCATTTTTCCCTGTTCGAGGCGCTGACGGTCGCCGAAAACATAGCCCTCTCGCTCGATCCGAAAATTTCGCTGAAGGAAATCGCCAGGGAGGCGGAAACGCTGTCGCGCGCCTATGGCCTGCCGCTCGATCCTTATGCGCATGTGGCCGATCTTTCTGTTGGCGAGCGCCAGCGGATCGAGATTGTCCGCGCCCTGCTGCAGAACCCGCGTCTCATCATTCTCGACGAGCCGACCTCGGTTTTGACGCCGCAGGAGGCCGATAAGCTGTTCGAGACGCTGGAAAAGCTGAAGGCCGAAGGCCGTTCCGTGCTTTATATCAGCCATCGTCTTGAAGAGGTGCAGCGCATCTGCGATCGCGCCACCGTCCTGCGCCACGGCAAGGTGACGGGCGCCTGCGATCCGCGCAAGGAAACGCCCGCATCTCTGGCGCGCATGATGGTCGGCAGCGATGTCGCAAGCGTTTCGCGGGCAACGGGCGAAGTGCTCGGCGCGCCGCAGATTGAGGTCATGGGGCTTTCGGTTGCGCCGCGCACGCCATTTGCGGTAGCGCTGAAATCGATTTCGATGAACGTACGCGCCGGCGAGGTACTGGCGATTGCCGGTGTGGCCGGCAACGGGCAGGGCGAGCTGTTCGATGCGCTCTCAGGCGAATATCCCGTTTATAATAACGACGCCATCCATCTGCGCGGCAAGCCGGTCGGCCGTATCGGCATCAATGGCCGGCGGCTGATGGGTGCAGGTTTCGTTCCCGAGGAGCGCCACGGCCACGCTGCCGTTCCCGGCATGAGCCTTTCCGACAATCTGCTCCTGGCGCGGGCGCGTTCCGACCGCAAGGCGTTTCTGACCGGCGGTTTCCTGCGCATCGTCAGGGGGTCGGCCATCAGGGCGGCGGCGCGGCGCATTTCGGAAACCATGGATGTGCGCAAGAGCGGGGCTGATCCTTTGGCGGGATCGCTGTCCGGCGGCAACCTGCAGAAATTTATCGTCGGGCGCGAGCTCGACCGCCAGCCGGCCGTGCTTGTTGTCAACCAGCCGACCTGGGGCGTGGATGCCGGTGCGGCAAGCCGCATCCGCCAGGCGCTTGTCGATCTTGCCAAGGCTGGCTCGGCCGTTATCGTCATCAGCCAGGATCTCGATGAAATCTTCGAGGTCGCCACCAATATCGCTGTCATTTCCGATGGTAAGCTTTCCGAGGCCCATCCGGTGGAGGAGATGACGCTGGAAAAGATCGGCCTTTTGATGGGCGGCATTCACACGTCACATTCGGGAGCCGCCCAGCATGCGCATTGAGCTTGAAAAACGCGCAGGGGTCTCCCGGCTTTTCACCCTGCTGTCGCCGCTTCTGGCGCTGGTGCTGACGCTGCTGGTCGGCGCCGTCATGTTCGCCATGCTCGGCAAGAACCCGGCCCATGCGCTTTACGCCTTTTTTGTCGAGCCGCTGCTGGAGGTCTGGTCGCTGCATGAACTGGCGATCAAGGCCGCACCGCTGATCCTGATCGGCGTCGGCCTGTCGATCTGTTATCGCTCCAATAACTGGAATATCGGCGCGGAAGGGCAATTCACCATCGGCGCGATCACCGGTTCCATCCTGCCGGTTCTTTATCCCGACTGGCATTCGCCGCTCATCCTGCCGCTGATGATGGTGATGGGCGCTGTCGGCGGCGCGCTCTATGCCGGTATTCCGGCGCTGTTGAAGACGAAGTTCAACACCAATGAAATCCTCGTCAGTCTGATGCTGGTTTATGTCGCGCAGCTTTTCCTCGACTGGCTGACGCGCGGCATCTGGCGAGATCCGGGCGGTTACAACTTCCCGCAGACCAAGCCTTTCAACGATAGCGCCGTGCTGCCGGAAATGCTCGCGTCCGGCCGGGCGCATTGGGGTTTCGTGTTCGCCATCGTCGCAGCCATCGCGCTGTGGTTCATGATGCGCTACATGCTCAAGGGCTTCGAGGTCACCGTGCTCGGCCAATCGGCGCGGGCAGGGCGCTTCGCCGGTTTCTCCTCCAGCCGCATGGTGTGGTTTTCACTGTTGCTTTCCGGCGCGCTGGCCGGGCTTGCGGGCATTTCGGAGGCTTCCGGTTCCATCGGCCATCTGCAGCCCAGCATTTCGCCGGGTTACGGCTTTACCGCCATCATCGTCGCTTTTCTCGGCCGTCTCAATCCGCTCGGCATCATTCTGTCAGGGCTGGTGCTGGCGCTGACCTATCTCGGCGGCGAGGCGGCGCAGCTTTCGATTGGTGTGTCGGACAAGGTGACACGCGTGTTTCAGGGGTTGATGCTGTTCTTCGTATTGTCCTGCGATACGCTGATCTTTTACCGCATCAGGGTCGTCTTCACCGGCAAGGCGCATAACAAGCAGGGAGCGGCATGATGGATATGCTTCAGGCCATCCTCCTCACCGTCATCACCGCCGCCACGCCGCTTGTCATCGCCGCTTCTGGCGAGCTTGTGGCGGAGCGTTCGGGCGTCCTCAATCTCGGCGTCGAGGGCATGATGATCATGGGCGCGGTCTGCGCCTTCGCCGCCGCGCATATGACGGGTTCTCCCTATCTCGGCATTCTGGCCGGCATTGCTTCCGGCGCAGTATTTTCGCTGCTGTTCGGTTTCCTGACGCTGACGCTCGTCACCAACCAGGTGGCGACGGGTCTTGCGCTTACCATTCTCGGCCTCGGCGTCTCCGGCATGCTGGGGGAAAGTTTCGTCGGCCTGCCGGGCATCAAACTGCAACCCATCGTCTTTCCGCTGCTGTCGGACATCCCCTTCATCGGGCCGCTGCTGTTCCGGCAGGACCTGATCTTCTACATGTCCATCGCGCTGGTCTTCGGCATCAGCTGGTTCTTGTTCAAAAGCCGCACGGGCCTGAAAATCCGCGCCATCGGCGATAATCACGCCTCAGCCCATGCGCTTGGCATCAATGTCATTCGCACGCGGTATCTGGCGGTCATGTTCGGCGGCGCCTGCGCCGGTCTTGCGGGTGCGCAGCTGTCGCTGGTCTATACGCCGCAATGGGTGGAGAACATGTCGGCCGGGCGCGGCTGGATTGCGCTGGCGCTCGTCGTCTTCGCCTCATGGCGTCCATGGCGGCTTTTGGCCGGCGGTTATCTGTTCGGCGCCGTGACCATCGGGCAGTTGCATGCGCAGGCATTCGGTATCGGCGTGCCGTCGCAGCTGCTTTCGGCGCTACCTTACCTTGCAACTATTGTCGTGCTGGTCATCATCTCGCATAATCGCCGCACGACCTTGATCAATACACCGGCATCGCTGGGTAAATCCTTCGTGCCGGACAGGTGAAGAAGTCTCAAGTCTCCAAACCAACAGGGGTAAAAATGAAAAAACTGGTCATCGCACTTGCCGCCTCCGTCGCGGCGCTCGGCGGCGTCGTTTCCTCGGCGGAAGCCGCCGACGCCAAGAAGGTCTGCTTCATCTATGTCGGTTCAAAGACCGACGGCGGCTGGACGCAGGCGCATGATATCGGCCGCCAGGAACTGCAGGCGCATTTCGGCGACAAGATCGAAACGCCGTTCCTCGAAAGCGTGCCGGAAGGCCCGGATGCCGAACGCGCCATCGAGCGCATGGCTCGCTCGGGCTGTGAGCTGGTGTTCACCACCTCCTTCGGCTTCATGGATGCGACCGTGAAGGTCGCCCAGAAGTTCCCCAAGGTGAAGTTCGAGCACGCCACCGGCTTCAAGACCGCTGAAAACGTCGCGACCTATAATTCGCGCTTCTATGAAGGCCGTTATATTCAGGGCCAGATTGCCGCGAAGATGTCGCAGAAGGGTCTTGCCGGTTACATCGCTTCCTTCCCGATCCCGGAAGTGGTGATGGGCATCGACGCCTTCGTTCTCGGCGCGCAGTCGGTCAATCCGGACTTCAAGGTCAAGGTCGTCTGGGCCAATACCTGGTTCGACCCCGGCAAGGAAGCCGATGCCGCCAAGGCGCTGATCGACCAGGGCGTCGATATCCTGACGCAGCACACCGACACCACCGCGCCGATGCAGGTTGCAGCTGAGCGCGGCATCAAGGCCTTCGGTCAGGCCTCCGACATGATCGCCGCCGGCCCGCAGACGCAGCTGACCGCCATCAAGGACACCTGGGGCGCCTATTACATCAAGCGCACACAGGCTCTTCTCGATGGCACCTGGAAGTCCGAATCCGTCTGGGACGGCCTGAAGGACGGCATCCTGACCATGGCGCCCTACACCAACATGCCTGACGACGTGAAGAAGATGGCCGAGGACACCGAAGCCAAGATCAAGTCGGGCGAGCTGCACCCCTTCACCGGCCCGGTGAAGAAGCAGGACGGTTCGGAATGGCTGAAGGCTGGCGAGAAGGCGGAAGACAAGGTTCTGCTCGGCCTCAACTTCTATGTTGCCGGCGTGGACGATAAGCTGCCGCAATAATGCGGATTATTTACCGTTACTGAAGCAAGGCCGCACATGTGTCATGTGCGGCCTTGCTTATTTTCATGCGTTTTACTGCATGGATGAAGTTTGCCTTTGCTTTTCACGCAACTTGATGTTTTTCACTATAATGTGACGTGAGATACACACGTCTGGCGCGATTTTTTCCGAAGTCGCCAACCGAACGGAAGGACATGGCACTTGCAGCGCGGAATGCTCGATGCGGCGATCGGTTTTCGAAAGCTGCGGACAAATCATGCACAGGTCGTTCACAAGCTCGGTCTCGATATCGTCTCCGGCACTTTCAGGACGGGTGACATCCTGCCCGGTGATGCCGAGCTGATGGAGCGTCTGAAAGTATCCCGCACCGTGCTGCGCGAAGCGATGAAGACGCTGACGGCCAAGGGCATGATTTCCCCCAAGGCGCGTATCGGCACCCGGGTGACGGAGCGCGAAAGCTGGAACATGTTCGACAGCGAGGTGCTGCTCTGGCATTTCGAGGCGGGTGTCAGCGATGAATTCCTGCTGCATCTTTACGATATCCGTCAGGCTTTCGAGCCCTATGGCGCGGGGCTTGCCGCCATCAGGGCAAAGGATACCGATATCGCAAAGCTTGCGGCTTACGCCAATGAGATGGGCAATACCGCCTATTCCAAGGAAAAGCGGGCGCTGGCGGACATGAATTTCCATGTCCTCATCACCGAAATGTCCGGCAACCCGTTCATGCGCACCGTCGGTGCACTGATAAAGGCGGCGCTGGCGGGCATTTTCCGGATGAGTAATCCGGAAGCCGATCCCAATGAGATTTCCGACGTCTCCGCCTCGCATCTGCGGCTGGTCGAGGCGTTCCGCCTGCACGACGAGGCCGGTGCCCGCCGCGAGATGGAAAGGCTGATTGAAAACGGCCGCCAGCAGATATTGCAATTCACCGCCCGCAATCCCCGCAAATAGGTCACACCATCCTCCCGCCGATCACGTTAGATGAAAATCGGTGCGGAAATTTGGTGCGGTTTTGCATGGTTTCTTAAGCGGGCCGCCGTTATAGCAATGCCGGAACAGAGTTACCGATGCGCCTTTCCGCTTCGCCGGGTGGCGTGAAGTCAAACATATGCCATTGTCCCATCCGCCCCCGCGGCGGCTGGCAGGGTGTCGGAGGTCTTATGGAGCGCAGCTCTCTAGCCGTTATTCTCGCAGCGGGCGACAGCACGCGCATGAAGTCGTCGAAATCCAAGGTGCTGCATCCGGTTGCCGGTCGTCCGATGATCGCACATGTGGTGGAGGCGGTGGCTGGATCGGGTGTCGGCACGGTGGCGCTCGTCGTCGGGCGCGATGCCGACAATGTCACTGCGGCCGCCAGCCTGTCGGGCCTCGAGGTTGAAGCCTTTCTTCAGACGGAACGCAGGGGCACCGGCCATGCCGTGCTTGCTGCCCGTGCCGCCATCGAGCGCGGTTTCGACGACCTGATCGTTGCTTATGGCGACGTGCCGCTCATTACCTCGGCGACGCTCGACCGGGCGCGGGAGGCGATTGCTTCGGGCGCTGACGTTGCCGTGATCGGTTTCCATACCGATCGACCCACGGGATATGGCCGGTTGCTGGTCGAAAATGGCGAGCTGGTGGCGATCCGCGAGGAAAAGGACGCCACCGACGAAGAGCGCAAGGTGACCTGGTGCAATAGCGGCCTGATGGCGATCAATGGCCGCAACGCGCTGGACCTGCTCGACCGGATCGGCAACGCCAATGTAAAGGGCGAATATTATCTGACCGACGTGGTCGAAATCGCCCGTTCGCTCGGCCGCCGCGCCGTTGCCATCGACGCGCCGGAAAACGAGCTGGTCGGCTGCAACAACCGCGCCGAACTGGCCTTTATCGAAAAGCTCTGGCAGGAACGCCGCCGTCATGAATTGATGGTGGATGGCGTCTCGATGATTGCGCCCGAAACCGTCTTCCTCTCCTTCGATACGAAGATCGGGCAGGATGCGCTGATCGAACCCAATGTCGTCTTCGGTCCCGGTGTGACCATCGCGCCTGGCGCGGTGATCCATGCCTTCTCGCATCTGGAAGGCGCGCATGTCGCCGAAGGTGCGACTGTCGGTCCCTATGCGCGGCTGCGGCCGGGTGCGAACCTGCATGCCAATGCTAAGGTCGGCAATTTCTGCGAGGTCAAGAAGGCCGAGATCGGCGAGGGCACCAAGGTCAACCATCTGACCTATATCGGCGATGCTGTCGTTGGTGCCGGCAGCAATATCGGTGCGGGCACCATTACCTGCAATTATGACGGCTACAACAAGTTCGAAACGCGGATCGGCGCGAACAGCTTCGTCGGCTCCAACTCGTCGCTGGTCGCGCCCGTGACGATTGGAGACGGGGCTTATATTGCTTCCGGCAGTGTGATTACCGACGATGTGCCCGCCGATGCGCTGGCCTTTGGGCGTGCGCGCCAGGAGGTGAAGCCGGGCCGGGCAGCCGTGGTGCGCGAGCGGGCCAAGGCGCTGAAAGAAGCCAGGAAAAAATCGTCCTGACGGACGTTACCAAGCGATACTGAAAGTGACCGGCGGCACAATTGCCGATTTCAGATAAACGGTTAAAGCATTTCCAGTAAAACTGCGTAGCGGTTTTACATCCGGAAATGCGTCAGAACAAAAAGCTAGGGTATTTTCGCATTTCAGGCAAAGGCGGAAATACTGTGATGGTTTCGGCGAAGAGATCGCCGTCTGGAGAAATATATGTGCGGAATTGTCGGAATTGTCGGAACCCAGCCCGTTGCTGAACGGCTTGTCGATGCACTGAAGCGTCTCGAATATCGCGGTTACGATTCGGCTGGCGTCGCCACCATCGACAATGGCGCGATGGATCGCCGCCGGGCGGAAGGCAAGCTGTTCAATCTGGAAAAGCTGGTTTCGGAAAAGCCGCTGCCGGGCGTCGTCGGCATTGCCCATACGCGCTGGGCGACCCATGGCGTGCCGAACGAGACCAATGCCCACCCGCATTTCGTTGAGGGCGTGGCTGTCGTCCATAACGGCATCATCGAGAACTTCGCCGAATTGCGCGACGAATTGACCGCCGAGGGCGCTACCTTCACCACCCAGACGGATACTGAAGTGGTGGCGCAGCTTCTGGCGAAATATACCCGCGAAGGTCTTGGCCATCGCGAGGCGATGCTGAAGATGCTGAACCGCGTCACCGGCGCCTATGCGCTGGTCGTCATGTTCCAGGATGACCCCGGCACGCTGCTTTCGGCGCGCTCCGGTCCGCCGCTCGCCGTCGGTTATGGACGCGGCGAAATGTTTCTCGGTTCGGATGCCATCGCGCTGTCGCCCTTCACCAACGAGATCACCTATCTGGTGGATGGCGACTGCGCCATCGTGACCCGGCAGGGCGCCGAGATCATCGATTTTTCCGGCAAGCCGGTGAAGCGCGAGCGGCAGATCTCGCAGGCGACGGCCTATGTGGTCGACAAGGGTAACCACCGCCACTTCATGGAAAAGGAAATCTATGAGCAGCCGGAAGTCATTTCCCATGCACTCAGCCATTACGTGGATTTCGCTTCCAGGACCGTGAAGCAGGCCGATAAGGCCATCGATTTCGCCAAGCTTTCCGGGCTTGCCATTTCCGCCTGCGGCACGGCCTATCTCTCCGGCCTGATCGGCAAATACTGGTTCGAGCGTTATGCCCGCCTGCCGGTGGAAATCGATGTCGCCTCGGAATTCCGTTATCGCGAAATCCCACTCGTTCCCACGCAGGCTGCCCTGTTCATTTCGCAATCGGGCGAAACCGCCGATACGCTGGCGGCCCTGCGTTATTGCCAGCAGGAGGGGCTGAAGATCGGCGCGGTGGTCAATACGCGTGAATCGACCATGGCGCGTGAATCGGATGCGATCTTTCCGATCTTGGCCGGTCCGGAAATCGGGGTGGCCTCCACCAAGGCTTTCACCTGCCAGCTTGCCGTGCTCGCTTCACTTGCCGTTGCGGCCGGAAAAGCACGCGGCACAATCACGCCTCAGCAGGAAACCGAACTGGTTCGCCACCTGATCGAGATGCCGCGCATCATGAGCAAGGTTCTCAACAGCATTCAGCCGCAGATCGAGGCGCTGTCGCGCGATCTCTCCCGTTTCAAGGACGTGCTTTATCTCGGCCGCGGCACCAGCTTCCCGCTGGCGCTGGAAGGCGCGCTGAAGCTCAAGGAAATCTCCTATATCCACGCCGAAGGTTATGCCGCCGGCGAGCTGAAACATGGGCCTATCGCGCTGATCGATGAGAACATGCCTGTCATCGTCATTGCGCCGCATGACCGCTTCTTCGAAAAGACCGTCTCGAACATGCAGGAAGTCGCCGCGCGCGGCGGCCGCATCATCTTCATCACCGACGAGAAGGGCGCTGCCGCCTCCAAGCTCGACACCATGGCGACGATCACCCTGCCCAATGTCGATGAATTGATCGCGCCGATGGTCTTTTCACTGCCGATCCAGCTGCTTGCCTATCACACCGCTGTCTTCATGGGCACGGATGTGGACCAGCCGCGCAATCTGGCGAAATCGGTGACGGTGGAATGATCATCCGGCCGGAGCGGCAGGGCGACGAAGAGGCGATTGCCCGCGTTACGGAAGATGCCTTCCGTAACGTCGATTACAGCGACAAGACGGAACATCTGATCGTCGAGCGGTTGCGCAGGGCGGGTGCGCTCACGGTTTCCCTGGTTGCCGAGGACAGCGAAGGCATCATCGGCCATGTCGGCTTTTCGCCGGTGAGGCTCACCAGCGGCGAGACTGGCTGGTTCTGCCTCGCGCCGCTTTCGGTGACACCGGAGCGACAGGGGCAGGGCGTCGGTTCAGGACTGGTGCGGGACGGGCTCGCCGTTCTGGAGCGTCTGAATGCTTCGGGCGTGGTCGTCGCGGGCGATCCGGACTATTATGGCCGCTTCGGTTTTCGCCATGTCGAAGGGGTGAGCGCGGCAGGGATTCCTGACGAATATTTCACAGTTCTTCGCTTGCATGGTGGAACTCCATCCGGCATTGTCGGTTTTCATCCGGGTTTCGATGGCGACAACGCTTAATTCCGAACGGTAAATGACCGATATTCCAGTCAAAATTTCATTCGCAGCCCGCCTGCGCAATAGTTTCCTCACGGGCGTTCTGATCCTCGCACCCGTCACCATCACCATGTGGCTGGTGTGGAGCTTCCTGCAATGGGCGGATAGCTGGGTTAAGCCCTATATTCCCGCCCGCTACGATCCCGAGCAATATTTCGATGTGGCGATCCCCGGCTTCGGGCTGCTGATCGCCGTCGTTGGTATCACCCTCATCGGTTTTCTCGGCAATAATCTCATCGGCAAATGGATCGTCGGCGTTGGTGAGTCCATTCTCAACCGCATGCCGCTGGTGCGGCCGATCTACAAGAGCATCAAGCAGCTGTTCGAATCCGTTCTGAAGGAGCATGCGAATTCCTTCAAGAAGGTCGGCCTGATCGAGTTTCCGTCGTCCGGTACATGGGCGATGGTCTTTGTCGCCTCCGAAGCCAAGGGCGAACTTGCCCATCGTTTCAACGAAATGGGCCAGGAAATGGTCGCCGTCTTCCTGCCGCCCACACCGGTGCCGACGGCAGGTTTCCTGCTGTTCGTGCCGAAAGACAAGATCGTGATGCTGGACATGACGCCGGAAGATGCGGCAAAGCTCTTGATATCCGGTGGTCTGGTGGCTCCGGATTTCACGCCGCCGAAGATGATTGCGCCGGTTTGACGGTTAGAGAACGCCGAGGACGTCCGTCTGCGAAAAGTCGTTGCCGACATAAAGCAAAGGGCAGCCCTCGTTTTTCGCCAGTTCGTAGGCAAAACAGTCGCCGAAATTCAGTCCGGCAGGATGAATGCCCTTGCCCCAGATGCGGTAAGCTTCGGAAACGCCATGCGCCGATTTGGGGGTGACGGGTCTGATTTCGGCGCTCAGACCTTCGATCAGCATCTCCAGTTCCCGGCTGCGGTCACGCCGCTGCGCCACGATCATGGTTTCCGCAAGCGTACCGGCGGAAATGAGCAGAGGCTCATCCGTTTCGAGAGCTGCGGCGCAGGCATCCGCTTTGGGCTCATCAAGCAGGATCGCCATCAGAGCCGACGTATCGATAACGATCATTTCGGAAGGCCGTGCTCGTCATAGAGAAAATCCTGACTATGTGCGGCATCCGGGCCATCATCGGCTTTGTTGGCGACAGTCGCGCGCACTTTTGCGAGCGCGGCCCTGCGGGATGTTTTATCCGCCACGGCAGTGACCGGAACCAGCCGCACGGCTGCGTGGCCATGACGGGTGAGAATGACCTCGTCACCAGCCTCGGCGCGGCGCACCAGTTCGGTAAGCTGACTTTTTGCATCCGTCACGGATATCTGCACGGCTAACCTCGGGCGTTAAAGTTAGCATTAGATTAGTCCATTCAATGGACCATATCAATCCTCGTCGTCCAGATCGTCCACTTCCGTGCCGGTGGTCGTGGCGTGGAAAACGGGAACGAAAAGCCGCATATAGACCAGCCGCACGCTCCAGCCTTCTTCCAGCGCCTCGCTCCAGGCCTTCTTGCGGCCGGGCTTCTTGAAGGCCTTGCCGATCGCCTTCTTTTCGCTTTTCGCAAATGTCTCGGGCTGCAGGATATTCTGCGGCGAACAGAGCGCGTAACCCTTGCGAAAGGCGGGCGGCGGGCGGCGAGGGTCGATCATGTTCATGGTCGTCAAAACTTTCAGCCGGCATGCAGGAAGCGGATCGCTTCGTCACGGCGGTGCAGGTAGAGCAGGGTGCGCAGCGCATTGCCGCGCGGGCCTGTCAGTTCGGGGTCGCGTTCGATGACGTAAGCCGCGTCCTTGCGGGCGATTTCGAGAAGATCGGCATGGGCCTCGAGGCTGGCGATGCGGAAGCCCGGCGTGCCTGATTGCCGGGTGCCGAGCAGCTCGCCTTCACCGCGCAGCTTCAAATCCTCCTCGGCGATCAGGAAGCCATCCTCGCTGTCGCGCAGGATGGAAAGCCGGGCGCGGCCGTTTTCGCTGAGCGGGCCTTTATAGAGCAGGATGCAGGTGGAGGCCTCGTCGCCGCGGCCCACACGGCCGCGCAGCTGGTGAAGCTGGGCGAGGCCGAAACGTTCCGCGTGTTCAATGACCATGATCGTCGCATCCGGCACGTCGACGCCCACTTCCACCACGGTCGTCGCCACCAGCAGCCGGGTTTCGCCGTTCTTGAAGGCCAGCATGGCGGCGTCCTTCTCCGGGCCGCTCATGCGTCCGTGGATAAGGCCGATATTGGCGCCAAGCATCTGCGAGAGAACCGCATGTCGCTCCTCCGCCGACGTCAGGTCGGATTCTTCCGTTTCCTCGACCAGCGGGCAGATCCAGTAGGCCTTCTTGCCATCCTTCAGCGCTGAACGCAGCCGCTCGACAATGTCGCCGATTCGTTCGGTGGGGATCGTGACCGTCTGGATGGGTTTGCGGCCGGCCGGTTTTTCGGTGAGCTTGGAGACATCCATGTCCCCGAAAGCGGCCAGAACCAGCGTGCGTGGAATGGGTGTGGCGGTCATGACCAGCATATGCGGCGTGATGCCCTTGGCGGTGAGGCGCAGGCGCTGGTGCACGCCGAAACGGTGCTGTTCGTCCACCACGGCCAGCACGAGGTTCCTGTAACTCACGCTGTCCTGAAACAGCGCATGGGTGCCGATGACGATCTGCGCTTCGCCGGAGGCCACGCGCTCCTCGATCTCGCGGCGCTCCTTGCCCTTGGTGCGGCCGGTCAGCACTTCGACGGTGATGCCCGCTGCCTGAGCAAGTTTGGATATGGTGGCGTAATGCTGGCGGGCGAGGATTTCGGTCGGGGCCATCAGCACCGCCTGTCCGCCGGCCTCCACCGCCGTTGCCATGGCCATCAGCGCCACCAGCGTCTTGCCCGCACCGACATCGCCCTGCAGCAGCCGCAACATGCGGTCTTCGCCGGCCATGTCGGTTAGGATATCTTTCACCGCAGCGCTCTGGCTTGCCGTCAGCGAGAAGGGCAGTTGCGACAGGATTTTTGCGGCGACATCACCCTTGGCGCGGATCGGCTGGCCCGCCACCTTGCGCAGCCGTTGGCGCACCAGCGCCAGTGACAATTGCCCGGCGAGAAACTCGTCATAGGCAAGCCGCCGGCGCGCCGGAGCCTGCGGCTCGATATCGGCGCTGTCGCGCGGGTCGTGCAGCTCGCGGAAGCTCGAGGCGACATCACCGAAACCTTGCCGAGTCTTGAGCGTCTCATCGATCCATTCCGGAAAGACCGGCAGCTTCGACAGCCCGCCTTCGATGGCGCGGCGCAGCACCTTGGGCGATAGACCGGCGGTCATGGGATAGACCGCTTCCACCAAAGGCAGGTTTTCCGCCTCTGATAGTTTCACCATGAAATCCGGATGCACCATGGAGGCGCGGCCGTTGAACCAGTCCACCTTGCCGCTGACGAGAACCTCTTCATCGACGGGCAGGGCCTTCGACAGCCAGTCGCCCTTGGCGCGGAAGAAGGTCAGCGCCAGTTCGCCGGTTTCGTCATGCAGGAAGACGCGATAGGGCGCGTTGCGGTTTCCCGGCGGTGGCGGCTGGTGGCGGTCGACGCGTCCCTGAATGGTGACAATGGCGCCGGGGCTGGCCAGCGCAATGCCGGGGCGGTTGCGGCGGTCGATAACGTTGGATGGCGCGTGGAACAGGAGATCGATCACGCGGGTATCGTCGGCGCTTTCCCGGCTCAAGAGCTTGGCCAGAAGATCGGCAAGTTTCGGCCCCACACCGGCAAGGGTGGAGACGGAGGCAAACAGCGGATCGAGAATGGCCGGGCGCATGGGTCAGCAAAATCGGGGAAGGGGGCGGCTTATGCAAGACTTCGCTGGCCACAAAGGCGGGTTATCACCGGCAGATTTTCACCGCCGTGGCATTATTTCGATAAAAACCGGTTCCCAAGCGTTCGCCTCCTGTTCTATAGGAGGTCGTAATGGACGGCACAAAGATTGAGCAGCGGGCTGCAAGTTCGAAGCCTGCTGTTTTCCGGGACGCCCACCTCTCCCTCATCCCTGTGCTTGTCACAGGGATCCAGCCAGCCCAAGTCCTTGGGCTGAGTGAAGTCTTTCCGTCGCGCAGACGCGCGTCGGCTGGATTCCTGTGACAAGCACAGGAATGAGGGTGGTGGATGGCGTGGCAGGTGAAATCATGCGCTGCAAACCGATACGGGAAGGAAAATGCGATGACTGGACTGGTGCGCACGAGTGCCGACCTCGATCCGAGACGCCGGCGGATTCTTTACCGCTGCTGGCACCGGGGCATTCGCGAGATGGATCTGGTGCTCGGGCAATTTGCGGAAGACAATATTGCCGGGCTTTCCGATGAGCAGCTCGACGAGCTTGAGATCATCATGGCGGAAGAGGATAACGACCTCGTCAAGATGGTGACGGGCGCGCTTGCCATACCGGAAAAATTCCAGACCCCGCTGTTTGAGAAGATCGCTTCCTACCGTCCCGATTTCGATCTCGTCACCACTGACACCCTGAAAGCCTGAGAATATGATAGCCGGATTCGATGCAAAGCTGGTGTCGTCGGCCGATACGCCACTGACCATCGGAAACGTGCCTTCCGGCATGGAAGCCCTTTTGCTTGCCGATATGGCACGGGCCGGCACGTCTGTCGCCTATGTGATGTCGGACGGCCAGCGGGTTGCCGATCTCGAACAGATCCTCGGTTTCGTCGCGCCTGATATTCCGGTGATGACGCTGCCGGCCTGGGACTGCCTTCCTTATGACCGCGTGTCACCGAGCGCCGACACCTCGGCGCGCCGGCTGGCTGCGCTCTCCGGTCTCATCGCCCATGCGAAGAAACCGCATCCGGCCATCGTGCTGGTCACCGTCAACGCCATGCTGCAGAAGATGGCGCCGCGCGACATTATCGAAAGCCTCGGCTTTTCCGCTCGCCCCGGCAACCAGATCCGCATGGAAGAGATTGCCGCGCGGCTGGAACGCAACGGTTTCGACCGGGTGGCGACGGTGCGTGAAGTGGGTGAATTCGCCGTGCGCGGCGGTATTCTCGATGTCTTCGTGCCTGGTACCGAAGAGCCGGTGCGGCTCGATTTCTTCGGCGATACGCTGGAGAGCATCCGCACCTTCGATCCGGCCAGCCAGCGCACCATAGGTCAGGCGCGCTCGCTTGATTTGAACCCGATGAGCGAAGTGACGCTGACGCCGGATACGATCAGCCGTTTCCGCAAGAATTACCTGTCGCTGTTCGGCGCGGCGACGCGAGACGATGCGCTTTATCAGGCCGTCTCCGAAGGTCGCCGTTATGCCGGCATGGAGCACTGGCTGCCGCTGTTTTACGAGCAGCTGGAAACCACCTTCGATTATCTGAAGGGTTTCCGCATCGTCACCGACCATACGGCGCGGGAGGCCGCGAAAGAGCGCTCCAAGCTGGTGCTCGATTATTACGATGCGCGCCGCAGTTCCGGCGAAACCAAGGGCTCGACGCAGGGCGCGCCCTACAAGCCGGTTTCGCCCGGCCAGCTTTATCTCGACGGCAAGAGCTTCGATGCCGCACTGGCCGCCGTTAACGCCGTGCGCCTGACGCCCTTCAACGAGCAGGACAGCGAAGGTCGCCCGGTCGCGACGCTCGATGCCCATGTCGGGCCGCGCTGGGCGCGCCCGCCAACCGAAGGCGAGAGTGAAGAGCGGGTCAATGTTTTCGATCTGGCGGTGAAGCACATTGCCGAACGCCGCGCCAAGGGCTGGAAGGTGCTGATAACAGGCTGGTCGGAAGGTTCGCTCGACCGGCTGTTGCAGGTGCTGAACGAGCACGGGCTTGAGAAGATCAAGCCGGTCACCTCGCTGAAAGAGGTGGAGAAGCTCGGCAAGGGCGAGGCGGCCTCGGCGGTTCTGAGCCTTGAGGCGGGTTTCGAAACCGGGACGCTGGCGGTTATCGGCGAGCAGGATATTCTCGGCGACCGCATGGTGCGCCGCTCCAAGCGCCGCAAACGCGGCGCGGATTTCATCTCGGAAGTGGCGGGGCTCGATGAGGGCTCGCTGGTCGTCCATGCCGAACATGGTATTGGCCGCTTTGTCGGCCTGCGGACCATCGAGGCGGCGGGTGCGCCGCGCGCTTGTCTGGAACTGCATTATGCCGATGACGCCAAGCTGTTCCTGCCCGTTGAAAACATCGATCTGCTTTCCCGTTACGGCTCGGATGCGGCGGAAGCGCAGCTGGACAAGCTGGGTGGCGGCGCATGGCAGATGCGCAAGGCCAAGCTCAAGAAGCGCCTGCTGGACATGGCAGACGAACTTATCCGCATCGCGGCCGCGCGCCTGGTGCGCCATGCGCCGGTGCTGACGGCGCCGGATGGGCTTTACGACGAATTCGCCGCCCGTTTCCCCTATGACGAGACGGAAGACCAGCTGAACGCGATTGAGTCCATCCGCGAGGATCTCGGTGCCGGCCGGCCGATGGATCGCCTGATCTGCGGCGATGTCGGTTTCGGCAAGACGGAAGTGGCGCTTCGCGCCGCTTTCCTCGCGGCCATGAATGGCGTGCAGGTAGCGGTGGTGGTGCCGACCACGCTGCTTTCCCGCCAGCATTTCCGCACCTTCTCGGAACGTTTCCGTGGGTTGCCGATCCGAGTGCAGCAGGCTTCGCGCCTCGTGGGCTCCAAGGAATTGACGCTGACCAAAAAGGAAGTGGCTGATGGAAAGACGGATATCGTCGTCGGCACCCATGCGCTGCTCGGCGCGGGCATCAGCTTCGCCAATCTCGGCCTGCTGATCATCGATGAAGAGCAGCATTTCGGTGTGAAGCACAAGGAGCGGCTGAAGGAGCTGAAGAGCGACGTGCATGTGCTGACGCTCTCTGCGACGCCCATTCCGCGCACCTTGCAGCTGGCCATGACGGGCGTGCGCGAATTGTCGCTCATCACCACGCCGCCGGTGGACCGCATGGCGGTTCGCACCTTCATTTCGCCGTTTGATCCGCTGGTGATCCGCGAAACGCTGATGCGCGAGCATTATCGCGGTGGTCAGAGTTTTTACGTCTGCCCCCGCCTTGCCGATCTCGCTGACATTCACGCGTTCCTGCAATCGGATGTGCCGGAACTGAAGGTGGCGGTGGCGCATGGGCAGATGCCGGCGGGCGAACTCGAAGACATCATGAACGCCTTTTATGACGGCAAATATGATGTGCTGCTGTCGACCACCATCGTTGAATCCGGCCTCGACGTGCCGACCGCCAATACGCTGATCGTGCACCGCGCCGATATGTTCGGCCTTGCCCAGCTTTACCAGCTGCGCGGTCGTGTCGGCCGCTCCAAGGTGCGCGCCTTCGCGCTCTTCACCCTGCCGGTCAACAAGGTGCTGACGACGATGGCGGAGCGGCGGTTGAAGGTGCTGCAATCGCTCGATACGCTGGGCGCCGGCTTCCAGCTGGCGAGCCACGATCTCGATATTCGCGGTGCAGGCAATCTGCTTGGCGAGGAACAGTCCGGCCATATCAAGGAAGTCGGTTTCGAGCTTTACCAGCAGATGCTGGAAGAGGCGGTGGCCGAAGTGAAGGGTGACGAGCAGGTGCAGGATAGCGGCTGGTCGCCGCAAATCTCTGTCGGCACCTCTGTCATGATCCCGGAGGATTATGTTCCGGATCTGCATCTGCGCATGGGCCTTTACCGTCGTCTCGGCGAGCTTGCGGATATCGGCGAGATCGATGGTTTCGGCGCGGAAATGATCGACCGTTTCGGCCCGCTGCCGAAAGAGGTGCAGCATCTCCTCAAGATCGTCTACATCAAGTCGCTCTGCCGCACCGCCAATGTCGAGAAGGTGGATGCCGGGCCGAAGGGCGTGGTCGTGCAGTTCCGTAACAAGGAATTCCCGAACCCGGCAGCGCTGGTCGCCTATATCGGCAAACAGGGCACGATGGCGAAGATCCGCCCGGATCACAGCCTGTTTTTGACCCGCGACCTGCCGACGCCGGAGAAGCGGCTGGCGGGCGCGGCGATGGTCATGACGCAGCTGGCAGAGCTGGCGCGGTCGTAGATTTGAGCTTTCAGTGGGGTGTTTATTGACAGCGGACCGAAGGTGCATGTGGTTTACCCCCCTCTGCCCTGCCGGGCATCTCCCCCACAAGGGGGGAGATCGATCTGCGGCAAGGTTTCGCCCATCTCAACGTCGGCGAATGAAGCTGTGGTAGTGCCGCTTGCCAATCTCCCTCCTTGTGGGGGAGATGCCCGGCAGGGCAGAGGGGGGTAAGCCACACGCGCTTCGCCCGCCGTGAAGGGCCTACCGAAAGCCAACACCTAAAGCACATCCAGACAGACCAACATCGAAACCTCCGACATCCATCTGCTCCATGAACCTGCTAACCTCCAAGACTCCGCAAACATTACCGGTATGTAATGAAACGGACATCCGCCCGTAGCCTCGACGGGCGTAGTCTTGTTCCATCTCCTGCACTGCGACCAATATGACGCGCGAGTGGGAAGACGAAGGAGCAAAACAATGTGGACCAGGATGAACAGGTTCGTCTCCGCAGGTCTGGTTGCTTTGACAATTGCGGGCACCACAATTGCCACCACCAGCCAGGCGGAAGCACGCAGCCACTTTGGACATGGGCATGGCGGCGGCGGCATTGCCGCGGGTATCGCCGGAGCAATTATCGGTGGGGCTATCGTTGCCGGGGCCCGGCATTCCTATGGCGGCCCCTATTACGGCGAGCCCTTTTACGGTCCGCCGGTTTATGGCCCTCCGGTGGTCTATCAACCGGCATATCCGCGCTGCCATGTCGTATGGCGGCAGAATGCCTGGGGCGACATGTATCGCGCCAGGGTCTGCGACTGAGCTTTCGCCGCCAACAGCAGAATAACAATGGAAGAACGCGCCGGGACTAATTGGCTCGCGGCGTGTCTTCCGGCGTGATGCCGACGGCGACGTTCTGGTCGGTGGCGGCAATCGAGGCGGGCATCGGCACTTTTCGCTGCTTTTCACGGATGAGCGTCAGCAGGCCGGAACCGACGATGAGGGCGATGCCGACCAGCATCCAGCTGTCGATATGATCGCCGAAGATCAGGTAACCGAACAGGATGGCCCAGAGCATCTGGCTATATTGCGTCGGTCCGATCATCGCGGCCGGGGCATAGCGCGCCGCATACATGACCAGCACGTTGCCGACTGCGGCGAACAGGCCGTAACCCGCCAGAAGCAGCCATTGCTCGCCGTTTGGCGGCACGAAGGTGGGGATCATGGCGAGGCCACTGATCGCCAGACAGCCCAGCACGCCCGCGCCATACAATGACACATTCTTTTCGGAAGGCCCCATGGCGCGGAAGATGACGATGGACAACGCACCGCTCAAACCGCCGAGGATGGCGCCGAGGTGGCCGATGCCCAGCTCGCGGAAACCCGGTCTGAGAATGATCAGCACGCCGACGAAGCCGATGATGACCGCAGACCAGCGCTTGATGCCGACCTGTTCCTTCAGGAACACCACCGACATGATGGTGACGAAGGAGGGAAGCAGGAAGATCAGCGCGAAGGCTTCGGCCATGGAGAGGTGCGTGAAGGCGGTGACGCTGCCGACTGCGCCGATGCCGGAGGCGAAGAAGCGGATGAGCCAGAGAGGACGGTTCGTCGTCCTGACGACATCCGCCCAGCGGTCGTTGCGCTTGCGGATGAAGGGCAGGGCGGCAAGGCCGAACACGGCGCCGAAGAAGGCCGATTCGATCGGTGAAATCTGGCCTTCTATGAGTTTAACGCTCGCATCGCTCCAGGCGTAGGCAGCGAAGGCGGCAAAGGCGAGCAGGATGCCTTTCAGGGTCTGGTCGGACACGGAAACACCGGCGAAAAATCGAGTTGATGAAAACCGCCGGCGGTTTGACCGTCAGTTCATCGATCTATGCTCGTCCGCCTTGATTTTTGCAATATCCCGCAGTGCAGCAATCAATACATCCGGCGTTTGTGCACCGCTTATGGCGTATTTCTGGTCGATGATGAAGAAGGGCACGCCGGCGACGCCCATTTGCTGCGCCGCATCAATTTCGGCGATGACCGTGTCCTTGTCCGCGTCCGACGCCAGAAGCCGGGCCACGACCTTGGCGTCCATGCCGGATTTTTCAGCCACATCGGTCAGCACCGCGTGATCGCCGATATTGCGGCCTTCCTCGAAATTGGCCCTGAACAGGGCGGTGACGACCTTCTCCTGAATGTCGCGGCCCTCCGAATGCGCCCAGAGCGACAGGCGATGGGCGTCGAGCGTGTTCGGGCCGATCTTGATCGCATCGAAATCGTAGTGGATGCCGACCTGCCTGCCGAGTTCGACCAATGTTTTGTGCGCCTGCTCCAGGCGCTCCTTGCCGAGCTTTTCTTCGAGAGCGGCTTTCTGGTCGACGCCCTCGGGCGGGTAATCGGGGTTGAGGCGATAAGGACGCCAGTTCACGTCGACGCTGATTTCATCCTGCACCTCGGCAATGGCGAGATCGAGCCTTGCCTTGCCGAGATAACACCACGGGCAGACCATATCCGATACGACGTCGATAACGATGCGTTCCATGGTTTCATCTTCCCTTGTCTGGACCGGGTGGCGGGTTATTGCACCCTTACATCCCACCAGGTCTGTTTCTGATTGCCGGATATCGGGGTCATATCCGGGCGGTCGATATATTTCCAGCGCGCCACCCATTGCGCGCCGATATAATAGAGCGGAATGATGTAGTGGCCGGCCACCAGAAGGCGGTCATAGGCGCGCACCGCCGCCTGAAAATCTTCCGTCGAACGCGCCTGCAGCAGGGCCTCGATCATCCGGTCTATATCGGGATTTGCAGCGCCCGCATAGTTGAAGCTGCCCTGCGCATCGCGCGAATGCGAACTCCAGCGGTTGAGCTGCTCCATACCGGGCGAAAGCGACGACGGCAGGGAGCGGATGATCATGTCGTAATCGAAGCTGTTGGAACGGGACTGATATTGGCCGTCATCGACCGAGCGGATACCCATGGCGACGCCGATCAGATTAAGCGAACGCTGATAGGCAAGCGCGATGCGCTCCTGCGCCGGGTTCTGCGTCATGATCTCGAAAGCAAGCTGACGGCCGTTGGCGTCGGACATTCTGCCGTTCTTGATGCTGTAGCCAGCCTCTTTCAGCTTGTCGACGGCCATTTTGAGAACCTTGCGGTCAGCACCTGTGCCGTCGGTGGTGGGCAGGGTGTAGGTGCCGGCCAGCAGTTGCGGAGACATGGTCTTTGCCGCATCGCCGAGCAGCCTTAGTTCGCGCTCGTCTGCAGCGTTGCCATAGGCGCCGAGCGGCGAATTCTGCCAGTAGCTCTGGGTGCGCTTGAAGGAACCGCCAAGGATGTTTCTGTTCATCCATTCGAAATCGAACGCATAGGTCAGGCCTTCGCGCACCTTCTCGTCGGAAAACACGGCGCGGCGGGTGTTGAAGACGAGGCCGAACATGCCCGTCGGCAGGCGCGGCTGGAAGACATCCTTGACGATATCGCCGCGATGGACAGCCGGGAAATTGTAAGCCTGTCCCCAGTGGGAGGTATCGGAGGTGCCGTTGATGGCGTCGCCTTCAGGGTAGATGTCGATATCGCCCTTCTTGAAGGCCTCGAACATGGTGGTGACCTGAAGGAAATAGGTCACGCTGATCTCGTCGTAATTGTCGAAGCCGACCTTGCCGGGAATATCCTTGCCCCAATAATCCGGGTTCCGCTCCCAGATGATTCGTTCGCCCGGCCGCAGCGTCTTGATTCGGTATGGACCCGAGCCGACGACCGCGCCAAGGCCCGCCTGCTCGAATTTTTCCGGATCGATCGCATGTTTCGGCAAAATCGGGGTGGCGGAGGCGAGAATGAGCGGCGTTTCGCGGTTCGCCTTGTCATTGAAGGTGAAACGCACGCTGCGATCACTGATCTTTTCCAGCTTCGCGACGCCGTCGAGGCGGGTGTTGAAGGGCGGGCGGCCTTTTTCCTTCAGGAGGTTGAAGGTGAAGATGACGTCATCGGCCGTTACCGGCTCGCCATCGGACCATTTTGCCCTGGGATTGATGTTGAACTGGACGAAGCTGCGCTCCTCATCCCACTCGGCCGTTTCGGCCAGCAGGCCGTAAAGGCTGAAAGGCTCGTCGCTGGAGCGCAGCATCAGCGGTTCATAGAGCAGATTGCCGAATTCCGGGTCCCAGACACCGCGTGCGGTGGTGCGCATTCCCTTGAGAACGAAGGGGTTGAGGCTGTCGAAGGTGCCGACGACGCCATAGGAGATGCGGCCGCCTTTCTTCACGTCGGGATTGACGTAGGGGAAGTGGCGGAAATCTGCCGGCAGGGCGGGTGTGCCATGCATGGAAATGCCGTGGAGCGGCTGCGCCAGGGCGGTCCCGGCGGGAAGCAGGGATGATCCCAGAAGGAACAATGCGGGGATGAGGGCCGCAAGGTTGCGCATGTCACTATCCTGTCTCAACGGTCAGTCCGATATGTGGACCTGACCGGTTTATCGTCATGATTCTGGCAGATATGTAGCACACGGACATTGCATGACCCATGCAAGGGCGGGAAATCTTGGGTCAGCTCAAGAAAAAGTTAAAGAAGTGCTGGATATCGCCGCGATCGGCATGTAACAGGGGGACCGGAAGAGACGGGTCACGCATTTGCCTCATTTAAACGACAGTTGAACGGGCAGAAGGATACCGCCATCGGCGAACAGGACCTCGCGGTTCGGTTCTGGCAGACATTCAGGAGACGGAACTCTTATGATGCACAAGGCAAACACATTCACCCGGACGGCTCTGTCCGCTCTGGTCCTCTCTCTCGGCGCAATGTCCGCTCCGGCCATCTCGCAGGCGCAGGATGCTGCTCCCGCCGCTCAGGGCGCTGGCGCTCCGCCGCTCGGCTGGTTCAAGACCTGCTCCAAGCAGGAAGACAACGATGTCTGCGTGGTGCAGAACGTGGTTCTTGCCCAGAACGGCCAGATGATCACCGCCGTCGGCCTCATCACCGTTGAAGGCAAGGTCAACCGCAAGCTGCTGCAGGTTTCCGTTCCGACCGCGCGTCTCATTCCCCCGGGCGTGATGATGCAGATTGATGGCGGCAAGGGCCAGAAGCTCGATTACGCCGTTTGCCTTCCCGACAAGTGCACGGCCGAAGTTCCGCTGACGGACGCCATGATCGCTTCCTTGAAGAAGGGTAGCGAGGTGGTCTTCACCTCCATCAACTTCCGCCGCGCGCCGAACCCCATCAAGATCGCGCTCTCCGGCTTTACCGGTGCGTTTGACGGCCCGGCGATCACCCAGTCGCAGCTTGCCGAAAGCCAGCGCAGCCTGCAGGAAGGCATGCAGAAGAAGGCTGAAGAGGCCCGCAAGAAGCTGGAAGCTGCACAGGACGCTGCCAAGGGCGCGCCGAAGCCCTGATCGCAGCGTAAGCTTTAAAAAACAGGAAAACCGGTCTGGCGACAGACCGGTTTTTTTATGTCCCTGGGAGGGTGGGGGAGATCGTTGTCAGGCGTCAGTGCGCCGTCGACATTTTCGGACGCCATTCGCCGTTCGGCGCCTTGTCGAAGATGCGGCCGATATTGGGATTTCTCAGCGGCGCCTCGTTTTCGTCGTGGACGAGGTTCTGTTCGGAAACATAGGCGACATATTCCGTCTCCTCGTTTTCGGCCAGAAGATGATAAAAGGGCTGGTCGCGATCCGGCCTGATATCCGCGGGTATGGCGTTCCACCATTCCTCGGTATTGGCATATTCCGGGTCCACGTCGATCACCACACCGCGGAACGGAAACACCTTGTGGCGAACGATTTCGCCAAGCGTGAATTTTGCGTTTCTTTGTTTCATGGCATGTACTTCCTTTCCCAATACTAGTTGGTGTCGGAATGCGAAATATCAAGACCTAGCGGTTTTGCTGCCGATCTGAGGTCCAGGCTCAGCGCTTTCTGCCGATGGGCGCGGTGGCGATGATGACGCCGCCGGTGACCAGCACGATGCCGACGGCGTGATAGGTCTCGAAGGTCTCTCCCAGGAACAGTGTGGCCATGAGGATCGAGACCGGCGGCATCATGTAAAGCGTGACGCCCGCCGTGGCGGGGCCGAAGACGCGCACCGTATGGGTGAAACAATAAAAGGCCAATAGTGAGGCGAAAAGGATGATGCCGCCGATCTTGGCCCAGGCCATCGGCGTGGCGGGCAGCATGCCGCCCTGCGCCAGTTCCAGCGCCGCCGGCGGCAGAAGCACGAGCGCGCCGGAAAAGGCGATCAGGCCGAAAAGGCTGAAAGAGGCCATCTGCCGTGCGGCGGGATCGCGCAGCAGCAGCGAATAGACCGCAAAGGCGATGGCCGCAGTCAGGATCGCGAAATCGCCAATGTTGAAATTCAGGTGCCAGAGGGCGGACATATCGCCCTTGAGCACGATGGCCGCCACCCCGGCAAAGGCGATGACCATGCCCGCCACTTCGAGCTTCCGGATCGGGCGGCCCTGAAAGACGCGCTGGAAAAGGATGATGAACAGCGAGGACGTGGTGTAGATCAGCGTGCCGTTGGCGGCCGTCGTCATGGTCAGCCCCCAATAGACCACGCCGCCGCAGATGCCCATGCCGAGAATGCCGAGGACAAGCCAGAGCAGCGTCTTCCGCCGCACGAAGGCAAGGCAGTTGCGCCAGTCGGCAATCATGAAGGGGGCGATGATGAGGGTCGAGCCGATCCAGCGGATGAAGGCGGCGATGAAAGGCGAGACTTCGCCGACGACGCCGCGGCCGAAAATGACGTTGCTGGAGAAAAAGAACGGCACCGCCAGAAAGATGAGCCAGTCCGTGAGGCGCGTTTGCTGAGAGGCTGGCTTGTTCGACATTCTTCGCAATGATGGCTGGGCTTCAAAAGAAAACGGCGGCTTTCCAGGGAAAACCGCCGGAATGGAGAGGGACGCTCCTTAGAGTTTTCGTTTGTCTTTTCGGGAAAACCGGGTCCCACTTTTCCCTGACAAACTCTAGAGCGTCCCGAATGCCGATCAGGCCGAGTAGTACATGTCGAATTCGACCGGATGCGGGGTCATTTCGAAACGCATGACTTCCTGCATCTTCAGCTCGATGAACGAGTCGATCTGGTCGTCGTCGAACACGCCGCCTGCGGTCAGGAACTTGCGGTCCTTGTCGAGGCTTTCCAGCGCTTCGCGCAGCGAGCCGCAGACGGTCGGGATCTTCTTCAGTTCCTTGGCGGGAAGGTCGTAAAGGTCCTTGTCCATCGGCTTGCCGGGGTGAATCTTGTTCTTGATGCCGTCGAGGCCGGCCATAAGCATGGCCGCAAAACCGAGATAGGGGTTCTGGGTCGGGTCCGGGAAGCGGACTTCGACGCGCTTTGCCTTCGGGTTGGAGCCGAAGGGAATACGGCAGGATGCGGAGCGGTTGCGCGCGGAGTAGGCGAGCAGAACCGGCGCTTCATAACCCGGCACCAGACGCTTGTAGGAGTTGGTGGTGGGGTTGGTGAAGGCGTTGATGGCCTTGGCGTGCTTGATGATGCCGCCAATGTAATAGAGGCAGTTTTCAGACAGGCCGGCATATTCGTCGCCTGCGAAGGTCGGCTTGCCACCCTTCCAGATCGACTGGTGAACGTGCATGCCCGAGCCGTTGTCGCCGAAGATCGGCTTCGGCATGAAGGTTGCCGTCTTGCCATAGGCATTGGCGACC
>QFOL01000632.1 GCA_003241215.1 Agrobacterium fabrum
TCTGGAACGCCTGGAAGCCGAAATGGACGCCAAGCGCAAGGAACTCGGCGTTTCCGACGAGCTGCGCCAGATCGACGGCCTGACCTCGCAGATGATGGTGGCGCTGGGTGAAGACGGCATCAAGACCATCGAGGACTTTGCCGGTTGCGCGGCAGACGACCTGGTCGGCTGGAGCGAGCGCAAGGACGGCGAGACGAAGAAATTCGAAGGCATCTTCTCCAAGCTCGATGTTTCGCGCGTCGAAGCCGAGAACATGGTGGTGCAGGCCCGTCTTCTGGCAGGCTGGATCACCGCCGAGGAACTCGCTTCCGAAGAGGAAGCCGATCCTGAGGCTGCCGAGGAGGCGGATACCGCCGAGCAGGAATGATATCGCAGGCGCATGAGCCGGATGATCTGCCCGAAACGGATGACGACGGGCGGCTCAAGGGCGACGTCAATGGACGTATGTGCATTGTGACACGGCAGAGCGGATCGCCCGATGAGCTGATCCGCTTCGTCGCAGGACCGGACGGCAGCGTCGTGCCGGATCTGAAACGCCAATTGCCGGGGCGCGGCTGCTGGGTAACACCCGAGCGCGCCCTGATCGAGAAAGCCATCGCGAAGAAGCTCTTCGCGCGGGCGCTCAAACGCGACGTCAAGGCCGGGCCGGAGCTTCTTGCTCTTCTCGACCGGCTGATGGCGCAGCAGCTTACAGGCATGATGAACATGGCGCGCAAGGCGGGCCAGTTCATCAGCGGCGCGATGAAGGTCGATGCCGCCGTCCGTTCGGGGAATGCGATTGCCGTGTTCCACGCAACCGATGCTGCGGCAGATGGCGTGAGAAAACTGGACCAGGCCCGCAAGGCCTGGGCGCTCGGCAGCGATGCCGGCAACGAAATTCCGTCCTTCCGGCTCTTCAGCGGAGCCGAAATGGACGAGTTGATGGGCCAGAATGCTTTTATCCATGCCTGTGCGCTTGCAGGGCAGGCGGGTGAGGGTGTAGTGAAGCGCGCAACGATGCT
>QFOL01000176.1 GCA_003241215.1 Agrobacterium fabrum
GGCTTCCTGCGTAGCCGGATCCAGCGCTTCGAACGCCTTTTTCGAGATGATCCGGCCAGACCCGTCGGCGAGCGCGATCGTATAGAGCGCCGGCGCCGGCTGTTTCAGGATGATGCGGCCTTCAAGCGGGCTGGTGACCTCGACGCGATCGAGGGCCGACCAGTCCTTGGCATAAGTAACGGGCTTGCCTTCGGCGTCGGGTTTGAGGAAACGCTCGAAGGAGAATTTCACGTCTTCGGCGGTCAGTTCGCCATAACCGTCGGTGAAGGTGAGGCCGCTGCGCAGCTTGAAACGGATTTCGGTGTCGCTCACCTGTTCCAGCTCTTCGGCGGCATCGAGTTCCCATTCCGTCGAGCCCGGTCTGAAGGAGATCAGGCCCTGCTGCACCGACCAGAGGACGTTGAGATCGATGGGGCCCGAACGATTGGCCGGATCGAGATTTGAAAGGTCCTTCTCGACGCGGACGACGATCCTTGAGCGGTCGGCATTGGCAAAAGCGGGATAAGCGCCGCCAAGGGCGACGAGACCTGCAATGGACGCGCCGCCGACGAGCACCTGCCGGCGTGTGGTGTTGAATGTCAAGAAATTGCCCTCCGTTATGAAGCGCCGTCCGCATGAGACGGGCAGCACTCATCAATTCGATGGAGGGATTAGAGCCAATAGCCTACAAATTTTATAGAATAAATATTTTCTGTAGAACTCCATTACAAAACCATTTTTCCCTTTTTGTCGTCTCTGCTGCAAAGCCGTACGGCGCGGCCGCCGGCGGCCGGTCTTATAGTTGTGCGCGAACCCATCTCAGCCGGAACCTGCTCCATGTCCCGTCTTCCCTCGCCCGATATTTTTTCCTCGTCCACCAACGCTCTCGCAATAGCCCGCATCGAATGGCAGACGGTAGCCCTTGCCCTCGTCATTTACGGCGGCTTCCTGGCGGTGACCTGGTTTTGGCAGTCTCTGCCTGTTGTTGTCGTGATCGCCATTGGCGGGTGGCTGATTGCCTGGCATGGATCGCTCCAGCATGAGGTCATTCATGGGCACCCCACCCGCTATCGCACCGTCAACGATGCGATCGGCTGGCCGCCTTTGTCCCTGTGGTTGCCCTACGCCATTTACCGGGAAGGGCATCTCACCCACCACCGCGACGAACATCTGACCGATCCGATCGAAGATCCGGAATCCTCCTATTTCACCCAGGCGGCCTGGGAAAAAATGGGGTCGATCGGCCGGTATCTGGCGCTCTGGAACACCACCCTGCTGGGGCGGCTGACGCTTGGCCCGCTGGTCATGATCGTTAATTTCCTGGCGCAGGAGGCGTCTCTGGTCTTTAAGGGCGACAGGATAAGGGCGGCGCTTTGGGCGCGGCATGCGGTAGGTGTCGCGAGCGTTCTGATCTGGGTGGTGGGGATTTGCGGAATGCCGCTCTGGCTTTATCTCTTCGGTTTCGTTTATGTCGGCGCCGCGCTGAGCAGGCTCAGATCCTATGCGGAGCACCGTTATGCCGATCATCAGGATGAGCGCACCGCGATCGTCGAGAACAGCCCGCTATTCGGGCTGCTGTTTCTCTACAACAATCTGCATGTGCTGCATCACAAATTGCCGGCCGCCCCCTGGTACAGCATCCCCGTTCTCTACCGCCGCCATCGAAACACGCTTGTGACGATCAATGGCGGTCTGGTCTATAACGGCTATCTCGATGTCGCCCGTCGCTTCTTCCTGAAACCCCACGACGATCCCCGTCATCCTCGCCATCTCGACGTATCGCCTGTCGAGGCCGCGGCGACGTTGCGAGAACCGTAGAACGGACTGGAGCGATGCCGTTTCCGATAGTCTTCGTCGACCTTGCCCGCCATCCGAGAACCGGCTGGGGTCGAACCGGAGGCTGTCGTCAAGAGGGCAAGCAGCAAGGTGAGGATGTCGCTTACGTAAGCATGTTTGCGGTTAGCCGCCTGTCGCTATCGTCGATGATTTCGACTGCATCGGCGGTGACGATGGTTGTCTTGTGCAGCCGGATCAATGTATTCAGGGTCAGGATTTCTCTTGCAGCTCGGATACATGGAAACGTCGCTTTATCTGCCGGTCAAAGGCTTCCTTGAGAACGCAGGTTACACAGTCAAAGGCGAAGTAGGCGGTTGCGATCTTGTCGGTCTGAGTGATTGCGATCCTTCCGTGGTTGTCATCTGCGAGCTGAAGCTGAGCTTCAATCTGGAACTCATTCTGCAGGCTGTCGACCGCGCGACGGTCGCAGACGAGGTCTGGATCGCAGCCCGGGTCTCCGCCAGGGGCAGGGGCCGCGAGGCTGACAAACGTTACCGCGACCTCTGCCGCAGGCTTGGTATCGGCATGCTCGGCATTTCCGATGCCGGCGATGTCAGCATTATCGTCAATTCCATATCGCCGATGCCGCGTACCAATCCGAAACGGCGTTCGCGTCTGATGCGCGAGCATCAGAGGCGGCGCGGTGATCCGGTTATGGGCGGAAGCACACGCGTACCGATCATGACCGCCTACCGTCAACAGGCGCTGGGCTGCGCTTCGGTGCTTGCATCGGGTCCAATGCGTGTTCGGGACGTCAGATCCGCGGTGCCGGATGCCGGGAAGATTCTGCTTGCGAACGTCTACGGTTGGTTTGAGCGTCTCGATAGAGGAGTTTATGGCCTGACCGCTGCAGGACAGGAAGCCCTGAAGCAATGGCCGCAGCAGGACATGTCAGCGACGGCGGCCACTGTTTCAGGTTAATCCGCGTTCCGCCGGGATGGCCCAAGGCTGGCCGCTGGTTTTCGGATGAATGCCCGGGGGAAGGGCGGGAGACGGCTAACGTCACCCCTCATCGAACCGAAAGGCTGCAAACCCTCTCACCTGTGTCGGGATCATCCATACGCCGCCCGAGAAGGGAGCCCGTTCGAGCCGGTCGGCGGACATGTTATGGCGGTGCGAGGTGACGAAAAGAGTGCCGAAATCAGGCCCGCCGAAGCAGGGCATTGTCGGGTGCGGCACGGGCATCCTTGCCACGCCGGTCTGTTTGCCGCCATCTTCCCCGAAGATGTTCAGCACGCCGGCGGATACGCCCGCGCTGTAATAGGTGCCGCCGCTGTCGAGACAGCCGCCATCGGGCCTGCCCGTCTCTTCCGTCATCTGCGCCACCAGCACACCTTCGTCGAACAGGCCGTTCACCCTGTCGAAATTGCGCCTGCGTATCCATTTCTGAACGGAATCGCTCTGCCACATGACGGAACCGTCCGGGGAGAAGGCAAGCCCGTTCGGGCATGTCAGTCCCGTCTGCATGCGCTCGGCGCTCTTTCCGGTGATCCGCCAAAGCTCGCCGTGAGGTTCCATGTCCGCAAGCGGCACATTGTGCATGGTTCCTACCCAGAAGGCGCCATCGGGGCCGACACGCCCGTCATTCAACCGGCAGGGGACGCCGTCCGGTGCAGGAATGGAATGGAGGAGACGCGTCTTGCCGCTCTCCGGATCGAGGATGACGATGTCCATGCCGCAGGCGACGACGAGATCGCCGTTCTGGCAGAGCCCGAGGCTCGACACCGTGTGAGGGAATGGCCATTCGCGATAGAGGCCGGGCTTAAGCGCCGCCGACCGCACCGTCTTGCCGAGGATGTCGCACCAGAAAAGCACCTGCCGCCGCTCGTCCCAAACAGGGGATTCCGCAAGTGTGCTCATCGTATCGCACAGAAGTGTCGCCTGCGACATGGCAAGCGCTTGTTCGGGATTTGCCGTATTCATGATGCTCGAACCGTAAAAATGATGCCGCAGAATTATTCGAAATAGTCCTGATGGTTCTCGAAAACCTGGGAAAGAATGCCGAGGACGCGCCTCAAGTGCTTGCGCAGCTCTTCGGCGGCCCGGGCCTCGTCCCCGGTCCTGATGGCGTCATAGACCGCCTCATGTTCCGAGAGCAGCCGCGCCATATGCGCCTCGTCGGTGATGGCGAGCGCGCGCAGGCGATCCAGCCCCGCCTTTTCGCGGATCAAAAGCGTTTCCAGCCTCTCGAGCCCGGTCGCGGCGGCAAGCGCGCTGTGGAACTGGTCGTCATGCACGCGGAAGGCCTTTCTGTCTCCGCTGCGCATGGCTGCGCGCTGACCGTTGAGGGCGTGTTCGATCTCCTGTTCGGCTTCCGCCGTCAGGCCGATCTGGCATAGCCGGCTGACCGCCGCCACCTCCAATGCCTCACGGATGAATTGGGCGCTGCGAATGTTCTTTTCGGACAGTCTTGAAACATAGGTGCCGCGGCTTGGCAGGGTGACGATCAGGCCGTCGTCCCGCAGGCGGCTCAGCGCTTCCCGTACCGGCGTGCGGCTGGAATTGAAGGAGTGGCCGATCTCGTTTTCGGAAACCGCCTGGCCGGGGAAAAGCTCCCGCGAGAGGATGGCCGATTTCAGCGCGGAATAGATCTGGTCCACCACCGGACGGTTGAGGTCCAGTCGCTCCATCGTCGGCACGGTGCCGCCTGTTACGGGAATTTTCGGCATATACCCTCCAGCGTTTTCATAACCGGTATACCGGAACACAAGTCTGTTGACAACCGGCATACCGGTATGCAAATGATTGCGCATGGGAAGGAGGCTCCCGAAATGCAAAATATCAAGACCTGCGTCATCGTTGGCGCCGGAATGGTGGCGAAGACGCATGTGCTCGCCTGTGCGGCAAGCCCTGAGAAAATTCGGCTGAAGGGAATCGTCGATGGCGGTTCCGGCCGCGCCAGGGCGCTGGCCGCCGAAGCGTCGAAACATGCCGGATATGAGGTCGCCGTTTATTCCTCGGTCGAGGAGGCCACGCGCGATGCGGATGTTGATTTCGCCATCATTGCGACGCCGCCGAATGCCCGCATCGATATCGTCGGACAGCTCGCAAAGGCGGGCAAGCACATTCTGATGGAAAAACCCGTCGCCCGGAACACGCAGGAGGCGGAAGGCCTTGTCGCCCTCTGTCGTGACGCGGGCGTCACGCTCGGCATCATCTTCCAGCATCGCATGCGGGCGGCATCGCAGAAGGCCCGCGAACTCGTGGACGGCGGGACGCTTGGGGCGCTCGGTCTCTGCGAAATTTCCGTGCCGTGGTGGCGCGCGCAATCCTATTATGACGAACCTGGCCGCGGCACCCTGACGCGCGATGGCGGCGGCGTTCTGATCTCCCAGGCCATACACACCATCGATCTGGCGCTGAGCTTTGCCGGTCCGGTCTCGCGGGTTCAGGCCATGGCGGCGACGACGCGTTTTCACCGCATGGAAACCGAGGATTATGTCGCGGCCGGCCTGCGCTTCAAGAATGGCGCCGTCGGCTCGCTGGTGGCAAGCACCGCAAGTTTCCCCGGCGCTGCGGAATCGATTGTCCTGCATTTCGACAATGCCAGCCTGCGGCTCGCCTCGGGCCTCCTGCATGTCGACTGGCGCGATGGCCGGCAGGAGACCTTTGGTGGCGCGGCGTCCGGCACGGGCGGTGGCGCCGACCCCATGGCTTTCACGCATGAATGGCATCAGGGTGTCTTCGAAGATTTCGCAGACGCCATCTCCTCAGGGCGCGCCCCGGTCGTCACCGGTGAAGCGGCCCTTTTGTCTCACAGATTGATCGACGCGATCATCAACTCGGCCGGCACCGGCAAGGAAGTGGAACTGCAGGATGACTAAAACAATCAAGTTCGTCGCTCTCGGCATAGAGCACCGGCACATTTTCGGCATGGCCCAGAACATGCTGGATGCCGGCGCGGAATTCGCCGGCTGGTGGACCGAAGGCGAGCCAGACGTCGTGGAAGGCTTCGTCAAGCGCTTCCCGGATGTGCCGCGCGCTGCCTCCAAGGAAGCGCTGCTCGCAGACGCCAGCATCGATCTCGTGCTGATCGCCGACATTCCCGCCAAGCGCGCCGATCTTGCCATCGCCGCCATGGAAGCCGGCAAGGACGTCATGTCCGACAAGCCCGGCTGCACCACCTTCGAACAGCTCGACCGCCTTCGCCAGACCGTGGCAAAGACCAAGCGCATCTGGACCGTCGATTTCTCCGAGCGCTTTGAAGTTCCGAGCGTGACCAAGGCGGCTGAACTCGTCGCCCAGGGCGCCATCGGCCGCGTCATTCAGACCGTCGGCCTCGGCCCGCATCGCCTGAACCGCCAGATCCGCCCGAAGTGGTTCTTCGAACGCGAAGCTTATGGCGGCATCATCACCGATATCGCCAGCCACCAGATCGATCAGTTCATGTTCTTCACCGGCTCGACCGAAGTGGAGATCGTGGCCGCCACCGTTGCCAACTATGCCAACCCCAAAGATCCGGGCCTGCAGGATTTCGGTGAAGTCGTGCTGCGCGGCGACAAGGGCCACGGCTATATCCGTGTCGACTGGTACACGCCCGATGCGCTGCCGACCTGGGGTGACGGCCGCCTGACGATCCTCGGCACCGAGGGCTACATCGAGCTGCGCAAATATGTCGATGTCGGCAATACGGAAGGTACGGACCGCCTCGTTCTCGTGAATGGCGACCGCTGCGAATATATCGATGCTTCCGGTGCAGGCCTGCCCTATTTCGGCCGCCTGTGCGACGACATCCGCAACCGCACGGAAACGGCGATGACGCAGGAACACGTCTTCAAGGTCTGCGACCTCTCGCTTCAGGCGCAGGCAAAGGCCGAGGGAGCCGCGAAATGATTGGTGTTGCCATCATTGGCGCCGGCATCGGCGCCCAGCATCTGAGCGGTTATCGGGCACTGCCCAAGCGTTTCGTCGTCAAGGCGATCTGCGATCTCGATCTGGAGCGCGCCCGCTCCGTGGCGGGCGATGACACGTCGATCCGCCTGACGACCGATCTCGACGAGGTTCTGGCGGATGAGAGCATCCAGCTCATCGACGTCTGCCTGCCGCCGCATCTGCATTTCCCTGTCACGCTGAAGGCGCATGCGGCGGGCAAGGATGTGGTCTGCGAAAAGCCGCTGGTCCGCTCGCTTGAAGAGGCCAACGCGCTGATCGATTCCGTCAAGAAGACTGGCCGCGGCGTATTTCCCGTCTTCCAGTACCGTTTCGGACATGCGATGCGACAACTTCGTGCGCTGATCGATGCCGGTCTTGCGGGCAAGGCCTTCGTCGCGAGCTCGGAAGTTCACTGGAACCGTGGCGCCAGCTATTACGACATTCCCTGGCGCGGTACGTGGAAGGGGGAGTGCGGCGGCGCGATCCTCGGCCACGCCATCCACGCCCATGATCTTCTCTGCCACGTCCTCGGTCCGGTCGATGAAGTGTTCGCCATGGCCGATACGCGCGTCAACACGATCGAAACCGAAGACTGCGCAGCAATCAGCTTCCGCATGAAAAGCGGTGCGCTGGCGACGAGCTCGGTGACGCTCGGTGCGGCTGAAGATACGTCCCGCCTGCGTTTCTGCTTTGAAGGCTTCACCGCCGAGAGCGGCACGCTGCCCTATCGCCCGGCCGAAGACACCTGGCGTTTCATCGCCCGTGCACCGACCACGCAGGACCAGATCGACGCCGTTCTGGCGACGGTGGCCGACGGCGAAAACGGCTTTGCCGGTTTTGTCGAAGCCATTGCCGACGCGATGGAAGGACGCGGCGGCAAGGAAGTGACCGTCAATGACGGCTTGCAGTCCATCGAACTCGTCACCGCCATCTATCGCTCGGTCAGGGAAGGAAAGCCGGTTCGCCTGTCCGACGCCGCCGAAGGCGAGTGGATCAAGGGCTGGGCGCCGCGCACATCCGCCAACACATAATCATCTAAAGGGAGGAAACCAGATGACCAGAAAATACAGCATGGCATTGGCGCTCGCCTTGGGCGCGGCGTCTTTTGCCGGCGCCGCCCAGGCGGCGCAGGAAGTACGCTTCACCTGCGCCTATGACGGCAATGGCTGCGAAATCCTCAAGGACATTCTCGCGCGCTACGAAAAGCAGAATCCGGACGTGAAGATCGTCACCGATGTCGTGCCTTATAAGGCGCTGCTGGAAGGCCTGCCCGTGCAGCTTGCCGGCGGCAGCGGCCCGGATTTCGCAACCGTGACCGATCTTGGCGGTCTCAACCGCTATTATCTCGATCTGACGCCCTATGTGGACGCGAAGTATTGGGAAGACAATTTCTCCAACGTG
>QFOL01000177.1 GCA_003241215.1 Agrobacterium fabrum
CGCGCAGGTGCCCGTGGTCCAGCCGCGGCGAAGGGTCTTTCCATCCGTTTCCATATGAATTCCTATAGCCGGGACGGCTTTTTCCGTCATCGTTAAAAAAGCAGCCAAAAAAGAATGTCGATAGCGCAGATTTTGAACAGCATCGCCGCAAAAGGTCCGGTCTTCGAGGCCGGTCACGTCTGGCTTGCGGGCGCGGGGCCTGGCGATGTGCGCTATCTGACACTGGAAGTGGCGCTGGCGCTGTCTCAGGCCGAGATCATCGTGCGCGATGCGCTGGTGAGCGACGATGTCGTCGCGCTCGGTCCGCAGGCGGAAATCGTATTTGCGGGTAAAAGGGGCGGCAAGCCCTCCGCGACTCAGGACGACATTACCGCTTCGCTGATCGATTTTGCCCGGCAGGGCAAAAAGGTACTACGGCTGAAGGGCGGCGATCCCTTCATCTTCGGCCGGGGTGGCGAAGAGGCGGAAGCGCTTGTCCGCGCCGGCATTCCCTTTCGCATATTGCCGGGCATGACCTCTTCGCTTGCGGCTCTCGCTTCTGCGCGCATTCCCGCCACCATGCGCGGCATCAGCCGCGCGGTGACGCTTGCCACCGGTCATGCTGCGGGCACTGAGGAGGATCTCGACTGGCCGGCGCTCGCGAAAACGCAGGAACCCATCGTCGTTTATATGGGGCTGAAAAATATCGGCGCGATCGCGGCACTGCTGATGCAAGGTGGGCGCTCGGGCACTACCCCGGTTGCGGTCATCATGTCGGCGACGACGGCGCAGGAACGTATTTTCATCGGAACACTGGAAAGCATAGCTGACGATGCACATCGCGAAAATTTCGAAGCCCCGGCTTTGATCGTCATCGGCGAGATTGTTTCGATGCGCGAACGGCTTGGAGTTTCAGGGGCATGACGGCGCGGGCGATCATTATCGGCGCACCGCGCTCGGGGTCCGGCAAGACCAGCGTGACCATCGGCCTGCTCCGAGCCTTTGCCCGACGCGGTATCAAGGTGCGCGGCATCAAGACGGGGCCGGATTACATCGATCCCGGTTTTCACGCCTTCGCCACCGGCACGCCGGGCCTCAATCTCGACAGCTGGGCCATGAAGCCGGACCTGTTGCGGCACCTGTTCTTGCAGCAGACCGAGGATGCGGAGCTTATTCTGATCGAAAGCGCCATGGGTCTGTTCGACGGTATTCCCGTGGCGGAAAACCGCACCGGTTCAGCTGCAGATCTGGCGCGGCTGTTCGGCATTCCCGTGCTTCTGGTGCTGGATGTGTCGGGCCAGTCGCAGACGGCCGCCGCCATCGCCCATGGTTTTGCCCATTACGACCCGACCGTTACCATGTCGGCGGTGGTGCTCAACCGGGCCGGCAGTGAAAGACACCGGACGTTGTGCACGGAGGCCATCGAAAAGATCGGCCTCCCCGTGGCCGGCTGCGTAATGCGTGATCCGTCGCTCATCCTGCCCGAACGGCATCTGGGGCTGGTGCAGGCGAGCGAACACCCGGAGATTGATGCCCATATCGAGCGGCTCGCGGATGCCATGGAAAAATCCATCGATCTCGATGCCCTGCTTTCACTCGCCGCGCCGGTGAATGTACCGTCCGGCTCGCTGGATGCGGCGATAGACCCCCCCGGGCAGCGCATTGCGCTGGCGGAAGACGCGGCTTTCACCTTCCTTTATCCGCATCTCAGGAAGCACTGGCACGCGGCCGGGGCCGAAATCGTGCCGTTTTCGCCGCTGGCAGATGAGGCGCCCGACGAGAGTTGCGATATCTGCTGGCTGCCCGGCGGATATCCGGAGCTTTTTGCCGGAAAACTCGCGGGCGCGACCGGTTTCAAGGCAGGGATCATCCGCTTTGCGGCGACAAGGCCGGTTCATGGCGAGTGCGGCGGCTACATGGTGCTGGGCGAGGCGCTGGAAGATGCTGGCGGCGTGACCCATGCAATGACCGGCCTTCTGTCGCATGCCACGAGTTTCGCGACGCGCAAAATGAATCTGGGCTACCGGCAGGCCACAATCGGTGCGAATGGCCCGCTCGGCATGGCGGGCGATATTCTGTGCGGCCATGAATTTCATTATGCCCGGGTCACCGATCCCGGCAGCGATGAGCCTTTCGCCCATATTGCTGACGGCCAGGGCCGACCGCTTGGACCATCGGGGGGCAGAAGGGGTCTTGTCTCGGGCACTTTTTTCCATGCCATCGCAAGAGGTGGCTGATCGTCTGCGATTTTGGCCCGGGCGACCTGCGGCAAAGTGGAGCGAGCTGCGAAAGTTTGTAGGCTCAGATCACGGAAAAGTGCTATAGGTCGCTTATACGGCGCGGAAAAGCGGAGTTATCTCGCGTGATCCATGTCCGGTGAAGCGTGCGGGACCGAAAGCCGTTTCTTTTTTCCCGGTCCGAACCTACTATCGCGCATTTATGTCGAGCGTGCTTACCGATGATGAAGCCCGGATTTTTTCTCTCTGCCGCTCTCGCCGCGACTATTCTGCTGGCACCTTTGGGCACCGGGTTCGATGGCACGGCTGCTCATGGCGATGAAGATTTTGGCACCTTGGAAAAACTCGGTGCTGCTCTGTTCGACGATCCCAATCTTTCGATGAACCGCACCATGGCCTGTTCCACCTGCCATATGCAGGCCGCCGGTTTTTCCGATGCACGGGAAAGCGACAAGGTGGGGCGGGATGTATCGCTTGGCGATGACGGCATTTCACTGGGCGATCGTAATGCTCCGACTGCAGCCTATGCCCGCTTCACGCCGCCTTTCGGGAGGAATGCGGCGGGAGAATATGTTGGCGGGCAGTTCTGGGATGGCCGCGCCTCCCTGCTGGAGGATCAGGCCGGCGGTCCGCCGCTTAATCCCCTCGAAATGGGCATGCCGGACAAGGCTGCCGTCGTGAAACGGCTCAAGGAGAATCCGGATTATGTCGCGGCCTTCGGCACGCAGTTCGGCAAGGATGTTTTTGAGAACGACGACACCGCCTATGCCGCGATGACCAAGGCGCTGGCGAGTTTCGAGCGGTCGGATGAGTTCTCCACCTTCGATTCCAGATATGACCGCTTCCTGCGCGGCGAGGAGAAGCTGACCGATCAGGAAGAGCTGGGTCGGGTGCTGATCTCCTCGACGCAATTCACCAATTGCAATACCTGCCATGAGATCCGCGGCGCCAAGGGCCTGGAAGACGGCCTCTTCACCAACCACAAATATTTCACTATCGGCGTTCCCGCCAATATATCGGTTCGGGCCGTCAACGGCTCCAAGCCGGACGCGGTCGATCTGGGGCTGGCGCAAAATCCTGAAGTTGCCGGCGATACCGCCCAGCGTGGCAAGTTCAAGGTGCCGACGCTGCGTAATGTCGCCGTCACCGGTCCTTACATGCACAATGGCGTGTTCAAGGATTTGCGCACGGTGGTGCTGTTTTATGTGAAATATAAAAGCAAGAAGCCGAGCCGCCAGATCAATCCGGAAACGGGCAAGACGTGGGATGCGCCGGAAGTGCCTGAAAATATCGCCATGGCGGAACTGACATCCGCACCGGCGCTGGACGACAAGCGTGTGGACGCCATTGTCGCCTTTCTGAAGACGCTGACTGACAAAAGATATGAGCATCTTCTGCCGAAGGAAGATGGGCAGGCGAACGCGCCGCCTGCCCAGCCGGTTTCGTCAAGCGCTACGCCGAAAGCGCCTTGAATTCGGCGAGAACCGCATCACCCATTTCGGAGGTTCCGACCTGGCGGCTGCCCTCGGCCATGATGTCGGCGGTGCGGATGCCCTTGTCGAGCACGTTTGCGATTGCCGCTTCGAGCTTCGTTGCCTCGTCAACCATGTTGAACGAGTAACGCAGGCACATGGCGAAGGACGCGATCATTGCGATTGGGTTGGCGATGCCCTTGCCGGCAATATCCGGGGCCGAACCGTGGACCGGCTCATACATGGCCTTGCGCTTGCCGGTCTTGGCGTCAGGCGCGCCAAGCGAAGCGGAGGGCAGCATACCGAGCGAGCCGGTGAGCATGGCGGCGACGTCGGAGAGCATGTCGCCGAAGAGGTTGTCGGTGACGATCACGTCGAACTGCTTGGGCTTGCGCACCAGCTGCATGCCGCCGGCATCGGCCAGCATATGTTCCAGTTGAACATCCCTAAACTTGGCGGCGTGGGTCTCGGTAACGACCTGGTTCCACAGAACGCCTGATTTCATGACGTTGCGTTTTTCCATCGAGCAGACGCGGTTGTCGCGGGTGCGGGCCAGTTCGAAAGCGACGCTGGCGATGCGCTCGATTTCGAAGGTGTCGTAGATCTGCGTGTCGATGCCGCGCTTCTGGCCGTTGCCGAGATCGATGATCTGCTTCGGCTCACCGAAATAAACGCCGCCCGTCAGCTCGCGGACGATGAGGATATCGAGACCTTCGACCAGCTCCGGCTTCAGCGAAGAGGCGGCGGCAAGTGCCGGGTAGCAGATGGCGGGGCGCAGATTGGCGAAGAGTTCGAGGTCCTTGCGCAGACGCAGCAGGCCGGCTTCCGGGCGATGCTCATAGGGAACGCCGTCCCATTTCGGGCCGCCGACGGCGCCGAACAGGATCGCATCGGCGGCAAGCGCCTTTTCCATATCCGCATCGGAAATCGCCACGCCATGGGCGTCATAGGCAGAGCCGCCAACCAGACCTTCCGAGACGGTGAAACCGGCATTGTGCGCGCTGTTCATATAATCGATCAGCTTGCGAACTTCGGCCATGGCTTCGGGGCCGATACCGTCACCGGGCAGCAGGAAAAGCGAACGGACTGTCATGAGAAACCCTCCTTGGGCGGCGCGCCGAAAAACATCCTGAAGGGTTTTCGATTGCGGCGAGCGCGGCGTCAAACTCATTCCGTCCTGCACATGGCAAATCGTGTCGCAGCCGGACGGGATCGGAGGCTTCTTATCTCCGCCTCAAGGGCTTTTCAAGCAAAGCAAAAGCCGATCCGGTACTGTTTGGTACGGGATCGGCTTTTTTGAAGAGCGGAAATGTGGTCAGGCCCAGGGGCGGACCGAGGCGTTTGCCTTTTCGAACGTGTCGATGGCGCCCGAATGTTCGAGCGTCAGGCCGATATCATCAAGACCGTTCAGCATGCAATGGCGCTTGAATTCGTCGATCTCGAAGGTAATCGTGCCGCCATCGGGGCCGCTGATTTCCTGACGTTCCAGATCGATGGACAGGACGGCGTTCGATCCGCGCGATGCGTCGTCCAAGAGCTTTTCGAGATTCTCTGGGCTGACGACGACAGGCAGGATGCCGTTCTTGAAACAGTTATTGTAGAAGATGTCGGCGAAGCTGGTGGAGATCACGCAGCGGATGCCGAAATCGAGCAACGCCCATGGCGCATGTTCGCGCGAGGAGCCGCAGCCGAAATTGTCGCCCGCGACAAGAATCTGGGCGTTCTGGTATGCGGGCTTGTTCAGTACGAAATCCGGATTGGGCGAGCCGTCCTCGAGGTAGCGCGACTCGGCGAAGAGACCTTTGCCGAGGCCGGTGCGCTTGATGGTCTTCAGATAGTCTTTCGGAATGATCATATCGGTGTCGATATTGACCACCGGCATGGGCGCAGCAACGCCCGTCAGCTTGGTGAATTTTTCCATCTGTCGCTTCCCGTGTTTCCCTTGAACGAAATCCAGCACGGACAAGAGCCTACCGGATGTTCTCTGCCGGGAAATACTGCAAAACTCGGCGCTTTAGAAGCGCAAACCCGCGTTCTTCGGTACGCCTCTCGCGGCGTACTGGCGTTTTGACCGGATTAAACGATCTCAGAGATCGATAATCGTGCCCTTGCCGTCGTTCCAGACACGCATGTCGCGCTGGTTGCGGGGCTTGACCGGAATGGGGGCCGGCTTCAGACGCGCGGAAAGCAGGCGGGCAGCGCTGAGGACCGCGAGCACGCCGATGAAAGCGACCGTGAGCGACGCGGTGAAAAGGGCGACTATCGCCAGAATTGCAATGCCGGATGCGGCGATGAAAAACGAACGTATGCCTTGCATGATCCAAACCTTTCTATCCAGACGAATGTGGGCCTTCTTCTTCCGGCTTGCAAGAGGATTCAGTGGATTGTCAGCTTGCAGATGTCACAAAAGCTTGACACAAGTGCGGCATGGCCAATTTTTCCGAAAATATTCTTGTGAGACCCCGCCGGTCGCTGCTCTCCGTTCCGGCCATCAATGTTCGGGCACTGGAAAAAATCCGCGATCTCGATTGTGACGCAGTGATCCTCGATCTGGAGGATTCGGTCGCGCCCGATATGAAGGGCAAGGCGCGGAACAATCTGGAGAAGCTGTTTTCGGAAGCGCCTTTTGCCAGGGGCGAGATCATTATCCGCATCAACCCGCTCTCCACGCCGGACGGCGAGGCGGATCTGCGGCTTGTGCTTTCCTGCCGGCCGGATGCAATTCTTTTGCCGAAGGTGGAGCAGCCGGCCGATATTCACGAGGTGGCCGATCTTCTGGCCGAGGCGGATGCGCCGGAGCACCTGAAAATCTGGGCGATGATCGAAACGCCGCTTGGTGTCCTGAATGCCGCCTCTATTGCTGACGCGGCCCATACGCCGGATGCCCGGCTTTCGGCTTTTGTCATCGGGCTCAACGATCTGCGTAAGGCAATGCGGGTGCCGGCCCTTCCCGGACGCACTTATCTCGTACCCTGGATGATGCAGGTGGTGCTTGCCGCCCGCGCCTATGGTCTGGATGTCATCGACAGCGTTTCGAACGACTTTCGCGATATCGCCGCTTTCGAAGCCGAATGTGAGCAGGGTCGCGCCATGGGGTTCGATGGCAAGATGCTGATCCATCCGGCCCAGATCGAGCCGGCCAACCGACACTTCGCGCCGGATGAGGCAGCGGTTGCGGAAGCCCGCGAGATCATTGCCGCTTTCGCAAAACCCGAATCTGTGGAATTGAACGTCATCAACATGAACGGTCGCATGATCGAGCGGCTGCATGTGGGGCAGGCCGAAAGGCTGGTCGCCATGGCCGATATCATCGCACAAAGAAAGGCAAACAGGACGTGAAAGTCTATCGTTTCATAACCGGTCCGGACGACGCGAAATTCTGTCACCGGGTCACCGAGGCGCTGAACAAGGGTTGGGAACTCGCCGGTTCACCGAGCTACGCCTTCAACGCCGCAAGCGGCGTGATGCATTGCGGCCAGGCCGTGACCAAGGTGGTCGAGGGCAAGGAATATCATCCGGACATGAAGCTCGGCGAGCAATAAATGCGCCGCAGGCGGGGCTAACGCTCCGCCGCGGCCTCGTCGGCGCTTTCCTCAATCCGCTCCATGTCGTCATCCGACAGGCCGAAATGATGGCCGATTTCATGGATCAGGACATGGGTGATGATATCACCAAGCGTTTCCTCGTTCTCGGCCCAGTAATCGAGAATGGGACGGCGATAAAGCGTGATGCGGTTGACCATCTCGCCCGTTTCCATGGTAAAACGTTCGGAGATGCCGCGCCCCTCGAACAGTCCGAGAAGATCGAAGGGTGTTTCGAGCGCCATGTCCTCGAACACGTCATCGGTCGGAAAATCGGCGATCTCGATGATGAGATCTTTCGTCAGTGCGCGAAATTCTTCCGGCAGGTGGCCATATGCCTCGATCGCAAGCGACTCGAAGGCGGAAAGTGTCGGCGCATGGCGGTCCCGCCAATCGTCGGTGTGGTCTATGCGGGCCATTTCTGCTCCTTGTTGGAAGGCCCATATAAACACTTGCTGGACAAATTTCGAGACCCGACTGCTTCACCCGCCGAAAAAGCATGAAATTCTTGGCGTTACAGTTACTTTTCAAGCCGTCGTCATCTTGACATAAACGGGCGTCTCGCGTAATCGGCACCCAAATTGATGGCGTAGTGCGCCTTCTGTTTATTCCGCCCTTCAAAAGGCGGCTTCACCGGCAGACATTCAAAGGGGCATTCAGTCCTGACGGATTTCCGCTACTCCGACTGATAAAAAGACGGCCAGCTTGCATTTGCGGGCAGAGCCGGAACGAACATGAAAGGATAAAAAATGTTCGCAGTCATCAAGACCGGCGGTAAGCAGTACCGCGTAGCGGCCGACGCCGTGCTGACC
>QFOL01000633.1 GCA_003241215.1 Agrobacterium fabrum
CTGAGCGGGACAGATCGCTTCACACAGCTTGCAGGCGATGCAGCGTTCTTCACCGTTCGGATAACGGCGCAGCGCATGTTCACCACGGAAGCGCGGCGACACCGGACCCTTTTCGAAAGGATAGTTGATCGTCGCCTTCTGTTTGAAGAAGTGGCGCATCGTCAGGAAGATTGCACCGACGAATTCCTTGAGGAACAGCGAGTTGACGGCTTGGGAGAGGCTTGCCATCTCAGTCTCCAGATCTTTGAGCGAGGAGTTCATGCATCAACCGGCCCACCCCGTCAGCTTCAATACGAATGCAACAATAACGACCATGGCGAGCGACAGCGGCAGGAACACCTTCCAGCCAAGGCGCATGAGCAACGCGGAACGAAGGCCTTCACCAGAGCGAACATGAAGAAAACCATGCAGCCCTTGATCGCGAACCAGACAATGCCCGGCACCCAGTTCAGGAACCATACATCCACGATGGGCAGCCAGCCGCCCAGGAAGAGGATGGTCGTGAGGCAGCAGATCAGCACGATCGCGGCATATTCGCCGAGCATGAACATCATGTAGGGCGTGGAGCCATATTCGACCATGTGACCGGCGACCAGTTCCGATTCCGCTTCCGGAAGGTCGAAAGGCGGACGGTTGGTTTCAGCAAGGCCCGATATGAAGAACACGATGAACATCGGGAACAGCGACAGCCAGTGCCAGTCGAGGAACGAGGCAGGCAGGCCGAGCATGGTGCCGAGGCCGGTCTTCTGCGCCAGAACGATGTCCGTCAGGTTCAGCGAACCAACGCAGAGCAGAACGGTAACGATGACGAGACCGATCGACACTTCATAGGACACCATCTGCGCTGCGGAGCGCAATGCGCCGAGGAACGGGTACTTCGAGTTCGAAGCCCAGCCGCCCATGATGATGCCGTATACTTCAAGCGAAGAAATCGCGAAGATGTAGAGGATGCCGACATTGATATTGGCGACGACCCAGCCTTCGTTGAAGGGAATGACGGCATAGGTGGCGAGCGCCAGCGTCACCGCAACCAGCGGCGCCAGAAGGAAGACGGCCTTGTTGGCGCCGGCCGGAATGACCGGCTCCTTGAGGATGAACTTCAACAGGTCGGCGAAAGACTGGAAGAGACCGAAGGGACCAACGACGTTCGGACCACGGCGCAGCTGCACGGCCGCCCAGACCTTGCGGTCGGCAAGCAGCAGGAAGGCGATGGCCACCAGAAGGCAAACGAGAAGCAGCAGGGACTGGCCGACCATGATCAGCGCGGGCCAGACGTAGCTCCAGAAAAAC
>QFOL01000178.1 GCA_003241215.1 Agrobacterium fabrum
CTCAAAAGGTTATGCCGGTTTGTTGCCAAACCGGTTCAAGGAAACACGCCCTCCTCTGAAGCCCGTTTCAGGGCCTCTGACAGGCTTCTCACATGCAAATGGAGAAACCACGGGACATGTCGGTGATATTGACCGCCGAACGCCAGTTATTAAACTGCAGGGCAGTCAACAAAACACACCGGACATTGCTGCCCGGCGTTGGGGCGGCTTCTACAGAGCTTTCACAGTTTTGTCAAACAAGCCCCGGCTAATTTTTTTAGCACCTGCCTCTTGAACCTTTTCGAGCTTTCACTATTTACGCTCCGTGATCAGAACTCGGGCCCCTCTGGCGTGTTACCGGACAACACGTGATGTCGAGTTTCTTTAGGTTGGGGCCCACGTATATTCTTGACACACGTTCCCCATCCGCAAAGCCAACCTCGTCCGGCTAAAGGTTGACTGATGGAGTTCCTCCTCAACGATTTTCTCGGTACCCCCACATGGATGTGGGCGGTCTTCATTTCTCTCGTCCTTGGCCTACTGGCGCTCGATCTCGGCGTGCTGCACAAGAATTCCAAGGAAATCGGCATTCGTGAAAGCCTGCTGATGTCGGGCTTTTATATCGCCATCGGCTTGGCCTTTGGCGGCTGGATCTGGTACCAGTCCGGCCAGCAGTCGGCGATGGAATATGTCACCGGCTTCGTGGTCGAAAAAAGCCTGGCGATGGACAATATCTTCATCATCGCCATGATCTTCTCCTATTTCGCCATTCCCCGCCAATATCAGCACCGCGTGCTGCTCTGGGGTATCCTCGGCGTCATCATCCTGCGCGGCATCATGATCGCGGGTGGCGCGGCGATCGTCGAAAACTTCCACTGGGTGCTTTATCTCTTTGCGGCCTTCCTCGTCTTCACGGGCCTCAAGATGCTGTTCTCGTCCGACCATGACGAGGCCGATATCGGCAACAACCGCATCCTGAAGTTCCTGCGCAGCCGCCTGCCGGTGACGGACAAGCTGCATGGCGAAAAATTCTTCGTCAAGGAAACGGATGCAGCCACCGGCAAGCTGAAGACCTTCGTGACGCCGCTCTTCCTGGCGCTCATCATGGTTGAAATCGCCGACCTGATCTTCGCAGTCGATTCGATCCCGGCGATCTTCGCGATCACCACCGATCCGTTTATCGTCTATACCTCGAATATCTTCGCGATCCTTGGCCTGCGCGCCCTCTATTTTGCGCTCGCCGCCCTGATCCACCGCTTCGCTTATCTGAAATATGCGCTGGCTGCGGTTCTGGTCTTCGTCGGTTCGAAAATCTTCGTCGCCGATATGCTGGGCATCGCCAAGATCCCGCCCGCCGTCTCGCTCGGCGTCACCGTCGCCATCCTCGCAACCGGCATCATCGGTTCGCTGATCGCGACGCGCAAGGAAGCAAAGGCCATCGAATAAGGTCTTCATCGAGGAGGCGGAAACGCCTCCTCAGCCTCTGACCAAGCTCGACATTTCCCCTTTTGTCGTCCTCGGGCTTGACCCGAGGACCCACCTTTTCAACGGCGATGGATGGCCGGGTCAAGCCCGACCATGACGGAGTTTAGGTTTGCACTCAGCTTCGCACAGCGACGCTTCACTCCGCCGCCAGTCTCGCATCATCCTCAGCCGCATCCGCATCGCCGGGTGCGGTTTTTGCGTCGAGATCGGGAAACGCCACGATGCGCTTGCCGGAGAAATCGGCATGCACCACCACGAGCTCCTTCTCTTCGAAATAACCGAGCAGACGCCGCGCACGGCGGGCGGAATGGGTGCCATAGGCGCGGGCAATGCGGGCATCCGATGGGCAGGGTTCTTCACCCAGCGCCGCCTTGACCAGCAGCAGGAAAACGCCCTGCAGGTCATCGGAAACCGACATCGACAGCTCCAGCGCCTTTTCCCAGCCTTCGCTGGCCGCCATAGCCGCATCTACGCCGGAGCGGGCAATCGCCACCTGCCGGCGGAATTCCGCAAGTGTCATCGGTGTGCCGGGAATGCGGCGCATACGGGCGCGCACCAGAAAATCCTGATAAAGCACGGCATCCGTGCGATAGGCCGATTGCGGATCGTCGAGAATTTCAACGAGAACCGCACCGATCTTCTCCTCGCGCTCCTCTGGCGTCATGTCGGGCTGGCCGCTGCGCGGCGATTGTTCCGGTGAAGGGCCAACGGCGGCAGGGGTCGAACGGGAGAGTTCGGCGAGAATATCGGTGGTCGGACGGGGTGCCGGCGGCGTACGGCGCACCACGGCGCGCGTGAACTCTTCCGGATCCGGCGTGAAGATCAGGTCTTCCACATCCTGAGGCGCATCCGGCAGCGGCATCAGCTTCGGTGAAGACGAACGCGCCGAAGTTTCCACCGGCCCAATGACGATGGGCAGCGGACGGCGCGACAATGCCGGCCCGAGCGCCACGAAATTGCCGCGCTGCAGATCGCGGAACATTTCCGCCTGCCGCCGGTCCATGCCGAGCAGGTCGGCCGCGCGCGCCATGTCGATATCGAGGAAGGTGCGGCCCATCAGAAAGTTCGAGGCTTCCGCCGCGACGTTCTTGGCAAGCTTGGCCAGACGCTGCGTGGCGATGACGCCGGCAAGCCCGCGTTTACGCCCACGGCACATCAGATTGGTCATGGCCCCGAGCGACGCCTTGCGCGCATCTTCCGTCACCTCGCCGCCGACGGAGGGCGCGAACATCTGCGCCTCATCCACCACGACAAGCACCGGATACCAATATTCACGATCCGCATCGAACATGCCGTTGAGGAAGGCGGCGGCGGCCCGCATCTGCTGCTCGATATCGAGACCTTCAAGCGTCAGCACGCAGGAAACGCGGTGCTGGCGAATGCGGTTGGCAATACCTGCAAGTTCCGCTTCGGTACGCTCGCCATCCACCACCACATGACCGAACTTGTCGGAAAGCGTGACGAAATCACCCTCGGGATCGATGATGACCTGCTGCACCCATTGCGCCGATTGCTCAAGCAGCCGGCGTAGCAGATGCGACTTGCCGGAACCGGAATTGCCCTGCACCAGCAAACGTGTCGCAAGCAATTCCTCGATATCGAGCTTGGCCTGCTGCCCGCCCGATAGGGTTCCCATGTCGATGCCGACCTGCAATGTTCCGTTCCTCGTGCTGCATGTCATCCGGCCGATTCCCTTGGCGGCGGCCGAACATGCTCTTTACCAAAAAATCACCGGTTGCGTCTGCTCCGTGCCGGTAATGCACAGGCAATTGCACCGCCTCTAGGCAGCGCCGGAGGAGACCTGCAAAAATGAAAGCCGCCTGCCGAACACGTTCAGCATCAGCCCGATGATGACCAATGCGGCGCCGACCACTTCAAAGACCGTGATATGCTCCGCAAAGGCGAGATAGGCGCTGACGAAACCGACAATCGGCACCAGCAGCGAAAACGGCGCTACCGTTCCGGCCGGATAACGTAGAAGCAGGTAACTCCAGATGCCCGCGCCGACAATGGTCGCACCATAGGCCATGTAGATCACCACGAGAGCCATCGTCGGCGTCGCATTGAGCAGGCCTTCCGCGATAGCATCGGGCCCTTCCACCACCAGCGAAAGCAGGATCAACGGCAGAACGGGCACAAGGCTCGTCCATGCGATAAAGGAGACCGCGTTCACCTGGCCGATGCGGCGGTTGACGATGTTGCCGCAGGCCCAGGCAATTGCCGAGCCGACCCCCATCAGGAGCGGGATCAGCGCTGCCGCCGTCATGCGCTCCAGGCCGATGACCGCCAGCCCGCCAAAAGCGATGATTGCGCCGAGTATCTGTGAAGGCAAAGGCCGCTCACCGAGAAACACCACGGCAAGCGCCAGCGTGAAGAAGGCCTGCGACTGCATGACGAGCGACGCAAGCCCCGCCGGCAGCCCAAGCTTGATGGCCGGGTAAAGCAGGCCGAACTGCACGAAACCCATCGCCATGCCGTAAACGATCATGTGCCGCCACGGCACATTGGGTTTCGGCAGGAAGAACACCAGCGGCACGGCCGCAAACAGATAACGCACCCCCGTCAGAAACAGAGGCGGCATGTCGGCAACGCCGATCTTGATGGCAACAAAATTGAAGCCCCACAAAAACACGGTGATCAGGGCAAGAAGAATATGCGGCAATGCCATTTTATTATGTCCGAATTCCAGGCGATCGACGGGGCGTTACACCGCCGCCCTCTTCCAGCCGAAGGCGACAAGACCGGCGCCGATCAGGAGACCGCCGCCCGTGCGGTTGACGATACGCTGCACCTTGGGTTTGCGGATCGTGTTGCGGGCGGCACTTGCCAGAAGTCCATAAAGCGCCGCATTGACAGTGGCAAGCACCAGGAATGTGACTTCAAAAATCAGCACCTGCGGCCAGAAAGGCAGTGTCGGCACCAGAAACTGCGGCAGGAAGGCCACGAAGAACACGATGCTCTTCGGGTTCAGCGCAGTGACGATATAGGCATGCAGGAAGATTTTGAACGGCCTTTCGCGACCCGTCACGCCCGTCCCTTCCGCGCCCTCGCCGCTGACCGGTGAACGCCACAGCTTGATGCCGAGATAGATGAGATAAGCCGCACCGATCCATTTAAGCCCGGTGAAAAGCGCCGCCGATGTGGCAAGCAGCGCGCCAAGACCGAGCATCGAGGCCGTCATCGCGGTGAAGTCACCAAGCGCCACGCCCGTCACCGTCGCGGTGCTGGCCTTGCGGCCATGGCCGAGCGCATAAGAAATCACCAGCAGGATCGTCGGTCCCGGAATGGCGAGCATGATGGCGGATGCGGCCACGAAGGCCAGCCAGTTTTCCAGCGGCATGATGAGTCTCCTCTGTCCGATTTCGGGAGCAAGCCACCAAAATCAAACGGTATCAAGCCAAATTTTCGGAGATCATGCCGCTTTGTCATCAAGCGGCCGAACGGGTGGCTGCTCCCGTCTCATCGCCTGCGCGAGATCGTAATTCGACTGCATGCCAAGCCATGCCCGCGCCGTGCTGACCCCTGCCCGCTCCAGCCGCAGGGCAAGGTCGGGACTAACTCCTGCCCGCCCGTTCAACACCCTCGAAAGCGCCACACGCGACATGCCGAGCCTTTCTGCAGCTTCAGTTACGGAAAGCTGAAGTGCGGCAATGACCTCTTCCCGCAACAGTTCACCCGGGTGAACAGGAAATTTCATCATCGGAACCACTCCCTTCAGTGATAATCCTGATAGTCGACAAGTTCGACATCGCTATCCAGAAATCGAAATGTTACACGCCAGTTTCCATTCACCCATATCGACCAGTGACCCTTCATATCGCCTTTTAGAGGATGAAGTTTGAAACCAGGAAGATTGAGATCGGCAGCGCCCACGGCGACTTCAAGCAAGGTAAGTATTCGGCCAAGCTTGGCGGCATGAGCCGACTGAATACCTTTGGTCGTCCCTGAGCGGTAAAAAGCTTCGAGTCCTTTGTGACGGAAACTGACGATCATGGGAAAACCGTATCCTGTATCGCATCGAGATACAATAACATCAAACGGCACAGATGCGGCCTCCCCGACATTTCTTTTCGTTGTCGGGGAGGCCGCCGCCATCAAAACCGCGGCGCCCAGTAAGGGGCCGTCCAGTCCCGCCGCCGCTTCCGATCGGACGGCTCGATACCGATATCGTCCAGCAGGTGTTCCGGCAGATCGGTAATGTCTGCCGGCGGCGCACGCGGCACAAGCGCGGCAATGAGAACCGCTTTCAGGGTTTTCCAGACGCCGAATGTGACGAACAGACGGTCCACCGCATCCGGCAGCGAAAATGCTACCAATGATTGATTTTTCTGCATGGGAAATCCATCCCGGCGCGGCGAAGCGGCCAGGTCCTTTATCGATGGATAAACGACATGCCGGAACCGCGGACACAGCCTGTCGGCCACGCGGACGCGCAACTCACATGTCGGACGAAGTGAAAATGCCAAACGGCAAGGAAATCAGGCTATAAGCCTTATCGGAGGGAGATGCCTCGGGTCGCATAACCGCAGAACATCATGCCGGAAGGGCCTGACATGCCGTTAAGGCGCATATTCATGTCATTAGTCATTCCACGCCTCCATTCATAGCGGTTACAGACGAGAAACATCTTACACAAGAAATCGGATGCGACAAGAGGCCGCAATCTCGAATTGCAAAAGACTGGCAAAATAGATGCAAAAATACAACATTGCCCTGGGCCGTGAAGCTCAGGTCGCCGAGACGCTGAGGCCGAACCCCTGCATCAGCCGCCGCGTGGCGAAATCCGGCTTGCCCGATGTGAAGACGGCGAAGTCGAAACCATCAGGATGTTCCGCATCCTGCGGCAACGGCACCAGATGGCGCGCGCGCCGGGCAATCGCCTCCGCCGGATCGAGCCAGTCCACCGGCCATGGCGCCAGCCTTCGGAAGAGATTGGCCATGAAGGGATAATGGGTACAGGCGAGCACGACGATATCGGTGCGCTTGCCATCGCTCTCAATGAAGCAGGGTTCGATTTCGGCCAGCACCGCCTCATCCGAGACCGGTTCGCCCCTGATCCAGCTTTCCGCCATGCGGGCCAGATTTTCCGAGCCGACAAGACGAACATGACATTGGGTGGCGAAGGACTGGATGAGATCGCGCGTATAGGCGCGCTTGACGGTGCCCGGCGTCGCCAGCACGGAAACGAGGCCCGAACGGGTGCGCTCCGCCGCCGGCTTGATGGCCGGAACGGTCCCGACAAAGGTCATGTCCGGAAACCGTGCGCGAAGATCCGCGCCCGCGAGCGTGAAGGCGGTGTTGCAGGCGATGACGCAGACTTCGGGGCTATAATCTTGCAGCAGCTTTTCGAAAAGCGAAAGAATCCGCGTCTTGAGCGCTTCCTCCTCCCAGCCGCCATAGGGAAAACCGGCATCGTCAGCCACATAGATGAAACCGCGCTCGGGCATCAGCACGCGCGCCTCACGCAGCACGGTCAGCCCACCAATGCCGGAATCGAACACCAGCACCGGTTTCAGCACGTCAGCGGCGGCTTCACTCGTCTTCAGCATTCTCCCCTGCTCCCCCGGCCTCTGGCCCCGTTGCCCGGCCCGCCTGTTTCGGCCGTTGCCGGGGAAAGCGATCGAGCGAATTGATCACGCCACGGAAAACACTGATTTCCTGCTCGGAAAAACCGCGTCTCGACAGCACGGCGCGCAGATTGTCGACCATTTTGGGCTTTTTTTCAGCCGGATGAAAATAACCGCGGGCATCCAGCGCCTCCTCGATGTGTTCGAACAGGCCGAAAACCTGCTCCTTGGTCGAGGGCCGCTGTTCGACGGACTGGAAAAGCGTCTCCTCCAGATCGTCCATACCTGACTTCATCCATTCATAGGACATCAGAAGTACGGCCTGGGCGATGTTGAGCGAGGCAAAGGCGGGATTGACCGGAAATGTGACGATCTCGTCGGCCAGCGCCACTTCCTCATTGGTCAGCCCCCAGCGCTCGCGTCCAAACAGGATGCCGGTCTTTTCGCCCGCCTTGAATTTTGCCCGAAGCGTATCGGCGGCGGTCACGGGCGCACGCACCGGCTTGAAACCGTAGCGCTCGCGCGCGGTCGTGGCATAAACGAAATTGAGATCGCTGATCGCTTCCTCCAGCGTCTCGAATACCTTCGTCCCGTCGATGACATGATCAGCCTTGGAAGCGGCCGCACGCGCCTTTTCGCTCGGCCAGCCGTCACGCGGATTGACCAGGCGCAATTCGGAGAGGCCGAAATTGGCCATCGCCCGCGCCACCATGCCGATATTCTCGCCGAGCTGCGGTTCGACCAGAATGATCGCCGGGCCTTCCGCCACAAGTTCAAGCTCGCTGTTTGTGCCTGCCATCTCTTTTGTCCGTTTTTTAAAGGCGCCGCATCGACTTTGAGGCCAATACTGTAAAGCGCAGAAGCGCGCCTCACTGGCACAGATCGGCGCTAAAATCAAAGCAGGAGGGAGCGCGCACTCCGTTCAAGCTTGCTGAAGATGAGAGCAAACCGCCACCCCGTCATCCCTCGGGCTTGACCCGAGGATCCACAACCCATTGAAATCAATGGATCCTCGGGTCAAGCCCGAGGATGACG
>QFOL01000179.1 GCA_003241215.1 Agrobacterium fabrum
ACCGCTTCGCAATATGGCAAAAAAAACAGTGCTGCGGCTTACCGGCGTCGAGAGAACCTATGGTCAGGGCGAGACGTCGCTTTCCATTCTGCGCAAGGCTGATTTCGAATTGAAGAGCGGCGAGATGGTGGCGCTGGTCGCGCCTTCGGGAACCGGCAAATCCACGCTGCTGCATCTGGCGGGACTTCTCGAACATCCAGATGCCGGCGAGGTCTATATTAACAACGCGCCCTGCAACGGTCTGCCGGATGAAACGCGAACCGCGATCCGCCGCAGCGATATCGGTTTTGTCTACCAGTTCCATCATCTCCTGCCGGAATTCTCGGCGGTGGAGAATGTGATGATGCCCCAGCTCATCGCCGGCCTGACGCAGGCGGAAGCGCGCAAGCGCGCCAGCGCGCTGCTGGACTACATGCGGGTCGGCCATCGTGGTGAACACCGTCCGGCGGAACTCTCCGGCGGTGAACAGCAGCGTGTCGCCATCGCCCGCGCCGTTGCCAATGCACCGCTCCTGCTGCTTGCCGACGAGCCGACCGGCAATCTCGATCCGGAAACCGCCCATTATGTTTTCGATGCGCTGGAAGCGCTGGTGCGTCAATCCGGCCTCGCGGCGCTGATCGCCACCCACAATCATGAACTCGCCGCCCGCATGGACCGTCGCGTGACGCTGGCCGACGGCAAGATCGTCGATTTCTGAGCTGATGCGCGACGCACAACCCTCGTGCGCCAATTTTTCCATAACGCTCGAAACGATCGCTCCCGCCGATTGGGGTGAATGACGGCTCCGGGACGGGATTGCGCCGAGCTGACAAGTCGATCCGCCCGGTGCTCTCCAGAGAACGCCCGTTCTCCAAATTTGAATTTTTTCCGAACCCGGGGATGTTTTTACCTCCGGGTTTTTTCGTTTTGGAGTCAGTGGCTTGCTGTTCTCCATGCGGGAACCGAAGGCGATTCTGCGGCATTGGCAAGGGGAATATCAGCAAAACCCTGTTGACAATCGAACAAAATGAGAACAAAATTGGAACATAACGAGTAAGGAGAGACCAATGACTGATTTCATCCGTGACGTTGCCGCTTTTGCCTCCATCGCTGTCTTCGTAGCCAGCTTTTCGGTGATCCTCACCGCCCTGTGAAGAGTACACCGGCGCAGAAACCTGTATGGACGCCGTAAAGCGGTGGACTTTGAGCGCCGGAAATCGGAAAATCGCCCCTCGATTCAGAATGACAGGATGATGATATGGGCGATACGGTTGCGCGTGGAGAGACCTCTGGCGAAATGCTGAAAACTCCCGGTTTCGTCCACCTGCGGGTTCATTCCGCCTATTCCCTGCTTGAGGGGGCTTTGCCCCTCAAGAAAATCATGTCCAAGGCCGTCGCAGATGGCCAGCCGGCCATTGCCATTACCGACACAAACAATCTCTTCGTCGCGCTGGAATTTTCCGAAAAGGCGCGGGATGAAGGTTTGCAGCCCATCATCGGCTGCCAGTTGTCCATCGACATGCAGGATGCGGCGGAGGATCGCCGCAACCACAACAGCCATCTTCAGAAACTTCCGGCCATCGTGCTTCTGGCGGCCAATGCCGAAGGGTACGAGCGGCTGGTGGATATCGTCAGCCGCGCCTATCTGGAAGGCGAGGGCAGTGGCCATTCCGTGCATATTACCCGTGCATGGCTGGAAGAAGCCTCCAATGCCGGCCTGATCGCGCTGACGGGCGCTTCCGGCGGTCCGGTGGATATGGCCTTGAAGGAGGGGCATGCTGCCCAGGCGAAGGAACGGCTGCTGGCGCTGAAGTCACTCTTCGGTGATAGGCTTTATATCGAATTGCAGCGCCAGTCCGGTTATGACCGTTCCCATGAGCGGCGCATGATCGGTCTCGCTTATGACCATGATATTCCGCTGGTTGCCACCAACGAGGCGTTTTTCCCTTCCAAGGCTGATTACGAGGCGCATGATGCGCTGATGGCAGTGGCGCATAACGCCATCGTCTCCGATGACAGCCGGTTCCGGCTCACGCCCGACCATTATCTTAAAAGTCGGGCGGAAATGGCGGCGCTGTTTGCCGATCTTCCCGAGGCGCTGGAAAACACCGTCGAGATCGCGCTGCGCTGCTCCTATGTGCTGAAGAAGCGCGGGCCGATCCTGCCGCGTTTCACCGGCGCCAGCGATGACCCGGAGGCGGCGGAACACGCCGAAGCCGAAGAGCTTCGCCGCCAGGCGGTGGAGGGGCTGGATCAGCGGCTGGCGGCGCTCGGCATGGCGGCCGGCTATACCGAGCAGGACTATCGCGACAGGCTGGATTTCGAACTCGGCGTCATCTCGCGCATGAAGTTCCCCGGTTACTTCCTGATCGTTGCGGACTTCATCAAATGGGCCAAGCAGCACGATATTCCGGTCGGGCCGGGCCGCGGTTCGGGTGCAGGGTCGCTTGTCGCTTATGCGCTGACGATTACCGACGTCGATCCTCTGCGCTTCTCATTGCTGTTCGAACGCTTCCTCAATCCTGAACGCGTTTCGATGCCCGACTTCGATATCGACTTCTGTCAGGATCGTCGCGAAGAGGTGATCCGCTACGTGCAGGCCAAATATGGCCGCGAGCAGGTGGCGCAGATCATCACCTTCGGTTCGCTGCAGGCGCGCGCGGCCTTGCGCGACGTCGGCCGCGTGCTGGAAATGCCCTATGGGCAGGTGGACAAGATCTGCAAGCTGGTGCCCAACAACCCGGCCAACCCGACACCGCTGTCAAAGGCGATCGAGGAAGAGCCGCGACTGCAGGAAGAGGCGGACAAGGAGCCGGTCGTCGCCCGCCTCCTGGATATCGCCCAGAAGATCGAGGGGCTCTACCGCCACGCCTCCACCCACGCCGCCGGTATCGTCATCGGTGACCGCCCACTGTCGAAGCTGGTGCCGATGTATCGCGATCCGCGCTCGGATATGCCGGTCACCCAGTTCAACATGAAATGGGTGGAAAGCGCCGGCCTCGTCAAATTCGACTTCCTCGGCCTGAAGACGCTGACGGTGTTGAAGGTGGCCGTCGATTTCGTTGCCAAGCGCGGCATCAAGGTCGATCTCGCGGCGATCCCGCTCGAAGACGCCAAAACCTATGAGATGCTCTCGCGCGGCGAAACCATCGGCGTGTTCCAGGTGGAAAGTGCCGGTATGCGCAAGGCGCTGATCGGCATGCGGCCGGACTGCATCGAGGATATTATCGCGCTGGTGGCGCTTTATCGCCCCGGCCCGATGGAGAATATTCCGGTCTATAATGCCCGCAAACATGGCGAGGAGGAGCTGGAATCGATCCATCCGACCATCGATCATCTGCTCAAGGAAACGCAGGGCGTTATCGTCTATCAGGAACAGGTGATGCAGATCGCCCAGGTCCTGTCCGGTTATTCGCTCGGCGAAGCCGATCTTCTGCGCCGCGCCATGGGCAAGAAGATCAAGGAGGAGATGGACAAGCAGCGCGAACGTTTCGTCGACGGCGCCATCAAGAACGGCGTCTCGAAGCCGCAGGCCGACACCATCTTCGATCTTCTGGCGAAATTCGCCAATTATGGCTTCAACAAGAGCCATGCCGCGGCTTACGCCATCGTTTCCTACCAGACCGCCTATATGAAGGCGCATTATCCGGTGGAGTTCCTGGCGGCCTCCATGACGCTCGATATGGCCAACACGGAAAAACTCAACGATTTCCGCCAGGATGCCGGCCGTCTTGGCATCGAGGTCATCGCACCGTCGGTGCAGACTTCCTTCCGGCAATTCGAGACGGGCGAGAACCGCATCTATTATTCGCTCGCCGCCATCAAGGGCGTGGGCGAGGGGGCGGTGGAACACATTGTCCAGATTCGCGACGGCAAGCCGTTCACGAGCCTTGAGGATTTTTGCCTGCGCATCGATCCCAAGCAGATCAACCGGCGGGTGCTGGAAAGCCTCATCAATGCCGGCGCCTTCGATTGTTTCGGCCGCGACCGCGCCGAACTGATCGGCGGGCTGGACCGTATCATCGGTTATGCGCAGATGGCGCAGAACAATCGCGCCATTGGACAATCGGACATGTTCGGCTCCGGTGGTGGAAGCGGACCGGAAAAGCTCATCCTTCCCGCCTTCCAGCCTTGGCTTGCCTCCGAAAAGCTGCTGCGCGAATATCAGGTGCTCGGCTTTTACCTCACCGCCCATCCGCTCGATACTTATCGCCCCGTGCTGGAAAAGCTGCGGGTGCAGAATTTCGCCGATTTTTCCGCCGCGGTGAAACAGGGCGCGACCGCCGGGCGTCTGGCCGGCACCGTCACCGGCAAGCAGGAGCGCAAGACGCGCACCGGCAACAAGATGGGCATCGTCACCTTCTCGGATGCGTCAGGACAATATGAGGCGGTGCTGTTTTCCGAAGGGCTCGGCCAGTTCCGCGATCTGCTGGAAGTCGGCAAATCGCTGGTCATCACCGTGCAGGCGGAAGAACGCCCTGAGGGCATCGGTCTGCGTATCCAGACGGCGCAGTCGCTGGAAGAGAAATCCGTGCAGATGCAGAAGGCCCTGCGGGTTTATGTGCGCGATTCCGGCCCGCTGAAAACCGTTGCCCGCCACCTTAACACCAAGGGTGACGGTTCGGTCTATTTCATCGTCATCAAGGATGAGGGCAGCCGCGAGATCGAGGTGGAGCTGACCGAGAAATACCGAATATCGCCGGAAATCGCCGCTGCGCTACGGTCTGCGCCCGGTGTCGTTGATGTGGAGCTGGTGTGAGGCGAAAGCCGTCACACCGGTCCTTCCCTTGTAACCGTGATGAAGTCGGTCCCGGCCCCTGTCTCCATCTGGTGACTGAGGTCTGAAACAGTGATCGAGCTTCCGGTTGAAAGTTCCTGTTCGATCCGGCTGCGTATCTCTGCAGGAATTTCGAGACGACCGAGCGCGGCGCTCAGCTGGTCGAAACCGCCGGGCGCTTCGGTCACGGTGATGCCGAGCCGCTTGCGGGATGCCGCCGGCAGATGGTTTTCCAGCGTCACGCCGTTCCATTCGGCGGTTCCGGCGGTGCGATCCACGGAGACGGCTTCGAAGAAATGGGTGCCGAGCGCCACTTCCGGGTCCTTGATGTCGATGGCGGCCTCGAACAGCGGCTTGAAATCCTGCCGCACCATGATCTGGCCGGTCGGCGGGTGGTCTTCGCCAGCGGAGGCATAAAGCGCCGCTACGAAGGCGTCGGTCAGAAGCGGCCCGGTGGTTTTCAGCCCTTTCCAGCGCTTGAACCCGTTGACGGCGCTGATCGTCATCTCTCCGGTATAACCATCGGCTGAACCGGCGTCGAAGCCCAGACGGGTCAGCACGGCCTGAATATCCATCACCTTTTCCCGCTCGCCACGCCGGGTAATCAGGATGCGCAGCGGCGAGGGGGCCTTGGCCTTGGCCGCCGGTTTGACCGCTTGCGTCTTTTCATTGACGGCAACCTCGACCGCTCCCAATGCCGCATCGAAAGTCGCCGGACGCAATTCCACATCCGAGAGCAGCAGCTTGCCGTCATCGGCATCGTCACGCGGGGAAAACAGCGCGGGATGTTCTACGAAACGCAGTGAAACCGGTCGGTCGGTGATGATGACATGCACCCCGGCCCGTGTATCTCCGAAAAGTGACTTCGCGAATTTCGAGGGCAGGCGAATGCAGCCATGCGAGGCCGGATAATTCGGCACCTTGCCTTCGTGCAGCGCGATGCCGGACCATGTCAGCCGCTGCATGAAGGGCATGGGCGCGGCCGAATAGATATTCGACTCGTGGTATTTCCGCTTTTCCAGAATCGAGAATATGCCGCTTGGAGTCTCGTGACCGGCCTTGCCGGTGGAGACTTTCGAGGTGGCGACGATCTCGCCGTTTTCATAAAGTGAGAGCGACTGGTCGCTTTTTGACACCAGTATCTGCAGGGAACTGCTGTCGGCGGCAAGCGCCGGAAAGGCGAGAATGCTGGCTGACAACATGCCAGCCACAAGACGGAGGCGAAGGGACATGACGCAATACACCACATGCACAAAACTTGCTTCACTCAATCATGCGAAGTTTAATGAAGTTTAAGGACAGAACGCTCGCAACATCACTAATTTGTGTAAAATCTAAAATACATGTGTGTTGTGGCTGAAGACGGCGGATATGCGGTTCCGCATTTCCTCCTTCAGCAAACTATTTGCGCGTTCCGAACGTATAGCCGGTCTCGACGCTGCCCTTGCCGAACTTGTCGCGCAGCTTGTCCATCGCCGCTTCCGCCGCCGCCCGCCGCCCCGCCTGTTTGTCGACGAGATCGGGCGGATCGGCAAGGCCCGCATCGCGCAGATCGCTGACGCCGATGCCGATGAGGCGGAACCTAGTGCCGTCTGTTTCCTTTTCCAGCAGCGAAAGGCCGGTGCGGAAAATCCGGTCGGCAAGCTGGGTGGGGTCGTCCAGTTTGCGGTTGCGGGTGCGGAGCTTGAAGTCGGCCGTCTTCATCTTCAGCACCACCGTCTGGCCGGCAATGCCGCTCTTCTTCAGCCGCCAGGCAACCTTTTCGGAAAGCGAGCGCAGGATCGGCACCAGATCCTCATGGCGGGAAATATCGTTGAAGAAGGTGGTTTCGGAAGAGACGCTTTTGACGGGGTCGTTATTGTGCACATGCCGCTCGTCAATGCCGCGCGAAAGCCGGAAGAGGCGTTGTCCCATCACGCCATAGCGGCGCATCAGCTCGCTTTCCTCCATCTCCTGCAGCTGCGCGATCATGCGGATACCGTCCGCCTCCAGCGTCGCCGCAAAGGCCTTGCCCACGCCCCAGATGGTCGTCACCGGCCGTGTCGCCAGAAAGGACAGCGCCTCGGTTTCGCCGATCACCGAAAAGCCGCGCGGTTTTTGCAGGTCGGACGCGACCTTGGCGAGAAACTTGCAGTAGGAAAGCCCGGCCGAAACGGTCACGCCCACTTCCTTTTCCACGCGCCGGGTGAATTTCGCCAGCACACGGGCCGGTGGATCGTGATGCAGCTTTTCGGTGCCGGAAAGATCGAGAAACGCCTCGTCTATGGAAAGCGGCTGCACCAGCGGCGTCAATTCCTGCATCATCGCCCGGATTTCGCGCCCGACACGGCTGTATTTTTCCATATCAGGCTTGATGACGATGGCGTCAGGACAGGCTTCCAGCGCCTTGAACATCGGCATGGCGGAACGAACACCCTGGATACGGGCGATATAACAGGCGGTGGAAACCACCCCGCGCTTGCCGCCGCCAACGATCACAGGCTTGTCTGCCAGTTCCGGATTGTCCCGTTTTTCAACGGAGGCATAAAAGGCGTCGCAGTCGATATGGGCGATGCTCAGATCGTAGAGTTCGGCGTGATAAACAAGGCGCGGGCTGCCACAGGCACGGCAACGCCTCAGCCCCTCTGGCTGGCCGGCCAGACAGTCGCGGCAAAAACCGGGATCATAGGGGTGCGACGTGGACATGAGCCGAAAACAAAACCAGAACGTTGCCGACCATACTCCGGCCGTGACAACGGCTCAAGGGGCTCCCCCGTCAATACACGCCTGAATCCAGCCCTGGCCCGGAAAAATGATGCCATGCGGCCGCCACCGTTTCGGGCGAAGTATCGGTCGCAGCGCAAAACGCCATGAGGTCCGGTTCATGGCTCATCAGGAAATCGGTAAGGCCCGCAAGAAAGCCGGGATCGTTGACGGCCTGCCGCAGCATGTTCGCCTGCAGCCCGCTCAGCGCCAGGAAACGCGCCAGCATGTCCGGTTCGTTCGCCAGCCAGCCAAGTATGGCGGCTGCCGTTTCTTGCGGATCCTGGCCGGCATTGCCTTTGTTTTTCGTATCGCGCAGCATTTTTTCCCCGAAGTTACCTATTTTGAAACCAAATCCCTCTAGCCTTGCGCAACAAATGGACGATGGAATCGGTTCTCTGGCAACTTATATGTCTGGATGAAGGTTTCAAAGCGAAACGGGGACTGCTCACCATGCCCAAGCAGGTCATGATAGTCGAAGACAACGAGCTGAACATGAAGCTCTTTCGCGACCTGAT
>QFOL01000180.1 GCA_003241215.1 Agrobacterium fabrum
AGGCTTCTTTACCGAGCAGGAGCCGGATTATCTGCTGTCGGAAATCCATCGCCAGGCGAAGGACAATCCCATCATCCATCTTGCCATGGATGTGCGGGAGGGGCGCGAGATCATGCGCGGCGATTACGGGACCGCGCAGGTGATTTCCAAATCCGAGGTGACGCAGTCGCTGGTGCTCGATGCCGACCAGGTGCTGGTCGGCACCAACCGCACCCGCCGCCGCTACAACCAGCGGCTTCGCGAGCTGAAGGGTTTTACCGCCGATTACCCGCAATCCGGCGACAAGCTGGTCTGCCTCCGGAACGATCCGGCCAAGGGGCTGCTCAACGGCTCGCTCTGGCAGGTGATGAGTTCATCGCGCGAAACGGTGAAGCCCGGCATCAACCTGATGATCCGGCCTGAAGACGACGATATGGATCGCGGCGCGGCGAAGATCAAATTGCTGAAGGCGGCTTTCGAGGATGTGGAGACGGAAATTCCGTGGTCCACGCGCAAGCGTTATGACGAATTCGATTTCGGCTATGCGCTGACCGTGCACAAGGCGCAGGGTTCGCAGTGGAACAACGTGGTCCTCTTCGACGAGAGCTATGCCTTCCGCGATTCGCGCGAAAGGTGGCTTTACACCGCCATTACCCGTGCGGCAGAGACCCTGACGATCGTTCGCTGAGATAGAGCATTTCCGGTGAATAACGGCGGCAGCCTCAATGCTCTATCTTTTTGTCTACGCATTGTCCGGGCGGAGAACTTTTCCTGGAAATGCTCTGTCAGGCGCGGATGACGCCGAGCAGAACCGCCTTGGCGACCGCCTGAAAGCGGTTGCTGGCATTGAACTTGCCGATGATCTTCGCCTCCAGAACATTGAGATCGCTGCCCGAAAGCCCAAGGGCGCGGGCAAGGCGCACCGGGGCGTAACCCTCCGCCATCAGCTCCAGACATTTTCGTTCGGTGTCGGTCAGGGCGATGTCCTTCGCCGGAGCCCGTTCCGCGCCATCCACGCCGTCCGCATCGGTGTCGGTGACCAGCAGTTCCTCGATCTGCTGCGCCTGGCGCTGAAGGGTGGAAAGTTCGGCCGTCAATTCCCGCTTCCGCTGCCGCAGCGCGGCGTGGAATATGTCGTCCGCCTCATCTTGCGAGAGCGAACGGACGAATTTTTCCATGATCTCGGTAATGGCGGCGACGGAAATGCCTACTTCGCGGCAGACATTGATGACGGCCATGCGCTGGACGTTGCGATGGGTGTAGACCCGCATCTGGCCGATGCGCTTCGAGGTCAGCAGCGCCTTCTCCTCGTAAAAATGCAGCGTCCGATGGGTGACGCCGAAGATATTGGCCATGTCGGCAATGGGGACCGGTTCGGCGGGCAGGGAGGAAGGCAGGCTTATATCCGGTAAAAAGCTGCTGATCCTTAGATTGGGTTTGTCCTCGTCGCCGTGATTTTCGAACGGCATCCGGCCATCCTGCATTGTCTCCCCCTTCGCGCTTTCAGGCAGCGTGCCTGCCTTTTTAAGGCGTCCGTCGCTTGTTCCCCGGCAACGGACCTGTTTTCCGATCAAGACATCATGCCAAACGCTACATAAGAACCGTAACGTGTATTGTGTGTTTTCGTTCCCGCCCTCATAAAAAATCTGCCGGCCTCCTTGCGGTTGGCCTCAACCTGCGTGAAACAGGATGTCAATTCCGAACCGGAGCCCTGATGACATGCCCGCTAAACTTTCCGTCAATCTGAACGCAATTGCCATGTTACGCAACCGTCGCGATCTTCCATGGCCGGATGTCGCGCATTTCGGGCAAATTGCACTCTCGGCGGGTGCAAGCGGGCTGACTGTACACCCGCGGCCCGACCAGCGCCATATCCGCTTTTCAGACCTGCCGGTGCTGCGGGCACTGATCGATGATCGTTTCCCCGGTGCGGAATTCAACATTGAAGGTTATCCGACCGAAGATTTCCTCGTCCTTTGCGAGAAGACCCAGCCGGAGCAGGTGACGCTGGTGCCCGACGACCCGTCGCAGGCGACGTCCGACCATGGCTGGGATTTTGGCAAACACGCCGTTTTCCTGAAGGATGTCGTTGGACGCCTGAAGGCCGGCGGCATGCGCGTCTCGCTTTTTGCCGACGGCGATGGAGAGCGGGAGCCGGTGGAACTGGCGGCGGAGACCGGGGCTTCCCGTATCGAGCTTTATACCGGCCCTTATGGCGGCTGTTTTGACGATCCGCAAAAGGCGGATGTGCTTGTCGAGAAACTCGGGCAGACGGCGGATCATGCCAGAGCGCTCGGGCTTGCCGTCAATGCCGGCCATGATCTCACTGTGGCGAACCTGCCCAGGCTGATGAAACGTATCCCTTATCTGGCGGAGGTTTCCATCGGTCACGGGCTGACGGCGGATGCGCTGGAATATGGCATGGCTGAAACAGTCCGGCGTTTTTGTCAGGCCTGCGGTCAGCCTATTTCATAACCAAAGTCAATTTTTTCGCCTATGCTTTGCCTGCGCATGCTCCGTGCGCAAGCTTTGGAAGGCAGAGACATATGCAAGAACATCATGTTGTCGTCGTGGGTGGAGGTTTCGGCGGTTTGCAACTGGTACACGGGCTGGAGGGGGCCCCTGTCCGCATCACACTGATAGACCGCCGCAATCACCACCTGTTCCAGCCCCTGCTTTATCAGGTTGCGACGACGGCTCTCGCGACATCCGAAATCGCCTGGCCGATCCGCCATCTTTACCGCGACCGCAAGGAGGTGACGACCCTGCTTGCGGAAGTGACCGGCATAGACCGGGCGGCACGGACCGTGCAGCTGAATTCGGGTGAAGCAATCCACTTCGACACCTTGGTGCTGGCCACCGGCGCGCGCCACGCCTATTTCGGCCGTGATGAGTGGGAACGTTCAGCCCCCGGCCTCAAGACGCTGGAAGATGCGACGACAATCCGCCGCCGCCTGCTTCTGGCTTTCGAGCGGGCCGAACTCGCCACCAGCGAGGAAGAGCGGCAGGCGCTGCTGACCTTCGTGATCATCGGGGCCGGCCCGACGGGTGTGGAAATGGCGGGCATGATCGCCGAGCTGGCCCACAAGGCGCTGCCGGCGGAATTCCGCAATGTGGATACCAGAAAGACCCGGGTGCTGCTCGTCGAGGCCGGCCCCCGCGTTCTGCCGGTCTTCACCGAAGATCTTTCGGCCTATGCAAAGGCGGCGCTCGAAAAGCTCGGCGTCGAGGTTCTGCTCGGAACACCGGTGACGGCGTGCACCGATGAAGGGGTGACGGTGGGCGAGACCTATTATCCCTGCCGCACAGTCGTCTGGGCCGCCGGCGTGCAGGCGTCGCCCGCCGCGAAGTGGCTTGACGCCGCCGCCGACAGGGCGGGACGTGTCATCGTCGGACCCCATCTCAATCTGGCAGACGATGCCGATATCTTCGTTATCGGCGACACGGCTGCTGTCAATCAGGAAAGCGGCAAGCCGGTGCCGGGCATTGCGCCCGCGGCAAAGCAGCAGGGCGCCTATGTTGCGAAGGTCATCAAGGCGCGGCTTGCCGGCAAACCATTGCCGGCTCCCTTCCGTTACAGCCATCAGGGCAATCTGGCGACCATCGGCAAACGCGCGGCGGTGATCGATTTCGGCAGGTTCAAGCTCAAGGGCGTACTGGCTTGGTGGATATGGGGGCTTGCCCATATCTACTTCCTGATCGGAACACGGTCGCGGCTTGCCGTGGCGTGGAGCTGGCTGTGGATTTACCTGAGCGGCCAGCACAGCGCGCGGCTTATTACCCAGAAAGAGACGCTGAAGGACGAAGCCTGAAGGCTTTGGGCAAAGGAAAGGGCGGGAAGCCTGCGCTTCCCGCCCTCGTGCTTCTGTAGGTGCGCCCAACCTTTCCTCCGTCATGCCGGACTAGATCCGGCATCCAGCCACGGCGCGTCTGCGCCGTGAAAAGAGTCTTTTTCGATCAAAGACTTGATCGCGCTGGACCCCGGATCTAGTCCGGGGTGACGGAGTGGGGATGTGGCGTGTGTGCCCAATCAGGGATCAAGCGTCGAGCGACGCCATATCGATGACGAAGCGATACCGCACATCGCTCTTCAGCACGCGCTCATAGGCTTCGTTGACATCCTGAATGTTGATCGTCTCGATCTCCGAGACGATGTTGTGCTCGCCGCAGAAATCCAGCATGTCCTGGGTTTCCTTGATCGAACCGATCATCGAGCCGGACAGGTTCTTCGCGCCGATGATGAGCGAGAAGGCGTGCACCGGGATTGCATGTTCCGGCGCACCGACGACGACCATGCTGCCCTTGGGCTTCAGGAGGCCGAGATAGGCGTTCCAGTCGATGGCGACACCGGCCGTGCAGATGATCAGGTCGAAGGTGCCGGCCAGCTTCTCGAAGGTCGAGGCGTCGCTGGTGGCGTAATATTCCTTCGCGCCAAGTTTCAGGCCGTCTTCCTTCTTCGACAATGTCTGGGAAAGAACGGTGATATCCGCGCCCATGGCCGCGCCGAGCTTGACGCCCATATGGCCAAGGCCGCCCATGCCGACAATCGCGACCTTCTGGCCGGGACCGGCATTCCAGCGGCGCAGCGGCGAATAGAGCGTGATGCCGGCGCACAGCAGCGGTGCGGAAGCGTCGAGCGGCAGGTTGTCCGGGATCGACAGGACATAACCTTCCTTGACGACGATCGAGTCGGAATAGCCGCCATGGGTCGCGGTCTTCGTGAAGGGGTCGACGTCATTATAGGTCTGGACGATGCCAGGCATATAATGTTCGTTGTCGAGGTCGCGGGTGGCGCAGCCGACGCAGGAATCGACGAAGCAGCCGACGCCGACACGGTCGCCGACCTTGAACTTCGTGACCTTCGAACCGACGGCTTTCACGACACCGGCGATTTCATGGCCGGGAACGATCGGGTAGACGGCGTTCTTCCATTCGTTGCGGACGGTGTGGATGTCCGAGTGGCAGATGCCGGCATATTTGATGTCGATGACGACGTCGTCATCATTCGGCTCGCGGCGTTCGAAGGTGAACGGGGTAAGCGGCTTCGACGCATCGGTCGCAGCGTAACCTCTAGCAATAGCCATCTGAATATCCTTTCGGGAGTTGGGGACGACGGAATATGCGATGGAAGCGGGACGCGGCGTTAGAGCGATCCTCCGAGCTTTTTGCACGATCCTGCAAAAATATGGTGGGCCACTCTTTGCGCGGGCCGCGCGGCTTTCTAGATAAAAGGCATCAGCCGCATCTCTTCTTTAAGCTAAGGGATTTCCCCCATGTCCTTGCCGTTCAATGTCTATCAGGAGATCGCCTCCATCGCCGCGCGGCATACCACTGAGGACGGTGAGGTGCAGACGGTAATCGACTCCCTCGGCATCAGCCGGCGCACAACGCCAAGCGCCCCATGCCACGGCAGCTATCGCCCCTGTCTCGCCATGGTGATCCAGGGTTCGAAAAGCGTTCGGCTGGGAACCGACACCATCAATTACGGGGCGGGGGATTATCTCCTGACCTCGCTTGATCTGCCGGTTGCGTGGCGGGTGGTGGAGGCGAGCAGGGAGGTGCCGCATTTCTGCATCGCACTTGCCATCGACAGCGAAAAGCTGCTCGATCTCATGCGGCGCGTGCCCATCGATCCGCCCGCCGAGCCGGCGAATGCGCAGCGCGGCATCGTCGTCAATACGGCCACGCCGGAACTTCTCGACGCGGCCATTCGCCTGTTGCGTCTGCTCGACCGTCCGGCGGATATCGCGGCCATGGCGCCGCTGATCGAGCAGGAAATCCTCTACCGTATTCTGACCGGACCGGCCGGCGGGCAGCTGATGAACATCATCGCGGCCGGCAGCCATGGCAACCGCATCGCCCGCGCCATCGCCTGGCTGCGCGAGAATTTTGCCCGTCAGCTGCGTATCGAGGACCTTGCCGATCATATCGGCATGAGCGTCTCGTCCTTCCACCATCACTTCAAGACGATCACGGCCATGACGCCGGTTCAGTATCAGAAGCAGCTGCGCCTGCATGAGGCACGGCGGCTGATGCTGCTGGAGCGGCTGGATGCGGGTACCGCCGGCCACCGCGTCGGTTACCAGAGCCCGTCGCAGTTCAGCCGTGAATATAGCCGCTTTTACGGATTATCGCCGTCGCGGGATATTGATGCATCGCGGGAAATTGCGGCGGGGTAGATGGGGGCTGTGCATTCATAGTGGGTCGATGGTGGGCGGGGCTTACCCCCCTCTGCCCTGCCGGGCATCTCCCCCACAAGGAGGGAGATCGGCAAGATGCACTGTCGCCACTTCATTCTCCAACCTCGAGATGGGCAAAACCTTGCCGCATATCGATCTCCCCACCTGTGGGGGAGATGCCCGGCAGGGCAGAGGGGGGTAAGCCCCACCCACCATCGACCCGCTATAAATGCATAACCCCTTGAAGCACCCAAGCTCCCATTCACGCTGCACCGCACCGCGTCAATTCTCATCCTCCCTGAAGAATCCGCTTGACCGCAACGCAGCCTCCGCTTAAATGGCGCTCGAACCGTACCGTACGGTACATTAATCGAGCCCCTGGAGTGGAAAGACTTGGCTTCCGACCCGATCACAGCGCAGGAATTTTCGCCGCGCCAGAACGCCGTTCTGGACCAGGCATTGCGTCTATTGGTCGAGGGCGGCGAGAAAGCGCTCACCACATCCGGTTTGGCGCGCGCGGCCAACTGTTCCAAGGAAAGCCTCTACAAGTGGTTCGGCGATCGGGACGGCCTGCTGGCGGCGATGATCACCTTTCAGCAGAGCAAGGTCCGCACCTTCGAGAAGGCGGGCGACCGCGTTTCCGCACCGCAGCTTGCCGACCACCTCGAGGTTTTCGCGCATGATCTGCTCGATGTGCTGGCGGGTGACGTGTCACTGGCGCTTAACCGTTTGGCGATAGGGCAGGCGAGCCGTGACGGCTCGAAGCTCGGCGATCTCTTGCTGGAACGCGGCCGTCGCCAGATCGATCGGCGGGCGCGTGGGCTGATCGAGGCGGGTCGCCGTTCCGGCTATCTGCGTTTTGATGATGCCGAGGAGGCATATCGCAGTTTTTACGGCCTCATCGTTTCGGATCTGCATGTGCGCATGCTGCTGGGCGAGGCGCCGGACAAGGATTTTTCCGCCCGGGCGAAGAAGGCGGTCGTCGCCTTTCTGACCCTCTACGGCACGGAAAAGGTACATTCGGAACTCAGCGGCAAACCCGCCTGACATTCCGGTTCAGACAACTGAGAGACAAGCATTAGGGAAGGACCATAAAATGCGCGTTTATTATGATCGTGATGCCGATCTCAATCTCATCAAGTCTAAGAACGTCGTCGTTGTCGGCTACGGTTCCCAGGGCCGCGCCCATGCGCTGAACCTCAAGGATTCCGGCGCCAAGAACGTCGTCATCGCCCTGAAGGCCGGTTCGCCGACCGTCAAGAAGGCCGAAGCCGACGGCTTCAAGGTCATGACCGTTGCCGAAGCCGCCAAGTGGGGCGACCTCTTGATGATGGCGACCCCGGACGAACTCCAGGCCGACATCTACAAGGCCGACATCGCCGGCAACATCCGTGATGGCGCGGCAATCGCTTTCGCACACGGCCTCAACGTTCACTTCGGCCTCATCGAGCCGAAGGCATCGCTCGACGTCGTCATGATCGCACCGAAGGGCCCCGGCCACACGGTTCGCGGCGAATACCAGAAGGGCGGCGGCGTTCCCTGCCTCGTTGCCGTTCATCAGAACGCTTCCGGCAATGCGCTTGAACTCGCTCTCTCCTACGCCTGCGGCGTTGGCGGCGGCCGTTCGGGCATCATCGAAACCAACTTCAAAGAGGAATGCGAAACCGACCTCTTCGGCGAACAGGTCGTTCTGTGCGGCGGTCTCGTCGAACTGATCCGCGCCGGTTTCGAAACCCTGGTCGAAGCCGGTTACGCTCCGGAAATGGCCTATTTCGAGTGCCTGCACGAAGTGAAGCTGATCGTTGACCTGATCTATGAAGGCGGCATCGCCAACACATGAACTACTCGATCTCCAACACGGCCGAGTGGGGCGAATACGTCACCGGTCCGCGCATCATCACCGCCGAAACCAAGGCTGAAATGAAGCGCGTTCTGCACGACATCCAGACCGGCAAGTTCACCTCGGACTGGATGCAGGAATACCGCGCCGGTGCCGCCCGCTTCAAGGGTATCCGCCGCCTGAACGACAGCCACCAGATCGAGGAAGTCGGCACCAAGCTCCGCGCCATGATGCCCTGGATCGGCAAGAGCAAGCTGGTCGACAAGGCCCGCAACTAATCTCCGTCATCCTGGCGCGCGTCTTGTGCGTCATCGGATCGGAAAAGCCAGAATATCCGGGCCGGGGAGGTTACTTCCCCGGCCTTTTTCTTTGGCCACTCAGCAGCCACTATCGGCCCGGATCGATTTGATGAAGGCGCGGCCGTCGCGGCGGGTAGTGGTGACGGTGGCGCGGCCGTCGCAGACCCTTTCGCCATCGCGAAACCGGTAGCGGACAAGGAACCTGTCGTCGGCGAGCGCGTGGACGTCATGCAGTTCCAACGGCTCATCGAGATTTCCATAGAACCGCGAGAGCGAGCCGGGAGACAGCAGGCCCTTCTCCGTCTTTTCCGGAATGATGAAGCGTGCGGCGAGCATCCCATCGCCGGTTTCCAGAGCCTTGTAGAAGGCTTCGACTGTCGTTGCCGCTGTGCCGTAGTTTTTCGTTGGGTCACCTTGCGGCTCTATGGCCGTCACCCAGGCCACCAGCGGGCGGTGGTGATGGCCGGTCATGGCGGGCATCGGGTCCTTGAGGATGACGTGCACGCGGCTGTCGCGTAGTGTCCTCATATCCGCGCTGGTCTCGTCGGTCGGGACAAGCTGTACCTCGTCGAAACGGAGCTTGGGGTCGGCGAAGTCGACGTCTCCCGTAAGGCAGATGTTGTCATCCAGCTTCAGGATGTAGCCGGGTTCCGGCGTGTCGCCCTTCTGCACGTCCTCGAAATTCGGCGGTCCCGGGAAAATGTGATGGGTGAGCACGCCACTGAGGCTCGATGGCTGGCCTTTGGCGAGGTCGAAACAGCCGGCAAACGCGGATGCAGGGAACAGCGATGCGGCCATCAGGATGAAAGCCGAAAGCCTCTTTTGCATCTTCTAGCCTCCGTGTTGCACCGTCGCATTTCTAGCACCTTTGCAGTCGGATCGCATCCGCTGCCAAAAGGCGTAGTACACGACTGAAATCGACGTAATCTTGCCTCGTGATTACTTCAGGCGAATGATTGTTGCGCCACGCATGTCCATTGTCTGGAAAAGTTTCAAAACACGATAGGTCAGTATTGTTGACATATCGAGCCATTCATGGTCATCTGAGCGCATTCTAAAAACACTTCGAGGAAACTCCCGTGCTGAATTGGGACCATATCTTCGCGACGCGGTCGTCGCGCATGCGTGCATCCGAAATCCGAGAATTGCTGAAGCTTCTCGAGCGTCCGGACATCATTTCCTTTGCCGGTGGGATTCCCGATCCGGCACTCTTCCCCGACGAGGCCTTCAAGGCCGCCTATGCCGATATCTTCTCGGGCGCAGAAGCGGCGGCAGCGCTGCAGTATTCTGTGAGCGAGGGCTACAAGCCGCTGCGCGAATGGCTGAAGGGCGAGATGGAAAAGCTCGGGATAGCCTGCACGGTCGACAACATCTTCATCACCTCCGGTTCGCAGCAGGCCCTCGATTATCTCGGAAAGCTGTTCCTGTCGCCGAAGGATACCGCGCTGGTGAACTGGCCGACCTATCTCGGTGCGCTGCAGGCCTTCAATGCCTATGAGCCGAATTACGATCAACTGACCTTCGGCAACCGGACGCCGGAGAGCTACAGGGCGGCTGCGGAAAACCTCGGCGGCGAAGTGAAGTTCGCCTATCTCTCCGCCGATTTCGCCAATCCCACAGGCGAGACCGTTAACCTCGACGGACGCCGCCGCCTGCTCAAGCTGGCGGATGAACTCGATATCGCCATCATCGAGGATGCCGCTTACCAGTCGCTGCGCTATGACGGCGAGGCGATCCCGCCGATCCTGGCGCTGGAGATCGCGGAAAAGGGCTCGATCGAAAATACCCGTACGATCTATAGCGGCTCCTTTTCCAAGACGCTGGCGCCGGGCCTACGGGTCGGTTTCGTGGTCGCGGCAATGCCGGTTATCCGCAAGCTCGTGCTGATGAAGCAGGCGGCCGACCTGCACTCGTCTACTATCAACCAGATGGCCATCGCCCATGTGGCGACACGGCATTTCGACCAGCAGGTCGCCAAGATCAGGGCTGCCTACAGCGAAAGGCGCAATGCCATGCTGGCGGCTCTGGAGAAGTACATGCCGGCCGGCACAGTCTGGACGCGGCCGGAAGGCGGCATGTTTGTCTGGGTGACGTTGCCGGAAGGGCTGGACGGAGGCGAACTTCTCGCCCGTTCCGTCGAGACGGAAAAGGTTGCCTTCGTGCCAGGCCAAGCCTTCTTTGCCGACCGTTCCGGAGCGAACACGCTGCGACTTTCTTTCTCATGCGCCAATGAGGAGATGATCGACGAAGGCATCAAGCGCCTCGGTCGTCTGGTCAGCGGTGCACTGGCGCTGGCGGCCTGAACTCTTTCAAATCGCTGAAAGGAAAAGCCCGGCGGAAGCCGGGCTTTTTCGTTGCGTCAATCCGCGGCGAGCACGATCACCATGTCTCGGGCTGAGTAGGCGATTTTCTCGGATTTCAATGGGTTGACGGTGACGCCGCCGAGCTTGCGGGCGTCGGTATCGTCCTCGCGCTGCCGACGGTAGCCGATGGCAATCTCGCCACGCCGCAGGGCGGCCAGGCTGATTGTGAAGAAGTTGACCTGCTGATTGATGGATACGTAATCCGTGACGGGGCGCATGTAGATTTCCGAGCCCTTTTCATCCAGCAGTTCGTTGAAGATCGCTGCCATGAACTCGTTTTCCGAGGCCTGCGCCAGCATCAGGCTGACCAGCTTGTTGCTGACGACGAAGTCGTCGGCGCGGGTGACTTCGGCAAGCTGCCGGTTGCGGATGTCGATCATCTCGCTGACGACGCTGACGCGTTTGCCGGAACGCTCGGC
>QFOL01000012.1 GCA_003241215.1 Agrobacterium fabrum
CCAGAGCCCCCCCGGCGGCGGAAAGCTTCCGCCAGGCATTGAACCGATTTCCATCATGGAGGAAATGCAGCGGTCGTATCTCGATTACGCCATGAGCGTCATCGTGTCCCGCGCGCTTCCCGATGTGCGAGACGGCCTGAAGCCGGTTCATCGCCGTATTCTCTACGGCATGTCCGAACTCGGCATCGACTGGAACAAGAAATACGTCAAATGCGCCCGCGTTACCGGGGACGTGATGGGTAAATTCCATCCGCACGGCAATGCGGCGATCTATGCCGCCTTGGCGCGTATGGCGCAGGACTGGTCGCTCCGTCTGCCGCTGATCGACGGGCAGGGCAATTTCGGCTCCATCGACGGCGATCCGCCGGCGGCCGAACGTTACACCGAATGCCGTCTGGAAAAGGCCGCGCATTCGCTGCTCGACGATCTCGACAAGGAAACGGTCGATTTCCGCGACAACTATGACGGCACCCTGCAGGAGCCGGTCGTCATTCCGGCCAAGTTCCCGAACCTTCTGGTGAACGGGGCAGGCGGCATCGCCGTCGGCATGGCCACCAATATTCCGCCGCACAATCTCGCCGAGGTCATCGACGGCTGTATCGCCATGATCGACAATCCGGCGATCGAGCTGCCGGAACTGATGCAGATCATTCCCGGTCCTGACTTCCCGACCGGCGCGCTGATCATGGGCCGTTCCGGCATCCGCTCGGCCTATGAGACGGGCCGCGGCTCGGTCATCATGCGCGGCCGCGCGACCATCGAGCCGATGCGCGGCGACCGCGAACAGATCATCATCACCGAGGTTCCCTATCAGGTGAACAAGTCGTCGATGATCGAGAAGATGGCCGAGCTGGTCAAGGAAAAGCGCATCGAGGGTATTTCCGACCTGCGCGACGAATCCGACCGTCAGGGCTATCGCGTCGTCATCGAACTGAAGCGCGACGCCAATGCCGAAGTCATCCTGAACCAGCTTTACCGCTACACGCCGCTGCAGACTTCCTTCGGCTGCAACATGGTGGCGCTGAACGGCGGCAAGCCGGAGCAGATGACGCTCATCGACATGTTGCGCGCTTTCGTAGCGTTCCGAGAGGATGTCGTCAGCCGGCGCACCAAATATCTGCTGCGCAAGGCGCGCGAGCGCGCGCATGTGTTGGTTGGTCTGGCGATTGCGGTTGCCAATATCGACGAGGTCATCCGTGTCATCCGTCATGCGCCCGATCCGGCTTCGGCGCGTGAAGAGCTGATGACGCGGCGCTGGCCGGCGCAGGATGTGGAAAGCCTGATCCGTCTGATCGACGATCCGCGTCACCGCATCAATGAAGATGGCACCTATAACCTCTCCGAAGAGCAGGCGCGCGCCATTCTCGAACTGCGCCTTGCCCGCCTCACCGCGCTCGGTCGCGATGAAATCGGCGACGAACTGAACAAGATCGGCGCGGAAATTTCCGAATATCTGGAAATCCTGTCGTCGCGCCTGCGCATCCAGCAGATCGTCAAGGACGAGCTTGGCGCCATCCGCGATGAATTCGGCACGCCGCGCCGCTCGGAGATCGTCGAGGGCGGTCCTGACATGGACGATGAAGACCTCATCGCCCGCGAGGACATGGTCGTCACCGTTTCGCATCTCGGCTATATCAAGCGCGTGCCGCTGACCACCTACCGGGCGCAGCGTCGCGGCGGCAAGGGCCGTTCGGGCATGGCGACGCGCGACGAGGATTTCGTCAACCGTCTCTTCGTTGCCAATACCCATACGCCGGTGCTGTTCTTCTCCTCGCGTGGCATCGTCTACAAGGAAAAGGTCTGGCGTCTGCCGATCGGCACGCCGCAGTCCAAGGGCAAGGCGCTGATCAACATGCTGCCGCTGGAGCCTGGTGAGCGCATCACCACCATCATGCCGTTGCCCGAGGACGAAACGACCTGGGAAACGCTGGATGTGATGTTCTCGACGACACGCGGCACGGTTCGCCGCAACAAGCTCGGCGATTTCGTGCAGGTGAACCGCAATGGCAAGATCGCCATGAAGCTGGACGAGGAGGGCGATGAAATCCTCTCCGTCGAAACCTGCACGGACCGCGACGACGTGCTGCTGACGACCGCGCTCGGCCAGTGCATCCGCTTCCCCGTGGATGATGTGCGCGTCTTTGCCGGCCGCAACTCCGTCGGTGTGCGCGGCATCAACATGGCGGAAGGCGACCGCATCATCTCCATGACCATTGTCGGCCATGTGGATGCGGAGCCGTGGGAGCGTGCAGCCTATCTGAAGCGTTCGGCCACGGAGCGGCGCGCTGCAGGTGTCGATGAAGATGATATCGCGCTTGTCGGCGAGGAAGTGACGGAAGAGGGCGAACTCAATGAAGAGCGCTATCAGGAACTGAAGGCACGGGAAGAATTCGTGCTGACGGTTTCCGTGAAGGGCTTCGGCAAGCGTTCCTCGTCTTACGATTTCCGCACCTCGGGTCGCGGCGGCAAGGGCATCCGCGCCACCGATGCCTCCAAGACCAACGAGATCGGCGAACTCGTCGCGGCATTCCCCGTGGACGAAGGCGACCAGATCATGCTGGTTTCCGATGGCGGCCAGCTCATCCGCGTGCCGATCAACGGCATCCGCATCGCCAGCCGCGCCACCAAGGGTGTGACGATCTTCTCCACCGCCAAGGACGAGAAGGTGGTTTCGGTGGAGCGCATCAACGAGCCGGAAGGCGACGACGAAGCGGAGAACGGCAACGGTGAAGATGCTGCCGACGATCTGCCGGATGCACCGGAAAACGAGGCGTAAGCCGCCTCGTTATCTTCGGTCACCAATCAAGAAAAACCCCGCGGTGCTCAAGCTCCGCGGGGTTTTTCTTTGTGTCGTATCAGCTGCGTTTGATTTTTAGCGAATCCGAATATGGACCGGAGCGCGACCCGAACGGCTCGCGACATGGAGGTGGATGTTCGCTTCCGGCTGATTGGAGCGCCAGGCACGGGCGCCGTGTGACAGAAGCAGCGCCACGAGATCGCGCGTCTTTGCCTTGGAACGATTAAGGCCGAGATCGGCGATTCGCATCGCCGCTTCGTGAATGGGGTGCAGAACCGAAAGGCTGCCGTGCCCGTTGCCAGACGCAATGTCCGAATAATTCTCGTTGACTGCCATCTTGGAAAGCCTCGCTACTCATTACACAATTCGAGGAGACAGGCGATGTTTCGACAATGAAGCACCGCCTGCGGAAACACCAGTTACTGGAGTGACGCCCAGCAGCTGACGCCTTTCTTTTTCAATGCATTACATGCATTCACCGCAGCGTTCTGGCCATCGAAGCCGCCGAAACGGGCGCGGTAGATCTGGGAGCCGTCCTTGCTGAAGGCGACCGTGAAGGGCTTTGCGGAGCGCAGTGCCGCGCCGCCTTTTTCCTGTGCGTTCTGCAACAGGCCGCGGGCGGAGTTTTCGTCCGGCGATGCGCCGATCTGGATCACCCAGCCACCCTGCGGCGCCTCGGCCTTGGGGGAGACGGAAGGGGCGGCGGATGCAGATCCTGCCGTCGACGCGGTGACGATATTGTCCACCTTGGTCGAATTGGTGATCAGGTTGCGATCGGGAGCGACCGGTGCGCGAACAATCGGATCCTTGCCCTTCTGCCAGGTCGCGGCTTCCATGGCCTTGACGGCGGCATTGGAAGAGGAACCTGCAAAGGCGCTGACCGGCGCTTCTTCATACCGGGTCTGCGGCACCGGACCGGAATTGGGCAGGCCGGCTGCGGTTGCTGCAACTGCCACGGAAGGCACGGCTGCAGCCACGGCGACGGGCTCTTCGACCGGCGCGGAGCGTGTCTGTGCGATCAGGTTGCTGTTGCCGCCGCGCGATGCCTGCGGCAGGTAGGTTGCGACGAGCTTGCGCATGGTGGCGTCTCGGGCGGCGCTGGAGCGTCCGCCGAGAACGACGGCAACGATGGAGCGGCCGTCGAGCTGCGCCGAGGTCGCGAGATTGCTGCCGGCTGCGCGGGTGTAACCCGTCTTGATGCCGTCCACACCCTTCACGGTGCCCACGAGGCGATTGTGATTACCGATGACCTGCTTGCCGAAATTGAAGGTACGGGTATTGAAATAGCCGTAATATTGCGGGAAATGCTGGCGAAGTGCGACGCCGAGGCGGGCCTGGTCGCGGGCCGTCGTCATCTGCGCCGTGTTGGGCAGGCCGTTGGCATTGCGATAGGTCGTGCGGGTCATGCCAAGTGCACGGGCCTTGGCGGTCATCATCCGGGCAAAACGGTCTTCTGAACCGCCGAGATATTCGCCAAGTGCAGTCGCCATGTCGTTGGCCGACCGGGTGACGAGAGCAAGTATGGCCTGCTCGACCGTGATGCTGCCGCCGGCGCGAACGCCGAGCTTGGAAGGCGGCTCCTTGGCGGCATTTGCCGAGACCGGCACCTTGGAATCGAGCGAGATGCGCCCGGTATTGAGCGCCTCGAAAGTGAGGTAAAGCGTCATCATCTTCGTAAGCGAAGCCGGATAACGCAGCCCGTCCGGGTCCTCACCGTAGAGGACCTTACCGGTCTTTGCGTCGATGACGATGCCTGCATATTTCGGTTCGGCCTGCGCGGTCTGAACGGATGTTGCGGTTATGAACGCCGCAGCAAGGGTCAACGCAACAAACCTTACAAAAGACGTCGCACCCGCCTTGCGCGAAAGTGCCCCAGATAGACTTTTCAACACTGCTGAACTCTTCAATCGCATATTTCTATTCCGCTCGGGCACGCCCCGCCCGATGCTCCGGGTAGAAACTTTATCGGGATGGCGTTACCAAGTGGTTTATGAAAGGTATCCGCCTTCCATAAAATGCGACTTTTCGCACGCAATCTGTGCCGTGACGTTTCACGGATTTCCGTCTTTTACGAGGCGTTGCTCGATATAGGTTTTCACATCTGCGTCCAGTTTTTGCCATTGCGGCAGCAGGGCGGAGGAAAAACGGTAGAACAGGCTGAGGTCCTGGCCGGCGTGGATATCCCTCTGGCAATCGCTGCCCGCTGCCCCCTGCGGCGTTTGCGGCAGCAGGCAACGCACCACATAGGCATTTTCGCCCGGGCGGTTGCCGGTCAATATGACCTCCCTGCCGTAGCCGGAATCGGCGCGCAGGCGGTGCAGCACAAGGCCATGTTTCAGCGGCACCGGTTCTCCTTCGGTCAGTCGCGAATAGATCGGCCCGAAACGGCCGGACATATCTTCCGACATGGTGCTTTGCGAAAGCTGGATGAAAATCAGCCCTGCCGCCTGCGAGGGATCGTCGAAGATGACCCGATTCGCGTCCTCGTAACCTCTGAGGTCCGGCCAGGTGAGATAAAGGTCTACCCGTTCGCGTTCGCCGCCCTGTCGTTCAGCGGGCGCCCGCAGCGTGTTTTTGACGAGCTTCAGCCGGTCGTTGCCGATGGCGATCTCCACTTCCCCGGTATCGGTCGTATGGCCGGCCTGAAGAATTCGCTCGCCATACCATTTGATGCCGACATTGAGGACGCCGAGAAAAATGAGGAGGGTTCCGGCGATGAGGACGGCCCGGAGCACGAGGGACGAGGACAGGAGGGGTTTCTGATCGTGCATGGGCTTCCATTGTCGTTCCGGCCGCCGGGAAATTCCCGGACGGAAAATAGCCGTGCAAAGCTTTAACCCGGGGCGACCGGCATTGAAATGACGTTTTGCCGCTGCTACCTGATAAGCACCAAGCAAAGGACGGCATATGGCAGCGCGCGACAGATATTCCCGGAAGCTCGAATGTTCCAGATGTGGCCATCAGGGTTTTGCCGAGGCGTCGGAATCGGACGACAAGAGCCGCCGGGACGTCGATTTTCGCATCGATGAAATGCCTCGCGGATTTCGCGCGGAGCGCGTCTCGGGCGATCCGACTGATTTCATGATCCGCTGCGCCCAATGCGGCAATATATTCCGTTTCCTGCAGAAAACCGCCTATGCGCCCGGAGGCGAACCGCGCGTGAAGGCCTGAACGGGAAGGTACGGGTATGAGTTTACCGCAACAACCGAACGGGGCGCCGCAGAGGCGTAAACCGATCTGGCCCTGGATCGTGCTTCTGGTGCTGACCCTCTCAGCCATCTATTCCTATAATCGCGCCAGCGAAATCCTTGCCGAATTGTCCGACACCTTGCCGCCGGCTCTGCTGAACCTGTTCGAGGACATTCTCCGGGGCGACGGCCGGCGCGGCGATGGCGGGCCGAGCATCGGCGTCTGAGGCGGGAACGTTGCGGCGTGCTGCCGGCCTGTTGGCGGCGCTTCGTCTTGCGTGACGATAAAAGAAAAAAGCCCCGCAAACAGGCGGGGCAGGTTGATCGCTCGGGGAAAGTTGGGCAATGCCCGGGAGCGATGGCTTGATATAAGTGACAATAGTGCTGACGTGATAGGCCACTTATGTCCCAAACAGTACGCTTATGCATAAATTTCGCTCAGTCCGCAGTTTTTTGAACGATGAGCTCGGTAAATCTGTAAGACAACTTGACAGACTTTCGCCTTATTCTTTGCATTGCCTCGAATTGCACATATTCGCCTTTAACATAACGTGACATGAGCAGACGCATGGATAAATCGGGAATCATTTTCGTGGCGCTTTTGCTGGTGCTTGTCGCAATCGTCTTAAGCCTGACGCTATTCGATACGGCCCAACAGGTCCCGTCGATTCCTTCGGGCGAAGGATCCCTGCTGCCGCCGGCAACCACCCCGGGGCAATGATATGCCGGACCATAAGAGAAGGGCGATGCCGCTCGCCCGGGCGGGATTGACGGGCCTTTTCAAACCGCTATAAAGCCTCACCACCGATGGATGGGTGTCCGAGTGGTTTAAGGAACCGGTCTTGAAAACCGGCGTGCGTGAGAGCGTACCGTGGGTTCGAATCCCACCCCATCTGCCATTTTGCTGAAAACACGATTTAGAAATCGCGCGAGGGGATATCCCGGTCGCGCTGCCTGCCGTTGCAACGGCGCAAATCGGTGCCAACGAGAAACCCGCCTTTCGGCGGGTTCCATGATGCTTATTCATCAGATTTCCGGACAACCCCGTTCATTGGCGAAGGTGATGCGGTCCGGCCCCCGGCGGGTGAAGCCCTCGACGACAACACGGCCGGGGGTGACGCGCACGACCTCGGGATCGCGCAGGCCTGCCTCACGCGCAGCGGCACGGGCTTCGCGTTCGCTGCAGCCGCGCATGCGCGGCGGGCCACGGCGGTCTACGTCCCGGTCACGATCGCGGATGACAGGGCGAACGCCATCGGGGCCGATTCTGAGTTCCATGTCCTGCGCACCCGCTTGGATCGGCGCGGCGAAGGATACCAGGGCGATGCCGATCGCCAGGCCTGTGGTCTTCATAAGCTTGATCATGTTTCCTCCCTCAGCCGAAACCGGCGGAAAGCTGGTTGTTTGCGGGGAGAGAACGCGGTCGCCTTCAGTTTGTTCCTTGCGGATGCGGTGGACCGGAGATGCTGAGGCGGCTAAACCTGGCCTGATCGGCAAGCTCAAAAGATAGAAATCATTAACCACGTTCGTTACAATTTTATCGAATTTGCAGAACTCGTTCGCATTTTCGCCACGTTATGCACAAGATTAAGCGACTGTTAGGTGCTTCGATGGCAGGGGCAAATAATCGAGGCAAGTGAGGGTGCGGTTCTCCGAGCCAATAGCAGCGTGGGGCAGACGATTTGAATTCTTCGGTCAAGAAACTCGGCATCAACGCCAGGTCGGGCGTGAAGTGGCTCGCAATTTCCGTGCTTTGCGCCGCGACCGCATCGTGTTCCACGACCACCGAGACCAAGCCTAAGCCCAAGCGCAGCAAGGAATATTTTTCCGAATCCGAATATGGCGTCAAAGCCAGCCCGCGTGTGGCCGATGGCAAGGCCATTCCCAAGGGCGGCGGGCGCGAGCTGATCGGCAATGCCTATACCGTCAAGGGCCGCCGTTATTTTCCGAAAGAAGAGCCGGGTTACAACAAGACCGGTCTTGCCTCCTGGTACGGTTCCGCCTTCCACGGCCGCCTGACCGCCAATGGCGAAGTCTACGACAAAGAACATCTTTCTGCCGCACATCCGACATTTCCCCTGCCGAGCTATGCGCGCATCACCAACATGGAAAATGGCGCTTCGGTTCTGGTTCGCGTCAACGATCGCGGACCGTTCCATGAAGGCCGCCTGATTGACGTTTCCAGCAAGACCGCCGACCTTCTCGACATGAAGGCCACGGGTACGGCCAATGTGCGGGTGCAATATGCCGGCCGTGCACCGCTCGATGGTCACGACATGCCCTATCTGATGGCTTCCTACATTCCGAAGGGTTCGCGTTCGCCGGGCGTCGCGCCTGAAGGGCAGATCGCCACGGGCGTGATGGTGGCTTCGGCGTCTCCGAATTTCATTCCTGCTCCTGCGTCCAATCCGAATTACGGCGGCTCCACCCAGACGGCGCTCGTCGGTTCCAAGAAGAATGCGGCGCTTCAGGCCATGCCGCTGGTCAATGGTCCGGCGCCGGCTTTCGAGCAATTCGCGATCCTGCCGGAAATCGGCCCCATCCTGGCCGAGCGTCCGGAAGGCAATTTCCTGCGTGAGCCGGCGGCGCCCGGCGGCAATTATCTGCGCGTGCCGACGCCTTCCTCCAAATTTGCGGCGGCCTATTCCGAAGAATCTGCTACGGTCTCCAGGACCGCACGCGCCTTTGACAGCGTGCTCGTCGACCGGGGCGCGCTCAACGAGCAATCGATACTCGCCCATGTGAAGCGTCAGCAGGCGAAGTCGCGCTGACGGATTGAAGGTACGGCTGCCTTGCCCTTCATCGCGGGCGGCCGGTTGCGGCAGGCAGGACTGGGCGGTTTCATGCACAAGGCCATTCATCGCTCCTATTGTGCGGTCGTCACAGCGGCTGTGCTTGCGTTTTTCAGTGCAGGCACGGCGCAGGCGCAGTCAGGCCCCTTCATCGCCAAGGCGGAACAGGCCTATATGATCGACGCCGAAACAGGCACGGTGCTCCTTTCGCAGAATGAGGACCAGACCTTTCCACCCGCATCGCTTGCCAAGCTGATGACGGTGGAAGTGGTGCTCGATGCGCTGTCAAAAGGGCAGGTGACGCCCGAGACGGCTTATCCGGTCTCGGAATATGCCTGGCGCACCGGCGGCGCGCCTTCGCGCACCTCGACCATGTTCGCGGCGCTGAAATCCTCCGTCGGCATCAACGACCTCCTCACCGGCATCATCGTGCAGAATGCCAATGACGGCTGCATCATCGTCGCGGAAGGCATGGCGGGATCGGATGCCGCCTTTGCCAAGCGCATGACGGTGCGGGCGGGCGAACTCGGCATGAGCCGCAGCAGCTTCACCAACTCCACCGGGCTTCCCGACCCGGGCAACCAGACGACCGCCCGGGATATGGTACGTCTTGCGCAGCACCTGCATGATACCTATCCCGACCGCTACGCGCTTTTCACCAAGCCGGATTTCGAATGGAACCGGATTTTCCAGCGCAACAAGAATTCGCTTCTGATGCCGGGCAGCGGCATAGACGGCCTTGGCCTCGGTTTTGCGGAAGGCAGCGGTTTTGCGGCTGTCGTTTCGGCCGAACGGGAGGGGCGGCGGGTCTATCTGGCGTTATCGGGCATCGCAGACGACAAGACGCGGCAGGAAGAAGCCCGTCGGGTCGTGGACTGGGGGCTGACGGCCTTCGAGAAACGCCATCTTTTCAGCAAGGACGAGGTGGTGGGTTCCGTCAGCGTTTATGGCGGCGATGCCTCATATGTCGATCTCTCGCCGAAGGACGATGTCAGTGTGCTGGTGCCGGTCAACAATCCGGATCGCATTTCGGGGCGGATTGTTTATCGCTGGCCGCTGAAGGCGCCGCTGGATGTTGGCGTCAATGCGGGAACGCTTAAGGTTTTTTCGGGTGAACGTCTGTTGCGCGAAGTGCCGCTTTATACAAAGGGCGCGGTCGGCAGGGGTTCGCTGACCCAGAATGCGACAGGTGCGCTGAAAGAACTGCTGCTGTTCTGGCTCTGAAAGCCTGTTCCAGAAGCCACCTTGCTCCTATGCTTTTGTTCAGGCATCGGATTTTCTGAAAAGCGCTTCACACATTTCGGTTCGATGCTGTAAACAGGCATTTCGAATTCGAGGAAACCCGTGCAGGACGTGACATTGGCCGAAAAGACCGGATTGTTCATCAGCTTCGAGGGCGGCGAAGGCGCCGGCAAGTCGACGCAGATTCGCACGCTTGCCGAGGCGCTTCGCGGCCGTGGTTTCAAGGTGGTCGTGACGCGTGAGCCGGGCGGCTCGCCGGGTGCGGAGGCGGTTCGGCATGTTCTCCTCTCGGGTGCTGCCGAATCCTTCGGCGTGCGCATGGAAGCGATCCTGTTTGCGGCGGCGCGCAACGACCATGTCGAAGAGGTCATTCGCCCGGCGCTCGCGCGCGGTGAGATCGTGCTCTGTGACCGGTTCCTCGATTCTTCTCGGGTTTACCAGGGCACGACCGGCAATCTGGAACCGGATTTCATCGAGACGCTGCAACGCATCGCCATTGACGGCGTCGTGCCGGAACTGACGCTGATTTTCGATATCGCCGCTGAAAAGGGGCTCGCCCGCGCCCGAAAGCGTGCGGATGAAGGCGCTGCACCCGACAGGTTCGAAAAAGAAGAAATCGAGACCCACGAGAAGCGGCGTGAGGCCTATCTGGATATTGCGCTCGCCGAGCCGCGTCGTTGCCGGATCGTCAACGCCGATCAGCCGGAAGAAAAAGTGGCGGAGGATGTCCTGTCCTTCGTCGAACCCTTGCTCGAACAGCTGAAAACAGCGGCGGGCGCGGCGCATGAGTGAGGTTCAGGGCGTTCTCGACGGTGCGATTGCGCCGCAGCAGAACACGAAGCTTTTCGGGCATGAGGAAGCGGAAGCCTTCCTCGCGCAATCCTATCGTTCCGGCAAGGGCCACCACGCCATTCTGATCGAGGGGCCGGAGGGGATCGGCAAGGCGACGCTTGCCTTCCGTTTCGCCAATCATGTGCTGAGCCATCCCGATCCGTTGCTGGCGCCGGATTTTCTCGCCGATCCCGATCCGCAATCGCTGGTCAGCCGTCAGATCACGGCCGGGGCCTCGCATAATCTGCTGCATCTGACCCGTCCGGTGGATGAAAAGACCGGCCGCGTGAAATCCGCCATTACGGTGGACGAGGTGAGGCGGGCAGGGCACTTCTTTTCGCAGACATCGGGCACCGGCAACTGGCGTATCGTCATCATCGATCCCGCCGACGATCTCAACCGCAACGCCGCGAATGCGATCCTCAAAATACTGGAGGAGCCGCCGAAACGGGCAATGTTCCTCGTTCTCTCGCACGCGCCGGGAAAATTGCTGCCGACCATCCGCTCACGCTGCATGCCGTTGAGGCTCCTGCCGCTTTCCGATGCGGCCATGGTGCAATCCCTCGATCATCTGGGCATCAGCCCGGAAGGCGAAAAGCGCGACGCCCTGCTTGCCGCCTCCAAGGGCAGCGTGGCGCAGGCGTTGAAGCTGCTGAATTACGGCGGTTCCGACATTGTCGAAGCCTTTGCCGAGGTGATGGCTGCCGAAGGGCCGGGCGCCCGCAAGCAGATGCACAAGCTTGCCGAGATTCTCGCGCAGAAGGATGGCGACATCGTTCTCGGCTTCTTCATGGAACACGTGACCGAAGAACTGATGGAGCGCGCACGGGCGGCGGCGATGGCGGGCGATATCGCGGCGGCGGAAAAACATGCGCGGCTTTCCTCGGCGCTCTCGGAACGCATCACCGTGGCGCAGGCCTATAATCTCGACAAGAAGCAGATGGTGCTTTCCATTCTGGAAGATATTCGCGGCGTTTGAAGGCGAGGGATCGTACGGAATGTACGATTCGACGGTGCATAAATTCTCCTCCGTCATGCCGGACTGGATCCGGCATCCAGCCACGGCGCGTCCGTGCCGTGAAGAGAGTCTTTTGCGATCAAGGACTTGATCGCGCTGGACCCCGGATCCAGTCCGGGGTGACGGTAGTGCGGATGCCAAGCGCTCGCCAAATCCAATTTGTCTGCAAGCGGTCGTACAAAACGTACGCTTTTTCTTTCGCTGCTGCGAACAATGGTTTAAGAGCGGTCTATCCAAAAAAAAGCCTGTAAAGTCGATAGACCGTCATGACAGACAAGACACCATTCTACATCACCACCGCGATCTCCTATCCTAACGGCAAGCCGCATATCGGCCATGCCTATGAGTTGATTGCGACGGACGCCATGGCACGCTTTCAGCGCCTGGATGGAATGGATGTATTCTTCCTGACAGGCACCGACGAACACGGTCAGAAGATGCAGCAGACGGCGCGTGCGGAAGGCATTTCGCCGGAGGAACTGGCTGAGCGCAATTCCGACCAGTTCCGCGCGATGGGCAAGCTGCTCAACGCCTCGAATGACGATTTCATCCGCACCACGGAAGAACGCCACCACGAGACCTCGCGCAATATCTGGAACCTGATGGCCGATACCGGCGACATCTACAAGGACAGCTATGCCGGCTGGTATTCCGTGCGCGACGAGGCCTATTATGCCGAGGACGAGACGGAAGTGCGCGCCGATGGCGTTCGTTACGGGCCGCAGGGCACGCCGGTGGAGTGGGTGGAGGAGGAGAGCTACTTCTTCAAGCTTTCCGAATATCAGGACAAGCTGCTGAAGCTCTACGAGGAGAACCCTGAATTCATCGGCCCGGCAGAGCGCCGCAACGAAATCGTCTCCTTCGTCAAATCCGGCCTCAAGGACCTGTCGATTTCCCGCACAACCTTTGACTGGGGCATCAAGGTTCCCAATGATCCGAAGCATGTCATGTATGTCTGGGTCGATGCGCTGACCAACTACATCACCGCCACGGGTTACATCGAAGACAGGAACGGTCCCCGCGCCAAATATTGGCCGGCCGACGTGCATATCATCGGCAAGGACATCATCCGCTTCCATGCCGTCTATTGGCCGGCTTTCCTGATGAGCGCGAAGCTGCCGTTGCCCAAGCGGGTCTATGCGCATGGCTTCCTGCTCAACAAGGGCGAGAAGATGTCGAAGTCGCTCGGCAACGTCGTCGATCCGGCCAATCTGGTGAACCATTTCGGTCTCGATCAGGTCCGTTATTTCTTCCTGCGCGAAGTCTCCTTTGGCCAGGACGGCAGCTATAGCGAAGAGGGCATCGCCACCCGCATCAATGCCGATCTTGCCAATGGCGTCGGCAATCTTGCCAGCCGTTCGCTGTCGATGATCGTCAAGAATTGCGACGGCCAGATCCCAACGCCCGGTGCGTTCACCGAAGAAGACAAGGCGATGCTTGCCTCCGCCGACGGCCTGCTGGCGCTCTGCCGCGAGGAGATGGGCAAGCAGCTCATCCACCGCGCGCTTGCGGCCATCATCGCCGTCGTCTCGGAAACCGACCGCTATTTCGCCTCGCAGGAGCCGTGGGCGCTGAAGAAGACCGATCCCGAGCGCATGGGCACCGTGCTTTACGTTACGGCGGAAGTGGTGCGCCAGATCGGCATTCTCCTGCAGCCCTTCATGCCTGATTCCTGCGACAAGCTGCTGGATCTCGTCGCGGCTCCCGCCGACAAACGTGATTTTGCGGCTTTGGGTGAAGCCGGCCGTCTGGTTCCGGGCACGCCGCTGGAAGCGCCGAAGCCGGTCTTCCCGCGTTACGTCGCACCGGAAGCGTGAAGGCGAGACCCATGTTGATCGATACGCATTGCCATCTGGATTTTCCCGATTTCGAAGCTGAGCGCGACGATATAATCGCCCGCGCCCATGCTTCGGGCGTGAGCCAGATGGTGACGATCTCGACGCGGGTGCGCCGTCTGCCCGAACTTTTGAAGATTACGGAAAAATATCCGTCGGTTTTCTGCTCGGTCGGCACGCATCCCAACAGCGCCGCTGAAGAGCTGGATATTTCCGCCGACGACCTCGTGCGGCTGGCGGAGAGCCATGACAAGATCGTGGCGATCGGCGAGGCGGGTCTGGATTATTTCTACGATACGCAGAAGCCGGAAGACCAGAAGACCGGCCTCATCCGCCATATCGAAGCGGCAAGAAGGACGAGGCTGCCGCTCGTCATCCACAGCCGCAGCGCCGATGACGACATGGCCGCCATTTTGCGCGCCGAAAGCGGGAAGGGAGCATTCCCCTTCATCCTGCACTGCTTCTCCGCCGGTCCTGAGTTGGCGAAAACCGGTGTCGAGCTTGGCGGCTATGTGTCCTTTTCCGGCATTTTGACCTTCCCCAAATCGCAGGATATCCGCGATATCGCCGCCACCGTGCCGCTGGACCGGCTGCTGGTGGAGACGGATGCGCCTTATCTGGCGCCGAAGCGCTGGCGGGGAAAGCGTAACGAGCCGTCCTATGTGGTCAATACCGCCGAGGTTCTGGCCGAGGTGCATGGCGTTTCTTATGAGCGCATGGCCGAAATCACCACCGAAAACGCCTTCCGCTGCTTTTCCAAGATGACAAGGGTGTAGGCGTGGCAATCTACCGTCGCCGCTTCACGGTTCTCGGTTGCGCGTCGTCGCCCGGCGTGCCGCGCATCAACGGCGACTGGGGGGCCTGCGACCCTGATAACCCCAAGAACAGGCGCACCCGCACCGCCTTCATGGTGGAGCAGATCGGCCCGGATGGCGGAAAGACCACCGTTATCATCGACACCGGCCCGGATTTTCGTGAGCAGATGATCGCGGCGAAGGTGGAGGCGGTCGATGCGGTGCTTTATACCCACGCCCATGCCGATCATCTGCACGGTATCGACGATCTGCGCATCTATTTCGCCATTCAGCAAAACCGCATTCCCATCTACGCCGATCCCGTTACCATGGCGCGCATATGGGACGGTTTCGCCTATTGCCTGGAAACACCGCCGGGCAGCAGCTATCCGCCCATCGTCGAGCCGCGGATCATCGCGGATATCGACGCGCCTGTTATCATCGATGGGGCAGGCGGGCCGATCCCGTTCAACGTGCACATGCAACAGCATGGCGATGTGCATTCGCTCGGTTTTCGCATCGGCGATGTCGCCTATTGCACGGATGTCAGCGATTTTCCGGCTGAGACCCTGCCGAAGCTTGCCGGCCTCGATGTCCTCGTCATCGACGCGCTGCAGCATCGGTATCACCCCAGCCATCTGTCGCTGGAACAGGCGCTTGGCTGGATCGAGAGATTTTCCCCGAAAAGGGCGATCTTGACCCATATGCATATTCCGCTCGATTATGACACCGTGATGCGTGAAACGCCTGAACACGTTGAACCGGCTTATGACCAGATGCGTTTCGAGACCGAGATCGAAGCTTTCTGATACGCCTGAAAAGGAACAGCATGTCGACCAAGCCTTTCCGTGCACCCAGTATGGCGAGCTTCTTCGACAATCTGCGCGCCAGCCGGTTGCGGGCCATGTTCCGTCGCGGCGAAGTCGGGCTGGTGATCCTCGCCGTCTTTATCGGCATTGCGGCGGGGCTTCTGGTGGCGCTGATCGGCGCCCTGAGCACGGCGCTGCATATACTGGTCTTCGGTGTCGAGCGCTTGAGCAGCAGCGACCTGTCCGGATGGATCGTGCTCGCCGGCCCCATCATCGGCGGCGTCGTGCTCGGCCTGATCATCTTCATTCTTTCGAAGACCCGCAAGAAGCCCATGGTCGATCCGATCGAGGCAAATGCGCTGCATGGCGGCCGCCTGTCGTTGACGGACAGCATCATCGTCTGCGTGCAGAACATCGTCTCCAACGGTTTTGGCGCGTCTGTCGGGCTGGAGGCCGGTTATACGCAGATCGCCAGCGGCGTCGCTTCGAAGCTCGGCATCAAGCTGAAACTGAGGCGAGGGGACATGCGCATCCTCGTCGGCTGCGGCGCTGCGGGCGCGATTGCGGCCGCCTTCAATGCACCCCTGACCGGGGCCTTCTACGCCATCGAACTCATCATCGGCACCTATACTGTCGTAACACTCGCGCCGCTCATCGTCTCGGCACTGGTGGCGACCACCGTCATCGGGCTGATCGGCGGCCACGGCCTCTCCATCGACATCGTGGATGCCAGTCGCGTGACGCCGGCGGATTATGTGCCCGCCATCTTTCTCGGCGTTGTGTGCGCGGCCATCGGCATCGTGCTGATGCAGGCGGTGTCCTTCATCGAGGAGACGGCTCGCAAAAGCGCCATTCCCGGCTGGCTGCGTCCTACAATTGGCGGTATGGCTGTGGGTGGGCTTGCGCTGATTTCGCCGCAGGTGCTGTCGAGCGGCCATGGGGCGCTGCATCTCAATATCGATGCCGAACTGACGATTTACGGGCTTGCCGGGCTGTTCCTGCTGAAAGCGGCGGCCAGCGCCATCTCCATCGGCTCGAATTTCCGCGGCGGCCTGTTTTTCGCCTCGCTGTTCATGGGCTCACTGCTCGGCAAGATCTTCGCGCTCTGCGCCCCCTATATCGGTTATGGATCGACGGCGCCCATCGTTTATGCCGTGATCGGCATGAGCGCCTTTGCCGCCGCCATCATCGGCGGGCCGCTGACGATGACGTTTCTGGCGCTGGAACTGACAGGCGACTTCCAGATCACGGCTCTGGTGCTTGCCGCCGTCATCACCACTTCGCTCGTGGTGCGCACCACCTTCGGTTATTCCTTCGCCACATGGCGTTTTCACCTGCGGGGCGAGAGCATTCGCAGCGCCCATGACATCGGCTGGATCCGCGACCTGACGGTCGGCAGGATGATGCGCGCCGATATCCGCAAGGCCAATGTCAGCATGGGGCTGCCGGCCTTCAAGGAGAAGTTTCCGCTCGGCTCGACGCAACGGGTGATCATGACCCATGATGACGGGCGTTATGCCGGCATCGTCCTCGTGCCGGAAATCTATGCCGACCCGATGGATCGCGACCCCAGCAAGATCAGCCTCGAAACCTATCTGCGCTACAAAAACGACATCTTGCTGCCGACCATGAATGCCCGCCAGGCAGCAGCGGCCTTTGACGCAGCCGAAAGCGAGGCACTGGTCGTCGTCAATGACAAGATCGAAAACCGCCCGGTTGGCCTGCTCACCGAAAGCCATACGTTGAGACGCTATAGCGAAGAGCTGGATCTGAGACGCCAGGAGGCGTCTGGGGAATTATGACGGTACATTATGTTATGATTTTTATATATTGATATTATTATGTTTTTTCTCGATTCATCCGCCCAAAATCCGAAAGGCAAGGTTGAAGCGGCTCACTCGAAAGCCACGGCATATTGCCTCAATTAGTTCCATAATCTATCTTATGCGATTATCCATTGTGGGTGACGAAACCACGCCCTGCAAGAATATCCGCTCCCCGCGCCATCAAAGCAAGTCCTGCCCGATGGACAGGATTTTTACGATCTGACTGAACCGGGCGGATTAAACCTTTTCCTGTGGTGTTCTTCTGAGTGCGACCGTTCATAAGGAGCTCGCGCCGTGAAACATCCCTATCTCGTCAGTCTCTTCATCGTGATATTGGCCGGTTCGCCGGCGGCCGCCAATCCGCTTTCGACCGCGGCTGGGCGTTATCGTATCGATCCGGCCTCTCATATAGGCTTTTCAATTGCCCAGGTTGCCGGCCCCGGGATCAAGGGCACAATTCCCGATATATCCGGACGCTTCGACATCGACCCGGACCAGCCGGCCAAATCCTATGTGGAAATCAGCCTCAACCCTTCCAGCGTCCGGACGGGGCAAGAACGGGTGGAGAATTTCCTGCGGTCCAGCGCGGTTTTTAATATTGCCGTTTATCCGCAGATCGTCTTCCGTTCCAGCCGCGTCACGCAGGACGGACCTCGCAGCGCGATGGTTGAAGGCATATTGACGGCCAGAGGCATATCGAGACGCGAGACGTTTCACGCCACATTCGTTGACCAGCAGAACGGATCCGTCACCTTCCACGTTACCGGCAATATTCCCCGCATGCCTTATGGCATGGGTGTCGGAGTGCCGCTCTATTCGAATATGGTTGCATTCGACATCGATTTGAAAGGCGTGCGGTAAAAGGACAACCGCATCAAAAAGTCCGGCGGGATTGGGATTAAGTACCGCCGGCCGGTGTTCTGTCTGGTGTCGGGCAATATTGTCCGATCCGTTACCGCCAAAGGGACTATTTCATGCGAGCACATCATTTCGTTCTGACCGCCCTCGTCGAGCCATATGCCGGTGGCGCGTTGGTCTGCTATGATGGATGTGCGAAGAAATGGGCGTATCGCCGGCAGATGGACTGGCAGCCCGGCGATGTCGCGGGCGAAGGCGGCGTCTGCCGCCCTGCCAGGGAATAGCACCATGGCGGATTTTCTGGACGAGATTACAAATTGCATCCCGGCGCTTCGACGCTACGCGAATGCGCTGACGCACGACCGCGACACTGCTGACGATCTCGTTCAGGATTGTCTCGAAAGAGCCATCCGCAAGAAAGCGTTGTGGAAGCCGCGGGGACCGTTGCGTCCCTGGCTCTACCGGGTGCTTGTCAATGTCTACCGCAACAATCTGCGCAGCCGGAATCGCCGCCCCCCGCAAATCCCGATCGACGATGTGGCGGAACAGCTGTTCGTGCCGGCGGCGCAGACGGGCCGGATAGCGCTTGCCGAAATGGCCCGCGCCATTGAACAGCTGTCCAGCGAGCACCGCGAGGCCCTCCTCCTCGTCGTCGTCGAAGGTCTGAGTTATGCGGAAGCCGCCGACGTTCTTGAAATTCCGCTGGGCACCCTGATGTCCCGTCTCGGGCGGGCCCGGACGGCCTTGGCCCGGATGACCCAGGAAGACCAGCCAGGTCTCAAGGTGATAAAATGACCGGTAACGATCCGCAGATAACTGAAGCCGATCTGATCTCTTATGTCGACGGAGAACTCGACGGCAAACGGCATGATGCCGTTCGTACCCACCTCGCCTCCAGTCCGGCCGACGCACGCAGGGTTGCGATGTGGCAGCAGCAGAACACGACGCTGAAGGCTCTTTATGGCCCTCTCGATGGAGGTGTTTTACCCGAACGCCTCGATGTTTACCGCCTTGAGCGGCGCCTGCGGTCGGAGCGCGGCGATTGGCGCAACAGGGCGGCGGCATCCATTCTGATGCTGGCGGTTGGATTGGCTGGCGGCTGGTTCGGGCGCGGGCTGCTGTCCGAGGCCACGACGCCTGCCCGCTCCATCGTCGCGGATGCGACGCAGGCGCACAAGCTGTTTGCGGGCGAGGTTCTTCACCCCGTGGAAGTTCGAGCCGATGCCGAGAACGCGTCCGACCTGCCGAAATGGCTGTCGAAGCGGCTGGACCGTAAACTCAACATTCCCGACCTCAGCCGCCATGGCCTGTCGCTTGTCGGCGGCCGGGTGCTCCCCAGCTCCGAAGGAGTCGCCGCACAGCTCATGTATGAAGATAAAAGCGGGCAGCGCGTCACGCTTTACATCGTGGCCGCGGCCGACGCGAGCGACAGCGCCATGCGGCGCGCCACCGTCGGTTCACTGGAGACCATATCCTGGGACGATGAAACGATCCGCTGCGCCCTGGTCGGCAATCTGCCATCCGACCGCATGGACGCCATCGCGAAAGACACTTATCAGCAGCTGAGTTAGCCAATGAAATATTTCGAGGATTACTCCGACAAAACCCCGGCTGGTGGTCGGGTGTGGCGCAACACGTCCACACGCTTCGGATTGGTGACAATCGCGTTCCATTGGACAATAGCGCTGCTTTTTCTGACGCAGCTTGCACTGGGATATCTGATGAGCCGTGACAATATCGATCCGGCCCTTCAGTTCGACCTGTTTCAATACCACAAATCGATAGGATTTCTGGTGCTGGCCCTCGCCGTGCCGCGTTTGGTGTGGTCGGTTTTCAGCGGCAGGCCGCAGCCTGTCGATGGTGAAGGTCCGGCCTCAAGGCTTGCCGCGCGCGCCGCGCATGCGGCTTTGCTGCTTCTTATCCTTGCGGTTCCCCTCGCCGGCTGGGCCGTCGCATCGACATCTCCCCTGCAGATCCCCAGCTATGTCTTCGATCTTGTCGTCGTTCCGGGACTGCCTTTGGCGATCTCGGACGAGGCCGAGGTTTTCTGGAGTGATATCCACGCCACCCTCGCCTATCTCGCAGCCGCCATCATCGTTCTTCACGTTGCAGCGGCGTTCTGGCACCATTTCGTCCGCAGGGATCCGACCCTTCGGCGCATGCTTCCGCCTTCGTCCACCGCGGGTGATAGGCGCAACCCCGCCCCTCCTCGAAAATAGGCCCGCGCAGGCTGATCCGGAGAGTGAGCGGATCACCCGAAGTTGCATAAAAGTCGCATTGCGGCAGCTTTCGGCGGTCCCGACGCGCCGCGTGACTCCATTTCAGACCGATCGTTTGTTATCGTCGCTGCCGAAGAGCATTGGCGCATCGAGGTAGACTTTGCCTAAGTAAATACCGGTCTCAATCCAGTTTCACCCTATTGCGGATAGCCATGGGCTGTCGGCGTATGATGATGTTCATCGGGTGGCGGCAAGAGACCGGTCTGGCATTGTTAAAATGTGCCCTGCGCAGCCCTGCTGTCCCAGCTCTTCATCCATCCGAAACATCGCCACGCCGCTCCCGCAAGGGTTTTCTCCTGCACCATCTTGGTGGACTTCCAAACGGAAGACCAAGACGATATGTGCAACTTACTTCGTGTCCAATGGACCATTACACCACGAACGGCGCCCCAACCCTGGTTTGCATGCAACGGATGCGGCGGCGTGAGGGCATTCCAGGCCAGCGGTAAAATCCGGCTCAATGCCAACGGCCGAAAACTGGATGCCTGGCTCATCTATCGATGCCTGACCTGCGACAAAAGCTGGAACCGGCCAATTTTCGAGCGGCAGAACGTTCGCGACATCAGCCCCGTCATTCTGGAGGCGCTGCAGTCCAACGATCCGCAATGGATAAGAACGGAGACATTCAACCTCGAAGCCCTGAAACGCAAATCGCAACGCATTGATGAATTTCCCGAGTTCGATATCGAGAAAAGGGTAAAGGACGAACCTCCCGACTGGACCGCGGCGGAGATTGACCTGGCGGTTCCGTTTCTCACCGGCGTTCGCCTTGACCGGCTGCTGGCGTCTGAACTCGGACTTTCGCGGTCGCAGCTGCAGAAGCTTTACGATAGCGGCGGGATACGGACGCCGCCTGACCTCTTGCGACGGCGTCTCAAGGACGGCGCGCGGATTGTGATCGAGTGCTGCGACAGGATCGATCGGGAGCGGTTCTGGAAGCCGGCGACGGGAGGCTGAAGATTGGCGGGGGTCTGCGGATACAGGCCCTCGCCTGCCCCGACAAATTTCGACGGTCCGGATTTACCGGATCAAGCGTGGATACAGAAACTATCCGCTCGTGAGATACGGCGCAGGTAGCTGAAGGCAGGCGACGTTGACGACGCGCCATTCAGAATCGAAAGCGATGGTATAAAACCGGCGTCATCTGTGGGAGGCCGCATCATGTTGCGGCCAAGAGGAGAGTCGAATGAACCATCCTGAGTATTCAATCGTGGCCAGAACTCCATCCGTCGAGGACTATCTGCGTCTTCGTGCCGTGGCGGGGCTAAGCCCCTTTTCAGAGGCGGCGGCGGAAAAGGGTTTGCAGGGTACGGTTTTCTCCGTGCTGGTTTTACATGCTGGTTCCGCGATCGGCATGGGCAGGCTGATCGGCGACGGCGGCTGCTTTTTTCAAGTCGTGGACATTGCCGTCGATCCCGCTCATCAAGGCAAAGGTTTGGGCAAGGCGATCATGACTGCGCTGATGGACCACGTGACGAACGAATTTCCCGCTTCGGCCTATGTCAGCCTGATCGCCGATGTGCCAGCAAACAGGCTATACGAAAAATTCGGCTTCAGGGAGACCGCACCGAGGTCGCTCGGAATGGCCTATCGCGTCAGCGCGTCGACCTGAGCGGGGATTTCCCGCCTGTTGCGGCTCAGTTAACCCGAAGCGGCCCTGAAAACCGCCAGCTGGGCGGCGAAGGCGCGTTGATAGGCGGGACGCGCCTCGCCTCGGGCGACATAGGCCGCAAGGTTCGGAAATTCATCGAGAATGCCCGAACTTTTTATCCGTTGCAGGACCGATATCATCATCAGGTCACCGGCGCTGAATGCGCCGTCGAGCCAGTCGGCTCCGCCGAGACGGCGGGATAATTCGCCGAGCCGCTTGCGAATGCGCTCATCGACGATGTGCAGGCGTTCGCTGTGCCAGCTCTTGTCCCTTTCGAGGAAGCCTGCGACAAAATGCTCGACGACAGGCGGTTCAATGGTACTGAGTGCGGCGAACATCCACATGATCGCCCGCGCCCGCGCATCCGCCTCACGGGGCAGCAGGCCGGCATGGCGTTCGGCTATATGGAATACAATCGCACCGGATTCGAACAGGGCGAGATCGCCTTCTTCATAGGTCGGGATTTGCCCGAAGGGCTGAAGAGCCATATGCGCCGGCTCCCGCATCGCCTTGAAGGAGAGAAGGCGGACCTCATAGGGCTGCCCCACCTCTTCAAGCGCCCAGCGGACGCGCATGTCGCGGGCGAGGCCCCTGCCACCATCGGGCGAATGTTCAAAGGCTGTGATGGTGATTGTCATTGCTGTTCTCCATCGCATCATTCTGGAGATGATCGGCAATTCAGCGTCTCGTACCGGCTGGGAAATGCAAATAGCCTCGCCTTTGTCCGACTGGCGCTGCGCCACAATAGGCGCTTGGATGGCTGGAGACAACGTCAGTGACGGAATGGCTGACGGCGCCGGGCCTGGAGCATGTCGCGGTTCCATTCGACCTCGACGGGCTCGGTTCGAGCTCTTTACGATTTTCTGCCGTTGCACAGCGCATCACCGCTGCCCGGCGTGTTTGATGGTGTGGCCAAAGGCCGCATGACCTTGGGGCCGATATTGGAGGTTCTTATATCCGTAGCGTCGATATCGGAGGGCTGGCGATAACCGAATATATGCGTGGAGCGCCATCACGCTTTCACGGGAACCTGGTAAGCTGCCCCTGCCCGGCGGAACGGCTGGCTGGAGCTGAAAAAGCTGGCCATTTCATGCAAGAACTCCAAGCTCCTGCGCCAGCCAGGATTGCCGAGAACCATTACGTTTTCAACTTAAGTAATTAGGGAGAAAGAACCAGATGAGCCTGCGTATCAACGACATAGCACCCGACTTTACCGCCGAGACCACCCATGGTCCGGTGAGCTTTCACGACTGGATCGGCGACGGCTGGGCGGTCCTGTTTTCGCATCCGAAGAACTTCACACCGGTCTGCACGACGGAACTCGGCGCGATGGGCGGCCTGCAGCCGGAATTTGAAAAGCGTGGCGTCAAGATCATCGGTATTTCGGTCGATCCGGTCGAAAGCCATGAAAAATGGAAGAACGATATTCGCACCGCGACCGGTTTCAACGTCGATTATCCGCTGATCGGCGACAAGGACCTGAAGGTGGCGAAGCTTTACGACATGCTGCCGGCGGGTGCAGGCGAGAGTTCCGAGGGCCGCACGCCCGCCGATAACGCCACTGTGCGCTCCGTCTTCGTCATCGGCCCCGACAAGAAGATCAAGCTGGTCCTCACCTACCCGATGACCACGGGCCGAAACTTCGAGGAAATTCTTCGCGCGATCGATTCCATCCAGCTCACATCCAAACATCAGGTGGCGACACCGGCCAACTGGAAGCAGGGCGAGGATGTCATCATCACCGCGGCCGTCTCCAACGAGGATGCGATTGCCCGTTTCGGTTCCTACGATACGGTTCTTCCCTATCTGCGCAAGACCAAGCAGCCTGGCTGATTTGAACCTGTGATGGGGCGGTGAAACACATCGTCCCATCCGTCCTTAGGTGCGACTGCGCGCTCCTAGCCGGCGTCCTGCCTGATGACGCGCAGCATTGGCCGGGCATCGAGTTCGGCGGGCGTGAAACGTGCAAGAAGGTCGAAAGATGTTATGGCCTCGCCGGCAGCGAAGCGTCGCCCGTTGACGACGAGATGCCCGAGGCCGAACAGGGTGAGAAGCGCTTCCGTCGCATCTCCGGCCGGGGTTTCGAAAAGCAGATTCGTCTGGCCGAAATGTTCCAGACCCGTTGTCCAGGCCCTGACATTTTCTCCCTCCTCCATCACGAAGGTTCCGAAGGCCAGCATCGCCGCCATTTGCTGCGGTTGGTCCAGATGGCTGTTTGCATAATTCAGATAATCATCGAGATTGGCGCGGCCGACGATCATGTCGAGATAATGCAATGCAACGGCCTGCATGGGAGCGACCTGATGAATGCCGAGCAGGGCCGAGGCGATCTCGTTATGGGCGATTTCAGGATCGTCCTCATCCGCCACGATGAGGAATCTGAACTCGCACTGATATGTTGCGCGGCTGAAATCGTCATATGCCGCTTTGGCATCAATGCAAAAGGTCTTTGACCAGTCGACCCTGGCCTCTGCGACTGCCGGATATTGAGCCGGCGCAACCGGCGCTGCTACCACCGGCTCGGGAGTGCCGACAAAAACCCTGGTCGAACCGCGCAGGCCGTCAAACACGCCCTTTTCGCTTAGCCGCTCACATTCATATCCCTCCTCGCCCCACGCTTCTGTCAGCGTCAAATCAGAGATCGTGGGTTCGCTGTCGAAATAGAGTGTCGCCTTGAAAAATTGAGTGTCGCCATTTGCCATTGCAAATCCCGTCCATGGCGTTTCCCGCGCTCTATGGCTTTATGATCCCGCCATGATAGTCAAGCCGGTACGTCTCGACATGGCCACGGTAAATGCGCTCGATGCCGGTGAAGGACCGGAATTCACCCTCATTCGTATCGACATAGACCAGATTTTCCACCGGGTGGGTGAAGCCGCCAAGGAACCGGCCCTCACGATAGAGCGTGGAAAGCGACCGCTGAATGACACTGCCAGCCGTGGCGCCGTCGATCATATCGGGCCGGAGGATGCGGCCGTAATAACTCATCGCCCACACCGCCGTCCCCTCATGCCAGACGACCTCCTGGCCGATGAAATCGGTTCCGCCGAAATAGCTGTCGATATAGTGCCAGTCGCCGCTCTGATAACCGAGATCGTGCGATCCCTTGCGCGTGGGCGTCGCGGATTTGTTGCCACCGCCGACATAAGTGGCGGACTTGGCCTGCACGATGAACTCTTTCAGCATGGGAAACCTTTCGGGACAAGAACATAAAGAGAACATAGGCGATTTTCAGGATGGTCGCAAGTGCGGCCCCTGCCCGGCATCGAACCCGCATTTCAGCAATGGCGGGCTTGGTAATCGCGGCGTTTGCGCTTAGAAGCGTGGCAGGAATTATCCGAAAAGAGTGTCCATGCCGCAAAACCCGCAAATCTATGTCGACGCCGATGCCTGCCCCGTAAAGCCGGAGATTCTCAGGGTGGCGGAGCGGCATGGGCTGGAAGTGACCTTTGTTGCCAATTCCGGTCTGCGCCCATCGCGCGATCCCATGGTGAAAAACGTCATCGTGTCCGCCGGTTTCGATGCTGCTGATGACTGGATCGCCGATCATGCCGGCGAAAACGATATCGTCATCACGGCCGATGTGCCGCTCGCCGGCCGTTGCGTCGCCAGGGGCGCGCTGGTGACGGGGCCGACGGGCCGTGTTTTCGACCAGTCGAATATCGGCATGGCGACGGCGATGCGCGATCTTGGCGCGCATCTGCGCGAGACCGGTGAAAGCAAGGGATATAACGCCGCTTTTTCACCGCGCGACCGCTCCGCATTTCTGGAGACGCTTGACCGTTTCTGCCGCCGTGTCAAAAAGTGACGGCGTAAACAGAAAGGTGTCGCCCATGACCCCGGCCAATCCGAAGAACCCAGCCAACCCCCAAAGCCCCAGTCCTAAAAGCCCGGAGGCCAAAAGCACTGTCTATCGGCGCCACCAGCCTTTCGTCATCGCTTTTCTGGTCGGCGCCATCGGCCTTGGGCTGGCGCTGGTTTTTGCACCGCCCCTGGCGGTGGAGATCGCGGCCGTCCTGTTCTTCCTGACCTATCTCACATTGATTGCCTTTCGCCTGCCGGCATTGACGGCGCAACATCTGAAGGCGCATGCCGATAACGACGATCTGCCGGCAATCGCCATCATCGCCGTCACGCTGCTTGCGGTCGCAGTCGCCGTGGTATCGCTGTTTCAGGCGCTGAACCATACGGGCGAGACGGTCTGGACCCTGCTCATCGCTTTTGCGTCGGTGATTTTCGGCTGGCTGACGATCCACACCATGACCGCATTGCACTATGCGCATCTCTACTGGCGGCCGGCTACGGTGGACGGCAAGCGCCAGCATCGCGGCGGCATGGATTTTCCGGCGACGAAAGAGCCCTGCGGCTACGACTTTCTCTATTTTGCCGTGGTGATCGGCATGACGGCGCAGACCTCGGATGTGGGGATCACCACCACGAGCATGCGCAAGGTGACACTGCTGCACTCCATCGTTTCTTTTTTCTTCAATACGGTCCTGGTCGCGGCGGCGGTCAATGCTGCGGTCTCGCTTGCGGGTTGAACCGGAAAATTCTCCAAAAGGAATGGCTTCATGAACATCATTTCGCAGAATACGGCCTTTGGCGGCATGCAGGGCGTGTTCTCGCACACATCCGAAACCCTGAAGTCCGAGATGACCTTTGCGGTTTATGTGCCGCCGAAGGCGATCCACGAACCCTGCCCGGTTCTGTGGTATCTCTCCGGCCTCACCTGCACCCACGCCAATGTGATGGAAAAGGGCGAATACCGCCGCATGGCCTCGGAACTCGGGCTGATCATCGTCTGCCCGGATACGAGCCCGCGCGGCAACGACGTGCCGGACGAGTTGACCAACTGGCAGATGGGCAAGGGCGCCGGCTTTTATCTCGACGCCATCAAGGCGCCCTGGTCCGAGCATTACCAGATGTACAGCTATGTGACGGAAGAGCTGCCGGTCCTTATCGGCCAGCATTTTCGCGCGGATATGAGCCGCCAGGGTATTTTCGGCCATTCCATGGGCGGTCACGGCGCGATGACCATGGCGCTCAGGAACCCGGCGCGTTTCAGGAGCTGCTCCGCCTTTGCACCGATTGTGGCGCCCTCTTCCGCCGACTGGTCGGAACCGGCGTTCGAGAAATATCTCGGCACGGACCGGGCTATCTGGCGTCAATACGACGCCTGCTCACTGGTTGAGGACGGCGCACGCTTTCCCGAGTTTCTGATCGATCAGGGCAAGGCCGACAGTTTCCTCGAAAAAGGTCTGCGTCCTTGGCTGTTCGAAGAGGCGATCAAGGGTACGGATATCGACCTGACGCTGCGCATGCACGATCGCTACGACCATTCCTATTATTTCATTTCCACCTTCATGGACGACCATCTGAAGTGGCATGCCGAACGGCTCGGATAAGGGGGAAAAGCCGGCGACGCCTGGTAGCGCCGCCGGCTCGAACCTGCCCCGGCATCACGGAATGCGGGCAATGACCTTGATCTCGAAATCGAAACCGGCAAGCCAGTTGACGCCGACGGCGGTCCAGTTCGGGTAAGGCTTTTGGCTGAAAATCTCCTGCTTGACGGTCATGATCGTTCCGAACTGGTTTTCCGGGTCAGTGTGGAACGTCGTCACATCCACGAGATCGTCGAAGGTGCAGCCGGCCGCCTCGAGCGTGGCCCTGAGATTTTCAAAGGCCAGCCGGACCTGACGTTCAAAGTCTGGTTCAGGCGAACCATCGGCACGGCTGCCGACCTGGCCGGAAACGAAAAGAAGGTCACCGGATCGGATCGCTGCCGAATAGCCGTGCTCCTCATAGAGCGCGTGCCTGTTGGCGGGGAAAATTGCTTCGCGTTCGGTCATTTGCATCTCTCTTTTGGCTGAATGGCAATGGCGCGCAAAGCATTGTTTCGAAACTTCGGACGCCACTTCACATACGTTACGTATGTGAGATAATGACATACGCAACGTATGTCAATTGAGATACGCAACGTATGTGAGATTCAGCCTGTCAAGCGAGGCTCCTCTTGCCGGGGGGCTTGAGATATGTTGAGAACCAATCGAGACGAATAGCTGGCGCATGCCGGCCTTTGCCCTGTTCAGGGAAACAGCGCCGTCGCAAGCGTCGTTGGACCGGGGCGGTTCAACCGGAATTCGCGGATCACCCGTTCTGCGACGCCATAGGCGAGCTCCTGCTCGATCGACTGATTGTCGAAACTGACGACAGTGGCGGTGAATTTGGCTTCCGCAATCACCTCGCCTGTCGCCACGGCGGCAGCGCGGACGATGACCTTGGCCGATGCCCGCTCTCCGAACAGGAACGGGGCGCGGGTGACGGATGCAAGACGGATGGTCAGCACCACACGTGGCCGGGTCTCGCCACGCGCCGTGGTCTTGATTGCGTTCTGCACCTGCGCATGAATGGACTGCATCAGCGCCGGCGCGACATCCGGGCGGGCGGCGACAAATGCGCCGCGCACATCGTAAAGCAGCCGGTCAGTATTGGTCGCTTCCGGTTCCAGCCTGAAGGACATGAGCGTGAAACACGCCAGCACAAGAATGCCAAGGCGTTTCAGCAAGGTGGTCATGATCAGCGGCTCCCCTAACGTGAGGTAACCGCATGTTCGGCGATCAGGGTTAGAAAAGCGTTAAGAGGCGCTCTTCAGGGACTCCAGGACATTGAGTGCGGCGCGCATGTCGATGAGCCTGACGGCGCGGCGTTCCAGCGCTTCCTCATCCTCACCCCATTGCTCGGCGGTCCAGTCTTCGTCGAGATGGGCAAGCGCCCATGCCTCCTCCAGCGTCAGCTCGCCTTCCGCCAATGCCAGAGCCAGAATGGCGGAGCCGGTCAGCGACGTCATCGTGTGAAGAGCGGCAAGCGCAATCGGCGTATCATATTTCTTGAGCGTCACCGCAAAGGCCGCGATCGCCTCGCGCGGCTGGTCGCGATGCATCACGCCTTCAACGAGAATGAAGCGCGCTCCGAGCACATTGGCCGCCCAGTCCAGAACCGGATCCCAATGGTCCGTCTGCCGCGCCACCAGCGCTTCCGGGTCGCCGGCGCGATAGCACAGGAGATCGGAAGAGGAAAAACGCAGAATATCCTCAAAAACCGCCTGCGTGTCATTGGCGACGCCATCGATGGCCGTGTTCACATGCCGCGATACCGGCATGACGACCGGGTTGACCACTTCCTTCTGGGCATCCCATTCATCGCGAAGCAGTTCCGCCAGCGCGCGCGACGGCACGGTCAGCGGTTTCTTGGCGGGGGTGCGCAGCGGCTTGCCATCGAGAAGGATGGTAAAGCCGCCCTCCTCCGCCTCGCCGACGGTGACATCCTTGTAAAACCGCTTCGGCAAAGGTTTCTGCATCTGGATCTGCGCGCGCAGGATCGGATCGGGATGGCTCAGGCCCTCCGAAAGGTCATTCAGGAGATCACGCATGGCACGTCCTCATCACTCGGGTAGAATGGGTTACTTAGAGATTGTCGGCCGGAACATAGGCCGGGATTTCGCGCGGGTGGCTGACGACCGCATCGGCGCCCGCTTTCCAGAGATCGTCGACCGAAGCATAACCCCAGGCGACGCCGATGGCTTTTGCGCCCGCCGCCCTGGCCATCTGCATGTCATAGACCGCATCTCCGATCACGATAGTATCGGCCGGAACCATGCCGGTTTCATGGCAGCACTCCATCACCATGGCCGGATTCGGCTTGGAGGGGCAATCATCCGCCGTGCGCGAAACGATGAAGTGATCGGCAAAGCCGTGCGTTTCGAGAATATGGGTGAGCCCGCGCCTTCCCTTGCCGGTTACCGCGCCGATCAGCACGTCATCCCGTTTCGACAGCGTGTCGATCAGCGGCTCTATGCCGTCAAACAGTGGCGTCGTCATTTCAGGACGTTCGCGCAGGGGGTGATAGACCTCCCTGTAGCGCTGCGTCATCGCCAGCGCCTCGTCATCCACATGCGTTTTGCCGAGCATGCGCGCGATAGCGATATCGAGCGTCAGGCCAATGATCGCCTTGGTCTCGGAGATATCGGGGCGAGGCTTTCCGAAATCGGCAAAGGTTTCGACCATGACCGCATGAATGAGGCCGGCGCTATCCACCAGCGTGCCGTCGCAATCGAAAAGAACGAGCTTCATCGCTTTCAGTCTTCCCTATCGCCATCGGCCACATCGAGACCGAGCAGGTTCCAGCTCTGCACCATATGCGGCGGCAGGGGCGCACTGACCCGAAGCCGGCCACCATTCGGATGCGGAATGTCGATATGGCGCGCATGCAGGTGCAGGCGTTTCTGGATACCGCCCGGGAAATCCCAGTTCGGATCGTCGATATAATATTTGGGATCGCCGATGATCGGGTGCCCCATGTGCAGGGCGTGGACGCGAAGCTGATGGGTGCGACCGGTATAGGGTTCCATCTCCAGCCAGGCGAGGTTCTGCGCGGCGGTGTCGATGACGCGGTAATAGGAAACGGCGTGATCGGCCCCCTCCTCGCCATGCTTGGCGATGCGCATGCGGTCGCCGTCCATCGTCTGTTCCTTGACGAGCCAGGTGGAAATCTTGTCCTGGTGTTTGCGCGGCACGCCCTTGACCAGGGCCCAATAGGTCTTCTTGGTGTCGCGCTCGCGGAAGGCGGCGGTCAGCTTCTGCGCGGCGCCACGGGTGCGGGCAACCACCAGCACGCCCGACGTATCGCGGTCGAGGCGGTGCACCAGACGCGGCTTTTCGCCCTTCTGGTTGGTCCAGGCTTCCAGCAGCCCATCGATATGGCGGGTGACGCCCGAACCGCCCTGCACGGCAATGCCGGCCGGCTTGTTGAAAACGAACACCTTGTCGTCCTCATGCAGCAGCATGCGCGCCAGAAGCTCGGCATCTTCTGAATGTTTGAGATCCTTGGAACCGATCGGACCCGTCTTGGTCTTGAGGTCGGAATCGACCGGCGGCACACGCACCATCTGTCCCGGCTGCACCCGTGCATCCGTCTTCACCCGGCCGCCGTCCACACGCACCTGGCCGGAGCGCAGCAGCTTCTGCAATTGCCCGAAACCCAGCCCCGGATAGTGAATCTTGAACCAGCGATCGAGGCGCATACCGGCCTCGTCGGCCTCGACCTTGATATGCTCGATACCTGCCATGAAATTTCCAGTCTTTCTGTCCTGATCGCGCGCCGGCATTTCGGGCGCGCCGTTTGGATCAAGCCTTTAGAACAAGTTGCGGCCCAAGGCCAGCCCGGCGAAAACCGCAGCGATGGAAACCGCAAGACTTGCGAGCACGTAAACGGCCGAAAGACCGAGCGCGCCGCGTTCGAACAGCGCCACGGCATCGAGCGAGAAGGACGAAAAGGTGGTGAAGCCGCCAAGCACGCCGGTGACGAGGAACAGGCGCATTTCCATCGAGGCGTTCAGCCGCCGCGCCACAAGTTCGACCAGCAGACCGATCATGAAAGATCCGACCACATTGACCGCAAACGTTCCCCAGGGGAAATTCGCACCCGCCAGCCGCACGCTCCAGAGCCCGACCAGATAACGGAACACGGAGCCGATTGCGCCGCCTGCGGCGACAAGGGCGATATTGAGCATGGGGATTGTGTCTCCGGAAGAAATTGCCTGATCGGGCAGTCCGGACATTTCTAGACCATGGGAACCGCTGACGAAACCCCTCTGGCGGGCGCTTTGGACTGCTAAAATGCGATTAAATTACCGGTCCGCGATTTAGCCTTCCAACAAGATGCAGATGCTAATCTACGATTTTTAGGGGTCAGCGAAGTTGGCCGGAGGTTAGATGACACAGGTTCTTTCCGTTTCCGCGAATACGGCAGCCTATGCGCTGGAGGCCATGAAACCGCCGCAGCGTGTGCCGCGCAAGAGCGAGGTCGAAGAGGCCATTCACGAACTCGCGCGCAAGGCCGAACATGGCGACGATTTCCAGCTGCGCGGCCTGATGACCGCGATCAAGCCGCCGGCCCTGACGCTTTATTTCCTGATCGCATCGAGCCAACGTCACGAGCCGCAGGCAACGCTTGAACAGGCCGTGGAGGCATATGAGGAAAACAGCACTTCCGGAAAATCTGAAAATAAATTTTTAAATCAATCCGATACGTAGATATTTTAATTTCATTTCTTCACTGCGGACGCGATCGAACGGACGCCTCCATTCAGCTCGATGTCAGATTGAACGTCTAGATGTTTTCGACCGAGTTCCGGAAAATCACGAAGGCGAGTGCCATTCTGGCTTTCCGCCACGGCGCTGAAGAACAAATGCAATGAATGAAATTTGCGGCTACCGGACCTGTCACGCGTTCCGGTAGCCGTTTTTCCCTCGGTCAATTGTGCTGGTGTTCGCCGCCGCCCTTGCCTGCGCCGCCAGCGGATAGCACTATCTCGACCTTGCCGGCCTTTTCGAAGATCAGCGTCACCGGCACCTTGTCGCCTTCGGCAAAAGGCTTCCTGACGTCGAAGAACATCATGTGCAGGCCGCCCGGCTTCAGCTCCACCGTCTGGCCGGCGGGAATGATGATACCGTCATCCAGCTTGCGCATCTTCATCACGTCGTTGACCATCGCCATCTCGTGGATTTCAGCGCGGCCGGCGGCGGTGGATTCGATGCCGATCAACCTGTCGTCGCCATTGCCGGTATTCCTGATCGTCACATAGCCGCCGCCCACGGGCTGCCCCGGCAGCATGGCCTTGGTCGTACCGTCCGACACTTCGAGGCCGCCGGCCTTCACGACATCCATATCCATGGCGGAGTGATCATGGCCACTGCCCTGCGCAGCCTTTGCGGTGATGCGAATGATGGGAGCGGGACTTTTAAGGGAATGCGGATCAACGCCGGCCGCCGCCACTTCGTCCCAGGAAACCTTGCCCTTGTCGCCGCAAAGCTGCGTCACCTTGAAGGGCAGGTCCTGTCCCGCCTCTATGCCGGAGATTTTTCCCTGCACGGCGAAAGTATCGTAAAATTCATCCGGCAGGTTGCCGCCCTTCCAGCGGATTTCGACCGGGCCGCTTTTGATTTCCTTGCCCTGGTTCTTATAGGCCTTCTGGTATTCGCCCTTGATGATTTCCAGCTCCCAGCCGGCCTTCGGCTGCGGTTTGGCGGAAATGAAGCCTTCCGGCAGCTTCATCTGCACTTCGGTGGTGGCAAGCCCACCGTCGCAGCCATGCGGCACCTGAAGGGCGGCAACGACGGTGCTGTCCTGTTCGGCCGAACCGCTGACAAAGGCGGCGTGAGCGAAAGCCTGCGCGGCCGAAACCGAGGCGACGAAAAGGCTGCAGGTGATGATCTTGGTGGTTTTCATTTGCTTGTCCCCTGCGACTGCCATCCCTCTGGGTCCACGCAGTCGCTCCGTGCCGCCAAAGGCGGCGATGATCCTGTAAAACGAAAAATCAGGCGGACAGGGATGGCGGGCCGCGCGCGGCAGGTTTCCGGATCGTCAGCACGGAGCGGAAGCTCCACTCCGCAGGCAGGCGATTGTCGAGCCAGGCGAATTCAGTCTTCAGCCAGCCGGCCGCATCGGGCGTCGGCAGGAGAATGGATGAGGCCAGCAGGCAGGCCTCGCAAAACAGGATGGCGTCGCCGGAATGGGTGGGATCGCCCTTGGCATGGGAAGCATTCACCCCGTTGCCATGGCCAAGGCAGATTTCCGCGAAGCTGCCATCCGGCAGCCGGTAACTCTCGTCGAGAACAACGGCGGGTGCTGCGGCCAGCGCCGGCTTATGGGCAAAACCCAGCGACAACATCAGGGTCGCGCAGAAAATGCGCAGCATTTTCTCCATCCCCACCAGCCGTCGTGTGCGATTTGCATCCATCTTCTAGGCGATATCCCTGTTTGTCTCCGATTTCAAAGGGGAATTTTGCCGCAGGCCGTACCGCCGCCACGGAACAATCGACGCAAGGCGGCATTTTCCTTATGGAACCATCATTCAAGGGAGATCCGGACATGCCAGCCAAATCGCAGGCCCAGCAGAAGGCAGCGGGCGCCGCACTGGCGGCCAAACGCGGCGAAATCAAGAAATCCAGTTTAAAAGGTGCTTCAAGAACCATGGAGAAGTCCATGACAGAAAAGGAACTTGAGGATTTCGCCTCAACGAAACGCAAGGGACTGCCAGAGAAAAAATCCGGCTGAGAAACGCTGTTCCCACTGGAAGTGGCCGCATATCGCCGATGCGATGGCGCAGATGGAGCAAGAATCTGTTCAGTTGCGTCATTTGGTCCTTGCCAATAACAGGTCTTCGAAGATAATGAGCGTCGCATCATCGTTGGGAGAAACCGCTTCAATGCGGTGCCGAAGGAGCAACCGCCCCGGAAACTCTCAGGCAAAAGGAC
>QFOL01000181.1:0-343 GCA_003241215.1 Agrobacterium fabrum
CGCCTCCGCCTGTGACAGGCCGGCGATGAGCTGCGGCATCATCACGTTCTCAACTGCCGAAAACTCGGGTAGCAGATGGTGGAACTGATAAACGAAGCCGATGTCGCTGCGGCGGATCGCCGTGCGCGTCTCATCCGGCAGGCCGTTGCAGGGCGCATCGTTGATATAGACTTCGCCGGCGTCTGGATGTTCGAGAAGCCCGGCGAGATGCAACAGGGTGGATTTGCCGGTACCGGAGGGGGCAACCAGCGCCACCATCTCACCGCTCTTCAACTGGAAATCCGCCTTGCGCAGAATGGAAAGCGACGTCTCGCCCTGACCATAGGTTCTCTCGACGCCGGTA
>QFOL01000181.1:366-8258 GCA_003241215.1 Agrobacterium fabrum
TCTCTCGACGCCGGTAAGCCGCAGCACTGTTTTTTTTGCCATATTGCGAAGCGGTCCTTATTCGTAACGCAGGGCCTGCACCGGATCGAGCTTGGAAGCCCGCCATGCTGGGAAGATCGTTGCCAGGAAAGAGAGCGTCAGCGCCATGATGACAACGGAAATGGTTTCGCTGATATCCATTTCGGCCGGAAGCTGGCTCAGGAAATAAAGCTGCGGATCGAACAGCACCGTGCCCGATATCCAGGAGAAGAACTGGCGGATGGATTCCACGTTGAGGCAGACGATGACACCGAGCGCCACGCCGGCAAAGGTGCCGACCATGCCGATGGCCGCCCCGGTCATGAAAAAGATGCGCATCACGGAGCCGGAGCTTGCGCCCATGGTGCGCAGGATGGCGATATCGCTGCCCTTGTCCTTCACCAGCATGATGAGGCCGGAAATGATGTTCAGCGCCGCCACCAGAACGATGAGGGTGAGGATCATGAACATCACGTTTCTTTCCACCTGCAGGGCGGAGAAGAAGGTCTGGTTCCGCTGTCTCCAGTCGGTGATATAGATCTGCCGTTCGGCGGCCTGCTCCACCAGCGGGCGAATGCCATCGACATCGTCAGGACGGCTGACATATAGCTCGATGGATTGCACGATGCCGTCGGCATTGAAATAAAGCTGGGCTTCGGACAGCGGCATATAGATCATCGAGGCGTCATATTCCGACATGCCGATCTCGAAGACGCCTGAGATCTTGTAGGATTTGACGCGCGGATTGACGCCCATCGGCGTCACGTCGCCTTCCGGGGAAATGAGGGTGATATCGTCACCGGCCGTTACGCCGAGCTGGGCGGCGAGCCTGGAGCCGACAAGAACGCCCTCACCCGCCATGAAGCCGACGAGATCGCCGGTCTTGATGTTGGTGGCGACTTCCTTGACCTTGTCGATATCCTCCTGGCGCACGCCGCGCACCAGAGCGCCGGAGCCCGCACCGCCCCGGCCGGAGGCAAGCGTCTGACCCTCCACCAGCGGCAGGGCCATGGTGACACCCGGCACGGCGGCGAATTTCTTAGCCAGCTCATCGTAATTATTAAAGGGCTGGTCGATCGGCTGCACGATCATATGGCCGTTGATGCCGAGAATGCGGGAAATCAGCTCCGTGCGGAAACCGTTCATGACAGCCATGACTATGATCAGCGTCGCCACGCCAAGCATGATGCCGACAAAGGAAAAACCGGCGATGACGGAAATGAACGCTTCCTTGCGCCGCGACCGCAGATAGCGCCAGGCCACCATGCGTTCAAAAGCGGAAAACGGCCGGGCGGTCTTTGTCCCGGCGGAAACAGCCGCACCCTTGTCAGCCTCGGCTTGTGCCATGTCGTCTCCCTGATCTCAAACTGCAAGGCCGGTCTTTTCCGAAAACCGGCCCCTATTTCGCGGCATCCGCGTTATGAAACCGGAGCGGACTTCAGGTGAAGCCGCTCCGTCTTCCACTCGCGCTTAGCCGAGCACCCTGTTCATCGCCGCTTCGACCGTTACGGTTTCCCGCTCGCCGGTCTTGCGATCCTTGACCTCGACTTCGCCATTCGCGACCGAACGCGGACCGACGATGATCTGCAGCGGTACGCCGATCAGGTCGGCGGTGGCGAATTTCTGGCCCGCACGGTCGTCCGTGTCGTCGTAAAGAACATCCTTGCCGGCGCTGGAGAGCTGATAATACAGCTTTTCGCAAGCAGCATCGCAGGCCGCATCGCCAGCCTTCATGTTGATGATGACGACATCGAAGGGAGCGACCGAAGCCGGCCAGATGATTCCGTTCTCGTCATGCGATGCTTCAATGATGGCGGGAACAAGGCGTGTCGGTCCGATACCATAAGAACCCATGTGGACAGGGTGTTCCTTGCCGTCCGCACCCTGCACTTTCGCGCCCATCGGCTCGGAATATTTGGTGCCGAAATAGAAGATATGGCCAACTTCAATGCCGCGCGCGGAAAGGCGCTCGCCTTCGGGAATGGCGTCATAGGCGGCTTCGTCATGCATTTCGGACGTCGCGGCATAATCGGCCGTCCATTCGTCGAATACGCCCTGAAGTGCTGCGACATCGTCGAAGTCGGTGCTTTCGGCCGGAATGGCGCGATTGAGGAAGCTCTTGTGGCAGAAGACTTCGGATTCGCCGGTATCGGCCAGAATGATGAATTCATGGCTGTGATTGCCGCCGATGGGGCCGGTATCGGCGCGCATGGGGATGGCGCGCAGGCCAAGGCGCTCGAAGGTGCGCAGGTAAGCCACGAACATCTTGTTATAGGAATGGATCGCGTCTTCCTTGGTGAGGTCGAAGGAATAGGCGTCCTTCATCAGGAACTCGCGCGAGCGCATGGTGCCGAAACGCGGACGCACCTCGTCGCGGAACTTCAGCTGGATGTGATAGAGGTTAAGCGGCAGGTTCTTGTAGGACTTCACATAGGAACGGAAGATGTCGGTGATCATCTCCTCATTCGTGGGGCCGTAGAGCATCTGGCGGTCCTGACGGTCCTTGATGCGCAGCATTTCCTTGCCGTAATCGTCGTAGCGGCCGCTTTCCTGCCAGAGTTCGGCCGATTGCAGCGTCGGCATCAGAAGCTCGATGGCGCCGGAACGGTCCTGCTCCTCGCGGATGATCCGGTTGACCTTGTCCAGAACACGCTTGCCGAGCGGCAGCCAGGAATAGATGCCAGCCGATTGCTGCCGGATCATGCCGGCGCGCAGCATGAGGCGGTGGGAAACAATCTCCGCTTCCTTGGGGTTTTCCTTCAGAATGGGCATGAAATAACGGCTGAGACGCATGACGGCTTCCATTGATGCGGACGACAGCGCCAAAGACGCGGGAATCGCCCCGAATAGAGGGATATTGGCGCCGGATATAGCCGTTTCCCACCAAGAAGAAAACCCGGCATGAAAAGAGCGATAAAGGCCATTTCAAGGTATTTTCGCGATAGCTAATTCGCATCAAAACGCTTTGGCCGGAATAATATTCTTGATCGGGTGCGACATAATGCACCATATGGAATTTTTTGCCGACTGTAACAAATATGCAAAAAATGAGATGACAAGCATGGGGGTTTGAGCTAGCTTTAGCTTACAAAAGAGGCAAGAAGTTTAAATTCTTGTCATTTTCGCGGTCAGTCTTGGGAGGATCAGATCTTAGGCGCGCTCGTTCGCAGCCCCGGCAACGGTTACAGATCACGCGAAACCTGGAAAACAAGGCTGAAAGGCCTTGTTTTTTTTTGCTTTATACCCGCACACCAGCCCCGGCTCGTTATTCCGGTAAAATTATGACGGTGAATCGCCGCCAGACACGCTTCTGTTGTGTGCACGACGGAGATGACATCCATATGACAGGCCTTCGGCCGCGGTGATAACCGGCAAGCACAGGCGCGGGCTGCGATTACCCGCAAACGAGGCGGCCGTCCGCATCATATTCAGTCAAAAACGGGAATAATTCTCGGCAGATCATCGAGGCTGACGCCGAACCACCAGGTTCCGCCGTACCAGAGCCCACAGATCAGGGCGGAGATAAGCGTCGTCCACAGGACGATCCGCCCGCCTTTGAAGCTGGATGGTGCGCTGGCGACCGTGCCGAGCGCCACATCGCCCTCCTCCTCCTGGGTGCGCAGGCCAATCGGCAGCACGATGAACAGCACCGTCCACCAGACGATGAAATAAACGGCGAAAACCGAAAGAAGCGGCATGTGATCCTCCTGCACAATGCGCTTCTTGTAACGCATTCATCGGCAGATCGGAATCACTTCTCCGCAAGAAACACTAAAAGAAAAACAGAAGGGCCGCGCTTTGCGGCACGGCCCTGAAATCAACGAAGAAGAGACAGGCGCCCGGGCTGGTTACCGGGAATCCCCCGGCTCAGACCTTGGTCACAAAAACCGTCACGATCGGCTTCTTGCCCCAGCTCTGGTTGGCGGCGGCGCGCACGGCGCGGCGCACCGCTTCACGCAGCAGATCCAGATCCTTGCGGCGGGCGCGCGGAATGCTTTCGACGGCGCCGAGCACGGCGTCATAAAGCGTGTCTTCCATCGCCTCGTCCTCGTCATCGAATTCCGGCAGGCCGAAGGGCACGACATCGGGATCGCCGACGAAATCATAGCGGCTATCCAGCACGACATTGACCGCGACATGGCCGGCGAAGGAAAGCTTGCGGCGATTGCTGATGCCCATCTCGTCCATATCGCCGACGAGATTGCCATCCTTGAAGACACGGCCATGCGGCACGTCATCGATGACCTCGGCCGGGCCGGGCGCAAGGCGCAGGACATTGCCGTTGCGCACCTTCGGCACCTGCGCAATGCCGGCCTGTTCGGCCAGTTCCTTCTGCGCCACCAGATGCGCCGCCTCGCCATGCACGGGCACGACGATCTGCGGCTTCGTCCATTCATACATCCTCAGAAGCTCATTGCGGCGCGGATGGCCGGAAACATGCACCAGCGCCTCACTGTCGGTGACGATATGGACGCCCTGTTCGATGAGGCCGTTCTTGATGTCGATGATCGCCTTCTCATTGCCGGGGATGGCGCGCGAGGAGAACACCACCGTATCGCCGGAAGCGAGCGCCACATTGCGCATCTCGTCACGCGAAAGCTTGGCGAGCGCGGCGCGCGGCTCGCCCTGCGAACCGGTCAGGATCAGCACCACCCGGTCGCGCGGAATATAACCATATTCATCTTCGGCGAGGAACGGCTTGATGCCTTCCATGATGCCGAGATCCTGCGAGACATTAACGACACGCTTCAGCGACGAGCCGAGCAGCAACACCTCGCGACCCGCGGCCTCTGCCGCCTGCGCGATCGAGCGGATGCGCCCGACATTGGAGGAGAAGGTGGTGACCGCCACGCGGCCCTCGGCATTCTCGATGATCTGCCGCAGGCCTTCGGAAACCTCGTGTTCGGAGGGCGACACACCATCGCGCACCGAATTTGTGCTGTCGCACATCAGCGCCAGTACGCCCTCTTCGCCGATGGCGCGGAAACGCGCCTCATCCGTCAACGGCCCGAGCGATGGGGCCTCGTCGATTTTCCAGTCACCGGTGTGGATGACATTGCCGAGCGGCGTGCGGATGACCAGCGACATCGGCTCCGGAATGGAGTGGTTGACGCCGACCGCCTCGATTTCGAACGGGCCGACATTGATGCGGTCGCCCGCCTTGAAGATCGTCACCGGAATTTCGGCGCGTGTGCCTTCATAGGCGCGCTTGGCTTCCAGCATGCCGGCGGTGAAAGGCGAGGCATAGACCGGCACGTTGAGACCGGGCCACAGATCGTTCAGCGCGCCATAATGGTCCTCATGAGCGTGGGTGATGATGATGCCCTTGAGGTTCTTCTTCTGCTCGGCGATATAGCCGATGTCAGGCAGTACCAGATCGACGCCCGGCAGGTCCGGGCCGGCGAAGGTTACGCCGCAATCCACCATGATCCATTGGCGCTTGCTTTCCGGCCCGTAGCCGTAAAGCGCCAGATTCATGCCGATTTCACCCACGCCGCCGAGCGGCACAAAGACCAGTTCGTCCTGTTTAGCCATTATTTTTCTTATCCATTCACGAAAGCACGCAGGCGACGGCAATTGGCCGCGCCCGCCGCGCTCTTAAGCATCGGACCTGTTGAACCATCTGATCGACCGGGCCGATGCGGAACCGGTTTGTCACCCTGCTTTTCATGAGCTGCAGGAAAGCTCCAACCCGTGGAATCCGGTTCGGCGCGGGTTCATGGCCCACACCGTCCACCTCATCCGAAAAATACGTCGCCGGCGGCGATGGAGCGCCTTCCGCCCTCATCCTCATCCAGCAGCAGATAACCATTATCATCAATTCCGGCAAAACGCCCGCCAATCGAACGATCCGGGAAATTGACGGTGATATGTTCGCCAATACCGCAGGCCGCCGCCCGCCAGCCGGCGATGATGCCGGCAACGCCCCTGCCCTCATCCCAGTCCCGCAGCACCTCCGCCGTCTCTTGGAAAAGATGGGCGAACAACTCATCGGGTGAGCAGAACGCGCCGTGTTCGGAAAGCATGGTGACGGGATAAAGCGGATTGTCCGGCTTATGGGCGATGTTGATGCCGATGCCGATGACGATGGCGCGCCGCCCATCCGGCAACAGTTCCGCTTCCATCAGAATGCCGCAGGTCTTGCGGCGGCCGATCAGCACATCATTCGGCCACTTGATTTCGAGCGGCTCACCACCCGTCGGCAGCACCGCACGAATGGCGCGATAGACAGCCAGCGCGAAGGCGAGCGGCAGAGACCCTATACGGTCCATCGGCGCGGGATCGATCAGGAGAAGCGAGGCGTAGAGATTGCCGGGTTCGGAGACCCATAGACGGCCGCGACGGCCGCGTCCGCCAGTCTGGCGGATGGCGGTGATCCACAGATTGCCGCCATCGCCCGCCCTTGCCCTGGCGAAACATTCCAGATTGGTCGATGGCGTTTCCACCATCGCCTCGTGCCGGAAGTCATCGATGGACATCCGGCCCGTATGCTTGTGCGTGCTGCTCAAAAGAAGGTCTTCGCCGCAACTGTCACCGCGTTGCCGAGCGCACCGCCGAAGACGATGAAGGCGACAACGAAGAGGCCGGAAAGCGCGTAAACGACCTTGAGTTCGCCGGCGGGACGCTCGAATTTGTCCTTGGCTTCATCGAACCACATGACCTTGACGACGCGGATATAATAATAGGCGCCGACAACCGAGCCGATCACGCCGATGATGGCGAGCGGATAGAGCTTCGCTTCGATGGCGGCGAGGAAGACGTAATACTTGCCGAAGAAGCCGGCGAGCGGCGGGATGCCGGCAAGCGAGAACATCAGGATCGTCAGCACAACCGCCATGAAGGGGTTGGAGGACGAAAGACCGGCCAGATCCTCGACAGTCTCGACATTGCCGATTTCCTTGCGGCGCATGGAGAGAATGCAGGCGAAGGTGCCGAGCGTCATGACCATATAAACGGTCATGTAGAGGATGACGCCGGCAACACCGGCTTCGGTGCCGGCGGCAAGACCGACCAGCGCATAACCCATGTGGCCGATGGAGGAATAAGCCATCAGGCGCTTGATATTCTTCTGGCCGATGGCGGCAAAGGAGCCCAGCAGCATGGAGGCGATGGAGATGAAGACGACGATCTGCTGCCAGTCGGCGAAGACCGGCTGGAAGGCCTCGATGACGATGCGAACGAGGATCGCCATGGCGCCGATCTTCGGTGCAGCCGAAAGGAATGCCGTGACCGGGGTCGGAGCGCCTTCATAAACATCAGGCGTCCACATGTGGAACGGCACGGCCGAAATCTTGAACGCCAGACCGGCAAGAACGAAGACCAGGCCGAAAACGAGGCCGAGCGAACGGGTTTCCGACGCCAGAACCTGGGCGATTTCGGTAAAGCCGGTATTGCCGGTGAAGCCGTAGACCAGCGACATGCCGTAAAGCAGCATGCCGGAGGAGAGAGCGCCGAGCACGAAATATTTCAGGCCCGCTTCCGTGGAGCGCAGGCTTTCACGGTTGATGGCGCAGACGACGTAGAGCGCCAGCGACTGCAGTTCCAGCGCCATGTAGAGCGAGATCAGGTTGTTGGCCGAGATCATCAGCAGGATGCCGAGCGTCGCGAGAACCAGCAGCACCGGATATTCGAAACGGCCGATGGGTTCGAAACGGCCCTGGCCGACAGCCAGGATCATGGCGGTGATGGAGCCGATCAGCGCCAGCACCTTCATGAAGTTGCCGAAGGCATCGGCGATGTAGACACCGCCGAAAGCCACGCCCGATGCCGGGGCGAAGATGATCCAGAGACCGACGACGAGCAGGAGGGCAACGGCAAGGCCGGTGACCGTCGTTGTCGACTTGTCGCCCGAGAAGACGCCAATCATGAGCAGC
>QFOL01000182.1 GCA_003241215.1 Agrobacterium fabrum
AGATTCTACGACGACGACATTCATATTGTTTTTCTCTGGAACTGGTCCGTTAACATGGCCGGGTCACGGCGCAATGCCGCAATTCGCCTTCTTTATATTTCGACATGGACAGGTAATGCGCGCGGGTCAAGAGGCAAGGCCGATTTTATCGCTTCAAGGTGATTGCAACCTATGGATAATCTATTGTTGTATTGCAATCTTTGGTAAATTGGTTATGATGGGCAACATCATTTGAATCTACTTATTGCTCTTCGTTTCAGGCGGAATTCCTAGGATAAATATATGGTCCCGAACGCAACAAACAATAATGCCGATAATGAAGGGACCAGAGAGAACTTGGCTTACATTCGCCAGATGCTCGCGGAACTGCGGCAGGTCGCGAGCCGCGAGGGAGCCGACATGCTGTGTTATCTGATCGAGATGGCCTATGTCGAAGTCGGCGATATCCAGAGCGGAAGGCGCAAGCTGTCAATCCGCGATGAAGAGCGACACGCGCCCCCCGGCATGCCGGTTTAGACGTCCGGCAATATCAAGCTCCAGCAGCACCAGGTGAACGGTGGCAGCGGAAAAACCTGTGTGACGGATGATATCGTCCGTTTCCACGGGCGAGGGACCGAGAGCGGCGGCGATGATGTTGCGCTCGTCGTCCCCTGGTGGTGACATCTCCGTGTCGGATCTCGGTTCCTCGATCTTGCGTTCATAGGGCAATTGCGGCTCCATCAGCGGCCGCAGCGCTTCCAGAATGTCGGCCGCACCCGTGGTCAGCATCGCGCCTTCCTTGATCAGCCGGTTGGTGCCCTCGCAGCGTGCATCGAGCGGGGAGCCGGGTACGGCAAAAACCAGCCGTCCCGCTTCTCCGGCAAGCCTTGCCGTTATCAGCGAACCGGAGCGCTCCGCCGCCTCGACGATGACGACACCGAGGGAGACACCGGCGATCAATCGGTTGCGGCGGGGAAAATCGCGGGCGCGCGGTTCCCAGCCAAAGGGCATTTCGCTGATCGTCGTGCCGCCCTCGTCATATATCTCCTGCAGGAGCCCGAAATTTTCCTGCGGGTAGGGGCGGTCGAGACCGCCGGCCAGCATGGCAACAGTGCCGGTCGCAAGGCTTGCCCGATGTGCGGCGGCGTCAATGCCGCGCGCCAGCCCGGAAGCGATCGTATAACCGGCCCGGCCGCAATCGCGCGCCAGCATGGCGGCGAATTTCGCGCCGTTGATGGAGGCGTTGCGTGAGCCGACAATGCCGACGCTCGGTCTAGTCGCGGTCGCTGCCGATCCTTTCATGGCGATCAACGGCGGCGCGCCATCCAGCTGCCGCAGGGCAGGCGGGTAATCCGGCTCACCGATGCCGACGAAACGCGCGCCGAATTTCTCCGCGGTCTCGATTTCGCCCTCCGCCTCCGCCTGCGTGGCGATGCGCGGGCTGCGCGACGAGCCGCCGCGCCGCGAAAGCTCGGGCAGGGCGTCGAGCGCCTTTTCGGCGCTGCCGAAATGATTGATGAGTTCGCGGAAGGTGACGGGACCGATATTGTCGCTGCGGATCAGCCTCAGCCACGCGACCCGCTGCCGCGCGGAAAGCTCTATGCCCTGCCGTGTCGTTTCCTCATGCGGCATGGCATATCCTTAAATGGGTCTCAGCCCTTTTGCCCGATCCTGCTTTCAGTGCCCGCCAGCAGGCGCGCGATATTCTCGCGGTGCTTCCACCATGAAATCGCACTCAACAGCGTCACCAGCAGCGCCGTCTTTTCAGGCCCGAGTACCCAGAGAGCCACGGGAATGACCAGCATGGCCAAAAGCGCCGAGAGCGACGAGTAGCGGGTGATGAAGGCGGTTGCGAGCCAGATCAGCGCAAAGGCCAGCATCATCAGCGGTGCGGCACCCAGGAGCACGCCGATATAGGTCGCCACACCCTTGCCGCCCTTGAAGCCGAGCCAAACCGGAAACAGGTGCCCGAGAAAGGCGAAGAAACCGGCGACCAGCGACGCTTCGTAGCCCCAGAGCGCATTGGCGACCAGCACCGCTGCCGTGCCCTTCAGCGCGTCGAGCAGCAGGGTCGCGGCGGCGAGCTTCTTGTTGCCGGTGCGCAGCACATTGGTCGCGCCGATATTGCCGGAGCCGATCTTGCGCACGTCGCCCAGCCCCGCCATACGGGTGAGAATGAGGCCGAAGGGGATGGAACCGAGCAGATAGCCGATCAGCGCCGAAAGCGCGAGAAGGGCAGGCGCCGTCTGCCAGTCAGTCAAAGCACTCATTCAAACGTCCCCTCTGTCGCGCTGGCCGCGTGATCTCTGTTGGTGATCTTATGCCAAGGAATGAACGGCTTTGCCAGCCACATAAGTGGCAACCGCGCGGCCGCTGAAACGGGCATCCTCGAACGGGGTGTTCTTGGATTTCGAGACCAGCTGCTCCTTTGCCACGAGCCACGGCTCGTCGAGGTCGATCAGCGTGATATCGGCCTTCGCGCCCGCTTTCAGCGTTCCCGCATCCAGTCCAAAAATCTTCGCCGGTCGGGTGGAGAGCGCATCGATCAGCCGCATCAGTGGAACTTCGCCGCTATGGTGCAGGCGCAGCGCCGCCGCCAGCAGGGTTTCCAGCCCGACCGCGCCGCTCGCCGCATCCGAAAACGGCAGCCGTTTGGTGTCGACATCCTGCGGGTCGTGTGAGGAGACAATGATGTCGATGGTGCCGTCCTTCAGCGCCTCCACCATGGCCTTGCGGTCATCTTCGGCGCGCAGCGGCGGCGAAAGCTTGAAGAAGGTGCGGTATTCGCCGATATCGTTCTCGTTGAGCGTCAGATGATTGATCGAGATGCCGCAGGTGGCTTTGACGCCCCGCTGCCGCGCAATGCGGATTGCCTCTGCCGATTCCGGCACGGAAATCTTGGCGGCGTGGTAGATCGCCTGCGTCAGCCCGGCGATGCGCAGGTCGCGCTCCAGCGGGATGATCTCGGCTTCCTTCGGAACGCCCGACAGCCCGAGCCAGCTTGCAAAAAGCCCCTCATTCATGTCACCGCCGCCGATATATTTGTCGCGCGTCTCGAGCGCGATGACAGCGCCCAGTTCGCGCGCATAGGTCATGGCGCGGCGCAGCACCAGCGTATCGGAAAGCGCCTTGCGGCCATTGGTGAAGGCAACTGCGCCGGCTTCCTTCAGCATGCCGAATTCGGTCATTTCCTCGCCATTCAGACCCTTGGTGAGCGCTGCTGCGGGATGCACATTGACGAGCGCCTTGTCGCGCGCCGTCTTCTTCACATATTCGACCAGTGCGATGTCATCGATGACGGGATCGGTATCGGGCATGACGATGATGCTGGTGACACCGCCGGCCGCTGCCGCGCGCGAGGCGGATTCGATGGTTTCGCGGTGTTCGGCACCCGGTTCACCCACGAAAACACGGGCGTCCACCAGACCGGGAACGGCCAGCAGACCCTTGCAGTCGCGAACGGTCGCCCCTTCGGGAGCGCCCTGATTATGGGCATCCTTGCCGGCCGCGAGAATGGTGCCGTCGGCGCCGATGATCACACTGCCGGTTTCGTCGAGATTACGGGACGGATCGACGATGCGGAGATTGTTGAGAACGGTAACGGCACTCATACGCGCTCACCCTGATTTTGCGAGACAAGCAGGGTTTCCATGACCGCCATGCGCACGGCAACCCCCATTTCGACCTGACTTTCGATCACGCTCTGCGGACCGTCGGCCACATCGGAGGCGATTTCCACGCCGCGGTTCATCGGGCCGGGATGCATGACCAGCGCATCCTCCTTCGCCGCCTTCAGCTTTTCGGCATCGAGACCGTAATAATGGAAATATTCGCGCACCGAAGGCACGAAGGAGCCGGACATGCGCTCGCGCTGCAGGCGCAGCATCATCACCACATCGGCGTTCTTCAGTCCTTCCTTCATGTCGTGGAAAACTTCCACGCTCATGTCGCGGATACCGGAAGGTAGCAGCGTGGCAGGTGCGACGACACGAACGCGCGCACCCATCTGGTTGAGCAGGATGATGTTGGAGCGGGCAACGCGCGAATGCAGAACGTCGCCGCAGATCGCCACGGTGATGCCTGAGAGTTCGCCCTTGGCGCGGCGGATGGTCAGCGCGTCGAGCAGCGCCTGCGTCGGGTGCTCATGCTGGCCGTCGCCGGCATTGACCACGGAGCAGGCAACCTTCTGCGCGAGAAGGGCTGCGGCGCCGGCTGAGGAGTGGCGAACCACCAGCACATCCGGGCGCATGGCGTTCAGCGTCATCGCCGTATCGATCAGCGTTTCGCCCTTCTTCACCGAGGAATTGCCGACCGACATGTTCATCACATCCGCGCCAAGGCGTTTTCCGGCAAGCTCGAAGGAGGACTGTGTACGCGTCGAGGCTTCGAAGAACAGGTTGATCTGCGTCAGGCCTCGAAGCGTCGAGGTCTTTTTCTCGCGCTGGCGGCTGATTTTCACCGCCTCGTCGGCCTTGTCGAGTAGCAGGGTGATATCCTGGTGGGAAAGCCCCTTGATGCCGAGGAGATGGCGATGGGGGAAGAAGACCATGCGGTTTGCCTCCTGACGGGCGCCGCATTTTCCCGTGAAAATGCCCGGAACGCCCGAATGCTGATCCGTGCGCTCCCCTTCGCTGTGAACACGCCTCAGGAGTGCGGCGGAATTCGGTCCTGCGCTCTATAGAGACTGCATGGTCGCGGGGCAAGCGCCCGCAACTCCTGAAATGAAAACATGGCGATCTTTCCCCAACCCTCAAGGGCAAAGTGCCTGGCGACGGACCGAGTGCGCATCAGATGATGCCGTGCTGCTTCAAAAGCGCCTGCTCGTCGCCTGAGGCCCAGCCGAAAACCTTCGGTGCTCCGTCCAGCCGCTGGACGAAGTAGTGAACATCGAAATCGATTGCGGCATCCGGTTGTCGCTTGCGGGCAAAGGTCGCCGTCCAGGCAACATGGGCAAGGCAATGAAGGTCGTCGATGGGCGAGATACGGATATTGCGTATCCGCATCTCCTTCGTTCCGATCGTCCGGTAGCGCTCGTAACCCTTCATCATGACCTGCTTTAAATGGTCATCGTTCTTTCCGGTAATCACCCCGGCGGGGGATGCGGCGATGAAGTCGGAGGCGTAGAGGGAGGCGACCTCCTCCATATCCATGTCACCCTTGAGGGACTTGTTGAAAAATCGCTCATATCGCTCGAAGAGCTTTCTTACGCTGGCCTCCATGGTCTCCTCCCTGTGCAGCCGTTTAGCAAAGTCGCCAACCGAAAAAGCCTGCCGCAGGTTCCACATCAGGCCGCAGATTATGGAGAATGCGTTTATCCGTCACGCCCGTCAGTCGTGGCCGCAACTTGTGCGCGGGTAAGCCTCGGGCTTTTTGGGTGCCGCCGCCCGGTCTTGCCGGAAACGTGTTTGGCATTCTTCAGGCCGATATTTAAATCTGGGTCATTCCCGAAAAATGCTGAAAGCGGCGGTTTAATCGTCTCAATCGCTTCCTGCGGGTGGAATTATGCAATATCACCCCACTATGCAACGCCAGTACAAAACAGCTAGAAGCAGCGGATGACCCAGAATTCCCGGACAGAAGAAACGCTCGCCGAACTGAACCAGCCAAGCCTCTGGTCCGGTATCAACGCTTATCGTTCCGATCCGCTGATCGTCGACCTCACCTCCGGCCTGTCGCGCAATCTGAGGGACGAGTTCGACCAGCTCGGCCGTTACGTCACGTCGCATGAGGCGCAGGAACTGGCGCGCATGGCCAATCAGGGCGTGCCGCAGCTGCATACCCATGGCCCGCGCGGCGAACGCCTGGATCAGGTGGAGTTCCATCCCGCCTGGCACGCGCTGATGCGCCGTTCCATGTCGTCAGGCCTGCATTCCAGCGTCTGGGAAAATTCTCCCGATACGCGCGGCAATGAGCACAAGGCCCGCGCCACCAAATTCTACCTGACCTCGCAACTTGAGGCCGGGCATCTCTGCCCGCTCACCATGACCAGCGCCTCCGTCGCGGCCATCATGGCTTCGCCGCGCGTGCAGAAGGAATGGGCGCCGAAGATTCTCTCGCGCAAGTATGATTCTTCGCAGAAACCGGCCCTGCAGAAAACCGCCGTCACCATTGGCATGGGCATGACGGAAAAGCAGGGCGGCACGGATGTGCGCGCCAACCGCACCACGGCGGAGCGGGTGGGCGAGGGCATCTATCGCCTCTCCGGCCACAAGTGGTTCCTGTCCGCGCCGATGAGCGACGGTTTCGTCATGCTCGCCCAGATGGGCGACGGCATGGGCTGCTTCCTCGTGCCGCGTTATCTGGAGGATGGCTCAAAGAACGGCCTGCATTTCCAGCGCCTGAAAGACAAGCTCGGCAACCGCTCCAACGCATCCGCCGAAGTCGAATTCACCGACGCCTTCGGTTATGTGCTGGGCGATCCCGGCAGCGGCATCCGTACCATTCTCGACATGGTGACCCTGACGCGCCTCGATTGCGCGCTTGCCTCCGCCGGCATGATGCGCGCCTCGCTTGCCGAAGCCGTGCATTATGCCCGCGGCCGTTCTGTTTTCGGCAAGATGCTGGTCACCCAGCCGATCATGACGCGCGTTCTCGCCGACATGGCGCTGGATGTGGCGGCGGCGACCGCGCTCTCCTTCCGGCTGGCGACGGCTTTCGACGCCGCCCGCAACAATCCGGCCGAAGCCGCTTATGCCCGCGTGATGACGCCCATTGTCAAATACTGGTGCTGCAAGATCGCGCCGGCGCTTATCTATGAGGCCATGGAGTGCCTTGGCGGCAATGGTTACGTGGAGGAGCGGCCGATTGCCCGCCACTACCGCGAAGCACCCGTCAACGCCATCTGGGAAGGCTCCGGCAACGTCATGGCGCTGGATGTGCTGCGGGTTCTCCAGCGCGGCAAGGATCTCTTCGATCTCGTCTTCCAGACGCTGGAGCGCGATCTTGGAGCAGCCGGCAAGAAGACCACCGATGTGCTGCGCGCGGCAATTGCCCTTGCCGAACGCGACGAAGGTGCGGCCCGCCTGCTGGTGGAGCAGTTCGCGCTGGCGGCCGCTGCCGCAGAGCTTTGCCGCCTCGGCGCCGGCAAGATCGCCGATGCCTTCCTTGAAACCCGACTGGCAGGCGGCTGGCGGCACACTTACGGCATGCTCGATTCCCGCTTCGATCCGAATTATATAATCGATCTCCTTTATCCGCCCGCGTCCTGAGCGGCGAAGGGTGGGTAAAGGTTTTGCAGTCCCGGCGGGAGGGGTCTCGGATTTGAAAAACAGCAATGGCGTAAAGCGTGTTCTGATCTGTCGTGACACTTTCGCGCATCGATGCGCGGCAAGGGAATGCGGCTGCCAATGCTGACCTTCCGTTCCGCCCGCGCCGAGGATGAAGACGCGCTCTACGCCATAAGCCTTGCCACCGGCGATGCCGGGCAGGACGCCACCGCCCTTTACAATGATGGCCGCATGGTCGGGCACATCTATTCCGTGCCCTATCTGCATCTCTGGCCCGATGCCGTTTTCGTGGCGGAGGATGAGGAAGGTGTGTGCGGTTATATCGTCGGCGCACTCGATACGGCGCTGCACGAAGAGCGGCTGGAGCGGGAATGGTGGCCGCATCTGCGCAGCCTTTACCCCGATCCCGGCGGCGACCAGCAGACATGGGACGCTGACCAGCGCCGCGCCCAGTTCATCCACCATCCGCGCCGCACACCCGCCTGGCTCACCGATCCGTTTCCGGCCCATATCCATATGAACCTCCTGCCGCGCACACAGGGCAAGGGCGGCGGTACACGGCTTCTGTCGCGCTGGCTCGATATGGCGAGACAGAACAAC
>QFOL01000183.1 GCA_003241215.1 Agrobacterium fabrum
AGACGTTCGAATAAGGGAAAGACAGGACCGCATGGGGCAGGATCATATCCGTTACGACATTCTCGCACAGGATGCCCTTCGCGGCGTTATTCGTAAGGTTTTGGGCGAAGTGGCCGCAACCGGCCGCCTGCCCGGCGACCATCACTTCTTCATCACCTTCCTGACCGGCGCGCCGGGCGTGCGGATTTCCCAGCACCTCAAGGCGAAATATGCCGAACAGATGACCATCGTCATCCAGCACCAGTTCTGGGACCTGAAAGTAACGGAAACCGGTTTCGAAATTGGCCTCTCCTTCTCCGATACGCCGGAAAAACTGGTCATTCCCTATAACGCCATCAGAGGTTTCTACGATCCTTCCGTCAATTTCGAACTCGAATTCGACGTGCCTCTGGCTGAAGAAGAAGAGATGGAAGACGCGGAGATCACCGCTTACCCCGTTTCCCATGAGGCGAAGCCGGCTTCCGCTGCCGAGACGCCCAAATCCGGCGAGGAAAAGAAGGAAGGCTCCGTCGTTTCGCTGGATGCGTTCCGCAAGAAGCAATAACGGCCTCTACCCTAAGCCTGCGAAACCCGAGGAGACATATCCCCATGGCGGCCGATATCGTCAATCTGCGTCAGTTTCGGAAGCAGAAAGCCCGTAACGAAAAAGAAAAACAGGCGGAGCAGAACCGCCTGTCTTACGGCCGCACCAAGACGGAAAAAAACCTCACCTCGGCCCTGAACCAAAAAGCCGAAAAGGCGCTCGATCAGGGGCGGCTTGAAAAGGGCGACGACGCGGACGGGAAAGACTGACGGGCCGCTGCGGATTTCGCGACTGCCGGAAAAGAATCACAAAACAGGGACTTGCCGGGGAGACATGATTCAGACCTCTAACCGGACCCACCGGAGACCGATCTGATGATCCGCAAGCACTCCGCGACCCTGCACGGCCACCGCACCAGCATTTCACTCGAGGATGCCTTCTGGGACGAACTGAAAATCATCGCGGAGAGGCGCAAGATCAGTTTCGCGGCCCTGCTTGCCGAAATAGACGACAACCGCTCCGCCGACAGCAACCTCTCCTCGTCCCTGCGGGTTTACGTATTGAACTGGCTGAAAAGCCACTGACCTTCTCGGTACAGACTGCGATAGCTAATCCGAATATTATCATCCTCGACTATAAGAATTTTCGCCTAAAACTCGTAACGGCGTGAAAGCATTCATTAAACATTGGCAGCCTAGTTTGCGCTACAAGGCATTTCCGTATTGCGTAGCCTTGCTTTCAAAGATTGTTTTCCGAGCTCTTCATTCCCCGCACTCACAGTCTGGCGATCCAAGGTTTCTACCGTTCCTGAGGCGAATGAATACGGCCGTTATCGCCCCGGATAGAGCCCGAGGACGATGTCATTTCAGGGAACAACCCTAAATTCTGCAAAACTGAAAAGCGATCGGCTCCTGCCTGACCGCAAGCTTACGGCGTGGCAGGAGCATTTTCCGGCGCCAGCTGCCGAATGGCATTTTCCGTCGGAGGCACCACCAGAACCGGCGCGGACTGCCGCTCGGGTACCGGCTGCTGCTCCTGCTCTTGCTGTTGTTGCAGCCGTTCCTGCTGCTCTTTTTCCTGACGAAGACGCTCTTCGGCCTGGGCCTTCAGACGGGCCTCTTCCTCAGCCTTGGCCCTGGCTTCCGCCTCCACCCGTTCCTTCTCCGCCAGTCGCTCGGCCGCCTGGGAGCGATAAAGCGCCACTTCGCGGCGCAGTCGCTGCTTTTCAAGAACGCTGGCCTGCATGGCTTCCACCCGGCGGCGCTCCTTTTCGAAGGCGCGCAGCGACAGGTAGTTGCTCAGCGCCGAAACATCTGTTGTCAAAGCCGGAGCGGCAAGCGGGCCATTATAGTTCAGACGCACCGACGGCTCGGCGCCCGCGACCGTTTCGGTGCCGGGATTGAACAGGAGATCGAGATCGCCATTCACGGTCGACGCCGCGAGATCGACCGTCGCATCGGCGGCCAGCGTCACCGGGTCGATCCCCGCCCGCAGATTCTGGAAATGAAGCGCGCCGCCATTCAGCGAAAATGGCAGGGCGACATCGCCAAGCCCGATTTCACCCTGCCACAGGCTCTGGTCCACCAGCGGCCGCACCTTGGGCGCGTCAATCGGCTGCTGCAAGCCATCGGCCGCCTGCAGGATCGGCGGCAGGGCCCCCGGGTTCAACCCCTTCAACACCAGCCCGCTGGCACGGATTTCACCCGAACCGCCCGCCGATTTCAGCATTTCACCGACACTTTTGGCGGTCGATTCCGCCGTCAGGTCGATGGCCACCCGGCCTGCCGCGACGGGACCGTTGGCATTGGCCCACAGAATCGGCTCGGGATTGGCATCGGTCACCGCGATCTTGGTGCGGAAAATGCCCGCGCCCTCGCCCGTCGACATGGCGAGCCGTCCCGTCAGCTTGCCACCCATGAAGGTGCCGGCAACATCATCGAGCGAGAGACTGCCCGCATCATGCGTGACCTTGGCCGAAACACCCGTGATCGTGCCGAAGGGGCCGGCTTCGAAGCTTTCCGCTTTCAAGGCAAGCGAAGCCTTCAACTGCGGGAACGCCGCCATGGCCAGAGGCTTGGCATTGAGTGCGCCGGTTTCCGGATCGATCACCGGACCGTAGATCGCATCACCCAGCCAGGCGAGATCGGCGGTTCTGACCGCAAGATCGCCGGTGACGGGATAGGGCGCGGCACGCTGGAACGCCAGATTGCCGGAAAAGGGATTGCCGCCCGCCTGCCCGCCGATTGAGGAAAGCGTGATCTTCTGCCCGTCGACGGCCACCTTGGCATTGGCCTTCAATGCCATACCGCCGCCAAGCTGCGGCAGACCAACGGCATTCATGATGAGATAAGGCTCGATATCAGCGCTTTCGAGCGCCATATCGGCACTGCCTTCGCCGAAATTTGCGGCGGCAACGGAAAAGGAACCGTTCATCGAAAAATGCGTGCGTTCCGTCGAGAATCGCAGTTCGGTCTGGGCCGGTGAACCAAGAGTGCCGTTGAGCTTGACGGAGAGAAGCCCCTCGCCATCCGCATCGAAGGGCAACGGATCGAGCCCCGCCTGACCGAACAGGATGGCGGTCGACTGGTTCTTCAGCACCGCCTCCAGCGACATGGCCGTATCATCGGTGATAGCAAGGAAATCCGGCATCTTGGCGATGGCCGACAGGCGGCTGCCATTGACCGTGCCGGAAACGGCAAGATTGGCCCCGCCATTTTCGCTATTGACCGAAATATCGACGGCAAGGTCGGAATTGGCATACCACGGCGCGCTTACCGCCAGACGGCTGAGGAACGGGTGGTTCGGCAGTTTCTGCTGCAGCATGGTGAAGAAGGGCTGCATATCGGCCGCATGCAGGTTCACCGTACCCTTGCCCGCATATTTCAGCAACGAACCCTGTAGCTGGCCCGTCGCCCGCACCTCCGCACCGGCGATGTCGCCGGCCGTCATGTTTTCAAGCGAGAGAACCCCGCCCGCCATGGTAAAGGCGGTCTCGACATGATTGGCGGTCACCCCGGCCATGTTGAAGCGGTCGGCCTTGAATTTCGCGGTGATTCGATGGTCGAGCACCGAGCTTCCGACCTGATCGCCAAGCGCCAGACTGCCAAGCGCCTTCAGCGCATCGAGATCGATTTCGTTGCCGGCAAGATCGATGGAAAGATTGGAGGTCTTGCCGTCGGAACGCCGCTCCAGCTCACCCTTCAGCGACGCATCGCCAATGGCAAGCTCAAGATTGTCGAAACGCTGGTTGAGCGTCGTCAGCGAGACATCGGCGGAGAAACCGGCGGCGTTGAGCTGCCGGATCGCCGGATCGACGGAACCGGAAAGCCAGTTCGCCAGCCCCGAGGGCTGGTTGGAGGCGAGCAACAGATTGCCGTTGAAGGCGGGGCCGCCAAGCAGCGTCAGCGAACCCTTGGCTTCGAGCTGTGTCCTGCCCGGCAGCGTCGCCACGGCATTCACCACCTGCCAGCCGCTGCCTTCCGGGCGCACATCCAGCCTGATGTCGCGAATGGTCGTATCGTCGGAAACAAGTGCGGGAAGGCTGATGCTTGCCTTGCCCGGGACCGGCGGCACCGGAATGCGGGCCACCATGGCGGCGAAGGCTTCGATACGCTGGCGCACCGAGACGGTGGGCTGGCGTGACGTCTTGCCTGTCTGCACGACGGGCGGCGCAAAGCGGGCGACATCGATCTGCTGGCCATCGGCCGTCAGCAGGAATTCCGGCCTGGCGCCGGTATCGAGCGTCGCCTCACCGGTCACGACGTAAGGATTTTCGCTGCCGCCGAGTTCCATGCGGTAGCTCGGTATGCGCACGCTTTCATTGGTCAGTTCGAAACTGCCGCGGGTGCGCGGCGAAGAAAAGATCGATTGCCCCGCCTGCTGCTTCTGCTTTTCATCCTCACGGAAACTGAAGGAGAAGGAGCCGCTATAGGCGGGTTTACCTGCGGTCGCGGCAATGGCGCCGTCAAGATCGACCTCCACCGGATGCTCGTCCGGCACCACCCGAACCCTGAGGCCCATGCGGCCGGCGGCATAATCCGGCTCGCTGCTCGAAAGCGAGAATGACCCGGGATGGCCGTCAATGGCGGCGCGTCCCTCCGCCTTCCATGGGCCGGCCAGCGAATTGGCGGACATGTCGGCATTAAGGCCGGTCACGACACGGTTGCGGCCGGATTGCTCGTCGATAAATTCGATCTGCCCGCCTTCGATCTGCACGCTTTCCAGAACCACGGTGCGGGCGGGAATTTCCGCCCGGCTGCCGCGCATCCAGTCCAGCGTGCCGTCTTTCAGGAGCCTGATCTTGGCCTTGGGCTCCTCGATGCGCATGTCGAAGATGCGCGCCTCGCCGGAGAGGAAGGGTGCAAGCTCGGCATCCATGGAAAAACGGGCGACCTGAATGAGCGGCGATCCATCCGCATCGGTTCCGGCGCGCACGTCATGCAGCGTTACCGAAGGGAATGGCAGGATGCGGGCTTCGACGCGACCATGCACCACCACCTTCTTGCCGAGAATACGGCTTGCCTGGTCCTCGAAATCGCGGCGGAAATCCGTCCAGTCGACGAAATAGGGAATGAGCAGCGCTGAAAACAGCACCAAGGCCAGCAGTCCGCCCAGAAAAACCAGAATACGCCCGAGCACTGACCTGCATCTCCCTTCGCGAACGCTGCAAACCTATTCTTTTCTGCCTTAACGGCAAGCAGCCTTTTGTACCAATCAATTGTGAGAATGATCAGACAAGCCGGAACAACTTGCCCGGATTGAAGATATTATCCGGATCGAGCGACGTTTTCATGGCGCGCATCACATCCAGTTCATTTCCCGCCTCTTCGGCGAGAAAACTCATCTTGCCCTGGCCGATGCCGTGTTCGCCGGTGCAGGTGCCGTCCATGGCGATGGCGCGGCGATTGAGACGGGCGACGAAGGCTTCGGTTCTCGCAACGCTTTCCGCATCCTTGCCGTCGAACAGAATAAGGACGTGGAAGTTGCCATCGCCCGCATGGCCGACGATCGGCGCCAGAAAGCCGTTTTCCTCGATATCCTGCTGTGTTTCCACCACGCAATCCGCCAGCCGCGAGATCGGCACGCAGACATCGGTGGAAAGCCCGTCGAGATGCGGCGCAAGCGCGCGGGAAGCCCAATAGGCGTCATGCCGCGCCTTCCACAGCTTGTTGCGCTCGGCCGCATCGCCCGTCCAGCGGAAATCGACGCCGCCGCATTCGGCGGCGATCTCGGCGAACTGCTGCGATTGCAGTGCCGCCGTTTCCTCGGTGCCGTGGAACTCCACGAAGAGTGTCGGTTTCTCCGCATAGTTCAGGCCGGAATAGGCATTGCAGGCTCGCACCTGAACCTCGTCCAGCAATTCGATGCGGGCGACCGGAACCCCCATCTGAATCGTCATGATGACGGCATCGCAGGCCGCCTTGACGCTGTCGAAGGTGCACACCCCGCCGGCAATTTTTTCAGGAATGCCCTGCAAGCGCAGCGTCACGGAAGTGATGACACCCAGCGTCCCCTCGGCACCCACAAAAAGCCGCGTCAGGTCGTAACCGGCGGACGACTTGCGGGCGCGGCGGGCGGTGCGGATTTCCTCGCCATTGGCGACGACGGCGGTAACGGCCAGTACATTGTCCTTCATCGTGCCGTAACGCACGGCATTGGTGCCGGAAGCCCGCGTCGAGGCCATGCCGCCGATGGAGGCATTGGCGCCGGGATCGATGGGGAAGAACAGGCCGGTATCGCGCAGATAGACATTCAGGTCCTCGCGCGTCACGCCCGGTTCCACCGTCACGTCAAGATCTTCGGCGTTCACCTCAATGATACGATTCATCCGGCTGAAATCGATGCAGATTCCGCCGTTCGGCGCATTCACCTGCCCTTCCAGCGAAGAGCCCGTTCCGAAAGGAATGACCGGCACCTTGTATTGTGCGCAGACCCTCACCACGGCCTTCACATCGTCCGCACTTTCTGCAAAGACGACACCATCGGGCGCCTGCAGGGTCAGATAGGTGGTGGTGTGGCCGTGCTGCTCGCGAAACGCCTGTCCGGTCTGCAGCCTGTCGCCAAGCTGCTGCTTCAGCACCGCGAGCACAGACGCGATGCCCTCTTCGTTTCGCTTTCCCGCCACCACGTCTTTCAGCGCCATCGTCCGTCTCCACCGCAACATCTGCCCGTAAAGGATTCGATCCGTTACGAAATTCCGTCAGGTGGTATGGGATAAGGTTAACGCTTTGTCCAGCATCGCAATTGTGCCGGATGCCGTTTGGCGAGAACCCCATGCTATTCCGCAGCGAGCAGCGGCTTGTCTTCCTCCAGCGCCTTGCGGCGGGCGGCAAGTTCGAGTTCGCGGTGAAGGCGAACTTCCTCATCCGCCTGAGGTTTGGCGAAACGGGCAATCAGCAGGTAGGAGACCGGCGTGATGTAAAGCGTCACCAGCGTCGCAAAACCGAGGCCGCCGACGATGACCCAGCCTAGCGCGATACGCGCTTCCGCGCCGGCGCCCTGCGCCAGCACCAGCGGTACACCGCCGAGAATGGTGGCGATCATCGTCATCATGACCGGGCGCAGGCGGATGCTGGTGGCCTTTTCGATGGCCTCGCGCACGGTGGCGCCCTGATCGCGCAGGTGATTGGCGAATTCGACGATGAGAATACCGTTCTTCGCCATCACCCCGACGAGCAGCACAAGACCGATCTGGCTATAGACGTTGAGGCTCGAGCCGGTGACGAGCAGCGCGATGACCGCGCAGGCGAGACCGAGCGGCACCGTCGTCATGATGATGACCGAACTCAACACGCTTTCAAACTGCGCAGCCAGCACGAGGAAGATGATGGCGATGGCGAAACCGAAGGTCAGCAGCATGCCGCTCGAATTTTCCTCCAGCGTCGCCGCTTCGCCGAGCGGCAACAGGCGCGCGCCGGGCGGCATGACGGATTGCGAGAGCTCATTCACCTTTTGCAGCGCCTCACCCAGCGAAACGCCATCCTTGAGGTTGGCGGTAAAGCCGACCGAGGGAAGCTGCTGCTCGCGGTTGAGCTGCGGCGCAACCGCATTTTCCTTCAGGGTGGCGATGACCGACATCGGCACGATCTTGCCGTCGCCCGTCTTCAAGAAGACGTTTTCCAGATCGGTCGGGTCGTTGATCGGCCGGGTGGAGGACAAGAGCCGCACCGGGATCGCATCGCCATCCACGAAGACATCGACGATGGAGCGCCCTTCCAGCAGCGACTGCATGGCGCGCGACAGGCCGGTGATATCGATG
>QFOL01000184.1 GCA_003241215.1 Agrobacterium fabrum
CGCGACGGCCACTCCGATGATGGAGCAATATATCGAGATCAAGGCGAACAATCCCGGTTCGCTGCTGTTCTACCGCATGGGCGATTTTTACGAATTGTTCTTTGACGATGCGGTCGAAGCTTCCCGCGCTCTGGGCATCACGCTGACGAAACGCGGCCAGCATATGGGTCATGATATTCCCATGTGCGGCGTCCCCGTCCATGCGGCGGATGATTATCTCCAGAAACTCATCCTGCGCGGTTATCGCGTCGCCGTCTGCGAGCAGGTGGAAGATCCGGCTGAAGCCAAGAAGCGCGGATCGAAATCCGTGGTCAAGCGTGATGTGGTGCGGCTTGTCACGCCCGGCACGCTCACCGAGGAAAAACTGCTGTCGCCGACGGAATCCAACTATCTGATGGCGCTTGCCCGCATTCGCGGCAGTGCCGAGGCGCAGTTTGCGCTCGCCTGGATCGATATTTCCACCGGCGTTTTCCGTCTGGCGGAAACCACGCTGACACGGCTGCTCGCCGATATCTGGCGCATCGATCCGCGCGAGTTGATCGTCGCCGATAGCCTGTTCCATGATGAGGAACTGCGGCCGGTCTTCGATGTGCTTGGCCGCGTGGCGGTTCCGCAGCCGGCGATCCTCTTTGACAGCGCCACGGCGGAAGGGCGCATAGCCCGTTATTTCAACGTTTCGACACTGGATGGTTTCGGCACCTTTTCGCGGGTGGAAATGGCGGCCGCCGCCGCCGCCGTCGCCTATGTCGAAAAGACCCAGATCGCCGAGCGCCCGCCGCTCGGCGCACCGGAGCGTGAAAGTGCCGCCTCCACGCTTTTCATCGATCCCGCCACTCGCGCCAATCTGGAGCTGGTGAAGACGCTGTCCGGTGAGAGAGATGGATCGCTGCTGCATGCCCTGAACCGCACGGTAACCGGCGGCGGTGCACGGCTTCTGGCCGAGCGGCTGATGTCGCCCTTGACCGACCCGGAAAGGATCAACGCACGCCTCGATGCCGTCGCCTATCTCATCGATGACGTCTCGCTCTGCGACGGCCTGCGTGATGCGCTGAAACATGTCGCCGATATGCCGCGTGCGCTTTCGCGTCTGGCGCTTGAGCGCGGTGGGCCACGCGATCTCGGCGCCATCCGGCTGGGATTGGTCTCCGCCGAAAAAATAGCGGCCATTCTCGATGACGGGTTGTTACCGGATGAGCTGGCAACGGCGCTGAAGGATTTGAAAGCCCTGCCCGGTGGGCTGGAAGCCATGCTCGGCTCGATGCTTGCCGACGATCTGCCGCTTTTGAAGCGTGACGGCGGTTTTCTGCGTGAAGGCGCCAACCCTGAGCTCGACGAGGTGCGGGCGCTGCGCGACCAGTCGCGCCGGGTGATTGCCGGGCTGCAGCTCAAATATGCCGATGAGACCGGCATCAAGTCGCTCAAGATCAAGCACAACAATGTGCTTGGCTATTTCATCGAGGTGACGGCAGGCAATGCCGATGTGATGATGGCGACGGACGAGGCCAAGGCGCGTTTCATCCACCGCCAGACCATGGCAGGCGCCATGCGCTTCACCACCACCGAGCTTGCCGATCTCGAAAGCCGCATTGCCAATGCCGCCGCGCAGGCTTTGACCATGGAACTGGAAGCCTTCGAGCGCATGGTCAAGGCCGTGGTGCAGCAGGCGGAGGCGATCAAGGCCGGCGCACTGGCGCTTGCGGTGATCGATGTCGCCTCGAGCCTTGCCTGTCTCGCCACCGAACAGGCCTATTGCCGACCGATCGTCGATGCTTCCATGACCTTTGTGATCAAGGGCGGGCGGCATCCGGTGGTGGAGCAGGCGTTGCGGCGGCAGTCGGCCGGACCCTTCATCGCCAATAATTGCGATCTCTCTGCCGTTGATGGTGGCAAGAACGGCGCGATATGGCTGCTCACGGGCCCGAATATGGGCGGTAAATCGACCTTCCTGCGCCAGAATGCGCTTATCGCCATTCTCGCGCAGATCGGCTCCTTCGTTCCGGCGGACGCCGCCCATATCGGCGTCGTCGACCGGCTGTTTTCCCGTGTCGGCGCATCGGACGATCTGGCGCGCGGCCGTTCGACCTTCATGGTGGAAATGGTGGAAACCGCTGCCATTCTCAACCAGGCGACGGACCGCTCGCTGGTCATTCTGGACGAGATCGGTCGCGGCACGGCAACCTTTGACGGTCTTTCCATCGCTTGGGCGGCGGTGGAGCATCTGCACGAGGTCAATCGTTGCCGTGGTCTCTTCGCCACCCATTTCCATGAGTTGACGGTGCTGTCGGAAAAACTCGGCCGCCTTTCCAATGCCACGATGCGGGTGAAGGAGTGGGAAGGCGATGTCATCTTCCTGCATGAGGTCGGACCGGGTGCTGCGGATCGTTCCTATGGCATTCAGGTGGCGCGGCTTGCGGGCTTGCCCGCATCGGTGGTGGAGCGCGCCCGCGAGGTGCTGACGAAGCTTGAAGATGCCGACCGCAAGAACCCGGCCAGCCAGCTGATCGACGATCTGCCGCTGTTCCAGATCGCGGTTCGCCGCGAGGAAACCCGCAAGGCCGGGCCATCGAAGCTGGAAGAAGCTCTGAAACGCTTCAACCCCGACGAAATGACGCCGCGAGAGGCATTGGACGCGCTCTATGCGTTGAAGAAAGAACTTGGCAAGGCTTGAAGGGATAGATTGCCTGTCCATCGCCTTTAAAACTCGCTATAGGACACTCCCATTGCAAGCGGTGGGATTATCCCACAGGACATGGATACCGGCATAGATGGCCATCAAGGACCTGGATTTTTCCGACATTCTCGATGTCTCGGCGCTGAAGCGCGAATGCGACATCCTCTTCAAGGAAGATGGCAAGCGTATCGCCGATATCAGGTCCGACCTGCTGCCGATCTTCCGCAAGGCCAGCACGGAAGGCCGGGAAAAGACCAGGGAACTGCTGAAAGCCGATGGCAGCGGCATTGATTGCGCCCGGCGCATCTCCTGGCTTCAGGACCGGCTGATCGAAACCCTTTATGATCTCGCCTGCCAGTATGTCTACCCGAAGGATGCACCGCAGATAGCGGTCGCGGCGGTCGGCGGTTATGGCCGCGGCACGCTGGCGCCGGGATCGGATATCGATCTCCTGTTCCTGCTGCCGGCCAAGAATACGCCTGACATGCACAAGGCCGTGGAGTTCGTGCTCTATCTCCTCTGGGACCTCGGTTTCAAGGTTGGCCATGCCACCCGAACGGTGGATGAATGCATCCGCCTGTCCAAATCCGATATGACGATCCGCACCGCCATTCTGGAAGTGCGGGCGATCTGCGGCAAAAAATCCCTGACCGACGATCTTGAAAAACGCTTCGAGTCGGAAGTCGTCACCGGTACCGGTCCGGAGTTCATTGCCGCAAAGCTCGCCGAGCGCGACCAGCGCCACCGCAAGGCGGGCGATACGCGTTATCTGGTGGAGCCGAACGTCAAGGAAGGCAAGGGCGGGTTGCGCGACCTGCATACGCTGTTCTGGATCGCCAAATATTATTATCACGTCCGCGATACGGCCGATCTGGTGAAGCTCGGCGTCCTGTCGCGGCGCGAACTCAGGCTGTTCGAAAAGGCCGATGATTTTCTCTGGGCCGTTCGTTGCCAGATGCATTTCATCACCAACAAGGCGGAAGAGCGCCTTTCTTTCGACATTCAGCGAGAAATCGCCGATGCGCTGGGATATCAGCCGCGCCCCGGCCTTTCCGCCGTCGAGCGTTTCATGAAGCATTATTTCCTCGTGGCTAAGGATGTTGGCGACCTGACCCGCATCGTCTGTGCTGCACTGGAAGACCGGCAGGCGAAGGACGTGCCGGGCCTTTCCGGCGTTCTCAGCCGCTTCGCCCACCGTGTACGCAAGATTCCCGGCTCGGTGGAATTCGTCGAGGATCGCGGCCGCATTGCGCTCGCCAAACCTGATGTCTTCAAGAATGACCCGGTCAATCTGATCCGGCTGTTCCACATTGCCGATATCAACAATCTCGAACTGCATCCCGATGCGCTGCGTGTCGTCACGCGTTCGCTGTCGCTCATCAATGACGAGCTGCGGGAAAACGAAGAGGCAAACCGGCTTTTCCTGTCGATCCTGACGTCGCGGCGCGATCCGGCCCTGACGCTGCGCCGCATGAACGAGGCAGGCGTGCTCGGCAAGTTCATTCCCGAATTCGGCAAGATCGTCGCGATGATGCAGTTCAACATGTATCATCACTATACGGTGGATGAGCATCTGATCCGCTCCGTCGGCGTTCTGTCGGAAGTGGACAAGGGAACGGCCGTCGACGCCCACCCGCTCGCCAACCAGCTGATGCCGAGCGTCGAGGAACGCGAGGCGCTTTATGTCGCCGTGCTGTTGCACGATGTCGCCAAGGGCCGGCAGGAAGACCACTCGATTGCCGGCGCGCGCGTCGCCCGCAAGCTCTGCCAGCGTTTCCGGCTGACCGGCAAGCAGACCGAAACGGTGGTCTGGCTGATCGAGCAACATCTGCTGATGTCCATGGTCGCCCAGACGCGCGACCTGCATGACCGCAAGACCATCACCGATTTTGCCGACAAGGTGCAGTCCATGGAGCGGCTGAAGATGCTGCTCATCCTGACGGTCTGCGATATCCGCGCCGTTGGTCCGGGCGTGTGGAACGGCTGGAAAGGGCAGCTGCTGCGTTCGCTTTATTACGAGACCGAACTGCTGCTCTCGGGCGGCTTCTCGGAGGTCTCCCGCAAGGAGCGCGCGCAGATCGCCCGGCAGGCGCTTTACGACGCACTCGAAGACTGGGGCCAGAAGGCGCGGCGCAAATATACCAAGCTGCACTACGAGCCCTACCTGCTGACGGTGGCGCTGGAAGACCAGGTGCGCCATACCCGCTTTATCCGTGAGGCCGACAAGCAGGAAAAAGCGCTGTCGACCATGGTGCGCACCCATTCCTTCCATGCCATCACCGAAATCACCGTGCTGGCGCCGGACCATCCGCGCCTGCTGTCCATCATCACCGGCGCCTGTGCGGCCGCCGGCGCCAATATCGCCGATGCGCAAATCTTCACGACGTCCGATGGGCGGGCGCTGGATACAATCCTCATCAACCGCGAATTTCCGATCGATGAGGATGAGACGCGGCGCGGCAACAATGTCGGCAAGCTCATCGAGGAGGTTCTTTCGGGCAAGCAGCGCCTGCCGGAAATGATCGCCACCCGCACCAAGAGCCGCAAGAAGAAAAGCGCCTTCACCATTCCCCCTTCCGTCACCATCTCGAATGGTTTGTCCAACAAGTTCACCGTTATCGAAGTCGAATGCCTCGATAGGCCCGGACTTCTGGCTGACATGACGGCTGTGATCGCCGATCTGTCTCTCGATATTCATTCCGCCCGCATCACCACCTTCGGCGAAAAGGTCATCGATACCTTCTATGTGACCGACCTCTTCGGCCAGAAGGTTACGAATGACAACCGGCAGGCCAGCATCGCCACGCGCCTGAAGGCGGTGATGAGCGAGCAGGAAGACGAATTGCGAGACCGTATGCCGAACGGCATCATCGCCCATCCAGACGTGGCGGCACTGCCTGCCGCGCGCACGGCAAAGGCTTGAAGCGCCCATGAGTCTGATCGGCAAGTTCGCCACCGTCGGCACGGCCACGCTCGGTAGCCGCATTTTCGGTTTCCTGCGTGAAACCCTGATGGCCGCCGCCGTCGGCACCGGCCCTGTGGCCGACGCCTTCAACGCCGCCTTCCGTTTCCCCAATACCTTCCGGCGGCTGTTTGCCGAAGGCGCGTTCAACTCGGCCTTCGTGCCGCTTTTCGCCAAGGAAATCGAGGCGAACGGCATGGAGGGCGCGAGACGCTTTTCGGAGGAAGTCTTCGGCGTCCTGTTCACCGTGCTTCTGGCCTTGACGATCCTGATGGAACTGTCGATGCCGTTCATCGTTCGCACCGTGATCGCGCCGGGCTTTCTGGAAGACCCGGTGAAATTCGACAACACCGTCCATCTCGCCACCATCATGTTTCCCTATCTCGCCTGCATGTCTCTGGCGGCAATGATGGGCGGCATGCTGAACTCGCTGCACCGCTATTTTGCGGCGGCGATCGCGCCCGTATTCCTCAACATCATCCTCATCGGCGTGCTCGCGCTTGCCTGGTGGAAAAATTACGATCCGCTGCAGGTGGGTTATGCGCTCTCCTGGGGCGTGATGGCGGCTGGTCTGGTGCAGCTTGCCATCGTCTGGATCGCCGTGCGCAATGCCGGCATGCGCATCGGTTTCCGCAGGCCGCGGCTGACGAAGAATGTGCAGCGCCTTCTGGTTCTTGCCCTGCCGGCGGCCATTACCGGCGGCATCACCCAGATCAATCTGCTGATCAACACCAATATTGCTTCTGCCGGCGAAGGCGTAATTTCCTCGCTTGCTTATGCGGACCGTATTTACCAGCTACCGCTCGGCGTAGTCGGCATCGCGGTGGCCACCGTGCTTCTGCCGGAACTGGCGCGGGCGTTGCGCGGCGGGCATATGGTCGAGGCCGGGAGCCTGCAGAACCGCTCGGTTGAGTTCGTGCTGTTCCTGACATTGCCGGCTGCCGCAGCACTTCTCGTCATGGCGGAGCCTATCGTTCGTTTTCTTTATGAACGCGGCAACTTTTCGCCCTCGGCCACCGTCACCGTCGCGCAAATCCTCGGTATCTATGGTCTTGGTCTGCCGGCTTTCGTGCTGATCAAGGCCTTCATTCCGGGCTTCTTCGCCCGCGAGGATACCCGCACGCCAATGATCTTCGCGGCGATTTCCGTCGTCGTGAACGTCTCCCTGGCGCTGACGTTGTTTCCGCGTCTTGGAGGCCCGGGCATCGCTATTGCCGAAATCACTGCCGGATGGGTGAACGCCGCCCTGCTGTTTGGCATGCTTTTGTGGCGCGGTCACTGGCAGGTGGATATTCCGCTCCTCACCCGCATTCCGCGTTTGCTGCTGGCTGCGGCCTTGATGGCCGGTTTTGTGCACTATGCGCTGACCTATTTGACTTTCGAACTGTCTTCCGCCTCGTCCATTTTCGTTCGGGCGGGCACCATCATGGCCCTCGTTTTCGCAGCCATGCTGGTCTATTTCGTGCTGGCCTTTGTTTCGGGTGGGGCCGATATCGGCATGGTCAAGCGAGCTATCCGCAAGCGCGGCAAAAAGAACGTCGAAACGGAGGCGGGCTGATGTCCTTTGCCGAAAACCGCCGCATCGCGCTTGTTACGCTTGTCGTGGATAACTACGATCGGGCAAAAGCGTTTTATTGCAATGTACTCGGGTTCGAATGCCTGTCCGATCAGCCGCTTGGTGATGGCAAGCGATGGCTGGCGGTGAAACCTGAAGGCAGCGAGGGCGGCGCCCTGCTGCTTGCCCAGGCGGACGGTGAACCGCAGAGGCTTGCCATCGGCAACCAGACGGGCGGTCGTGTCGGGTTTTTCCTACATACCGATAATTTCCAACGCGATTATGAAACGATGTTGGCCCGCGGCGTGCGCTTTCTGGAAGAACCGCGCCATGAGGTTTACGGCTCCGTTGCGGTCTTTGTAGACCCTTATGGCAATCGCTGGGATCTTCTGGAACCGCGCGGCTGACATGCCCTGAAACCGCTTGATTGCTGGGGGCTGCGGGTGCATAAGCGCGCGTGCAATTCCAACCATGGGGCGGGGCCCTCCACAAGCCTTTTCGAGGACGACAATGAACGCATTCAAGCCGCTGGTTTTCTCGGGCGTCCAGCCGACCGGCAATCTGCATCTCGG